>NZ_FOYV01000004.1:0-140867 GCF_900115175.1 Marinobacter gudaonensis
CGTAATAAGCCGCACTTGAACGTGGGCACCATTGGTCACGTAGACCATGGTAAGACCACTCTGACAGCTGCCCTGACTCGTGTATGTCACGAAGTGTTCGGCACTGGTGAGAGCCGTGCGTTTGACCAGATCGATAACGCCCCGGAAGAGCGTGCGCGTGGTATCACCATCGCGACCTCCCACGTTGAGTACGATTCCCCGACTCGTCACTACGCACACGTAGACTGCCCGGGCCACGCTGACTATGTGAAGAACATGATCACTGGTGCGGCGCAGATGGACGGCGCGATCCTGGTTTGCTCCGCTGCTGACGGCCCCATGCCGCAGACCCGTGAGCACATCCTGCTGTCCCGTCAGGTTGGCGTACCTTACATCGTTGTGTTCCTGAACAAAGCGGACATGGTTGACGATGAAGAGCTGCTTGAGCTGGTTGAGATGGAAGTTCGTGACCTGCTGAGCCAGTACGACTTCCCGGGCGACGACACGCCGATCGTTACCGGTTCCGCGCTGATGGCGCTGGAAGGTAAGGATGACAACGAGATGGGTACTACTGCTGTTAAGAAGCTGGTAGAAGCCCTGGACTCTTACATCCCTGAGCCGGAGCGTGCGATCGATCAGCCGTTCCTGATGCCGATCGAGGACGTCTTCTCCATCTCTGGCCGTGGTACTGTAGTAACCGGTCGTGTTGAGCGTGGCATCCTGAAGACTGGCGACGAAGTTGAGATCGTTGGTATTCGTGACACCCAGAAGACCACCTGTACCGGTGTTGAGATGTTCCGCAAGCTGCTCGACGAAGGTCGTGCGGGTGAGAACATCGGTGCGCTGCTGCGTGGCACCAAGCGTGACGACGTTGAGCGTGGTCAGGTTCTGTGTGTGCCGGGCTCCATCAAGCCGCACACCAAGTTCGAGTGCGAAGTGTACGTACTGTCCAAGGAAGAAGGTGGTCGTCATACCCCGTTCTTCAAGGGCTACCGTCCGCAGTTCTACTTCCGGACCACTGACGTGACCGGTTCTTGCGAACTGCCGGAAGGTGTTGAGATGGTAATGCCGGGTGACAACGTGAAGATGAGTGTTACCCTGATCGCCCCGATCGCCATGGAAGATGGTCTGCGCTTCGCGATTCGTGAAGGCGGCCGTACCGTAGGTGCCGGCGTGGTCTCCAAGATCATCGAGTAATCTGCTCGTTTGATCAGGAAAAAGGGGCTGACGTTTCAGCCCCTTTTTCTGTTTCAGTCGCAATGCAATCGCTGCCCGGTCAGTCAGCATCGCTGTTGACTTGGTTGGGTATTATGCATACAATGCGGCTCCTTTTTTTGAAGGTCGGCTAATAAGTA
Source organism: Marinobacter gudaonensis (assembly GCF_900115175.1). Taxonomy (NCBI): domain Bacteria; kingdom Pseudomonadati; phylum Pseudomonadota; class Gammaproteobacteria; order Pseudomonadales; family Marinobacteraceae; genus Marinobacter; species Marinobacter gudaonensis. The sequence continues at coordinate 1,335 of NZ_FOYV01000004.1, forward strand.
GCTGCTACGAGTGGAGTTTGGTGCATCATGCAAAGCCAAAAAATTCGAATCCGGTTGAAGGCGTTTGACTATCGCCTGATCGACCAGTCCACGCAGGAGATCGTCGATACCGCCAAGCGGACCGGCGCTCAGGTGCGTGGCCCAATCCCTCTGCCGACGCGGAAGGAAAAGTACACTGTTCTGATCTCCCCGCACGTCAACAAGGACGCGCGTGATCAGTATGAAATTCGTACTCACAAGCGTCTGCTCGACATCGTTGAGCCGACGGAAAAGACAGTAGATGCTCTGATGAAACTGGACCTGGCAGCAGGTGTAGACGTTCAGATCAGCCTCGGCTAATACCGCCCGGTATTAGTCTGTGTAACTGTCATAAGGCCATAGAGGGTGAGAGCCCCGTACACTTAAGAGGTGAAACATGGCAATTGGTGTTGTCGGTCGTAAGGCCGGTATGACCCGTATTTTTACGGAAGATGGGCAGGCATTGCCCGTAACGGTAATTGAGGTTGAGCCCAACCGCATTACCCAGCTGAAAACTCTTGAAAGCGATGGCTACCGCGCCGTTCAGGTGACTGTCGGTACTCGTCGTTCCTCTCGTGTTACCAAGAGTGAAGCAGGTCACTTTGCCAAGGCGGGCGTAGAAGCCGGTCGTGGCATGTGGGAATTCCGTCTGGCTGATGGCGAAGGTGAAGACCTGGCCGCAGGCGGCGAGATCACTGCTTCCATCTTCGAAGATGGCCAGGTTGTTGACGCCATTGGTCAGTCCAAGGGTAAAGGCTTCCAGGGCGGCGTTAAGCGCTGGAACTTCTCCATGCAGGACGCCACTCACGGTAACTCTCTGTCTCACCGTGCACCGGGTTCCATTGGTCAGAACCAGACTCCGGGCAAGGTATTCAAGGGCAAGAAGATGGCGGGCCAGATGGGTAACGCACAGGTCACTGTGCAGAACCTGAAGATCGTCCGTGTCGACGCCGAGCGCAACCTGCTGCTGGTAAGTGGTGCCGTTCCTGGCGCGACTGGCGGCGATGTTGTCATCAAGCCTGCAGTTAAAGCCTGAGGAGCGGTGCGATGGAATTGACTATTACAGGTAGCGGCAAGGGAATTTCTGTTTCCGACGCTGCATTCGCCAAAGATTTTAACGAGTCGCTGGTTCACCAGGTGGTTACTGCCTACATGGCGGGTGGTCGTCAGGGAACCAAGGCTCAGAAGACGCGTTCCGAAGTTAGCGGTGGCGGCAAGAAGCCGTGGCGTCAGAAGGGCACTGGTCGTGCCCGTGCTGGTACCATCCGTAGCCCGATCTGGCGCTCCGGTGGTGTGACCTTTGCTGCGAAGCCCCGTGGTTTTGAGCAGAAGGTCAACCGCAAGATGTACCGCGCTGCCATGCGCTCCATTTTTTCCGAGCTGGTTCGCCAGGAGCGTCTGGTGGTTGTTGACGACATCAATGTTGACAGCCCCAAGACCAAGGCCTTCAACGCCAAGCTGAAGGACATCGGTGTGACCAACGCGCTGATTCTGGCCGACAACGTCGAGCAGAACCTGCACCTGGCCTCCCGCAACATCCCGCACGTTGATGTGCGCGATATCGCGGGCCTGGATCCGGTCAGTCTGGTGGCCTTTGAAAAGGTGGTTGTGACTGTTCCCGCTCTGAAGAAAATCGAGGAGATGCTGGGATGAATCAGGAACGTATTTATAAGGTCCTTCTTGGGCCGCACGTATCAGAGAAAGCATCTCTGGCAGCCGAGCGCGGTCAAATCGTGTTCCGTGTAGCGCCTGACGCCACCAAGCCGGAGATCAAGAAAGCCGTTGAGCAACTGTTCAACGTCACCGTCGAAGGTGTTCAGGTTCTGAACCGTAAGGGTAAGCTCAAGCGCACTATCCGCGGGTTCGGCAAGCGTAATGACATTCGTAAGGCTTACGTCAAGCTGGCAGAAGGTCAGGACATCGATTTTCTGGATGTGGAATAAGGTAAAGGGGTCGTAATATGCCGATCGTCAAAACCAAACCAACATCTGCCGGACGCCGTCACGTTGTAAAGCTTTACAACCCGGATCTGCACACTGGGCGCCCTTACGAGCCGTTGGTAGAAAGAAAGAACAAGACGGGTGGTCGTAACAACGTTGGCCGCATCACAACCCGTCACGTTGGTGGTGGTCACAAGAAGCACTACCGCATTATTGATTTCAAGCGGACCAAAGATGGTATCCCGGCGGTCATCGAGCGCCTGGAATACGATCCGAACCGCTCTGCGCACATCGCGCTGGTCAAGTACGCCGATGGCGAGCGTCGCTACATTATCGCTCCCAAGGGCATGCAGATCGGTGATCCTGTGCGTTCCGGTATCGACGCGCCGATCAAGGTGGGCTCCACGCTGCCGCTCCGGAACATTCCGGTCGGTTCCGTGATCCACTGCGTCGAACTCAAGCCTGGCAAAGGTGCACAGCTGGCTCGCTCAGCGGGCGCATCCGTACAGTTGGTTGCTCGGGAAGGGGCGTATGCCACCATCCGCCTGCGTTCAGGTGAAATGCGAAAGGTGCTTGTAGATTGCCGTGCCACGCTGGGTGAAGTATCCAACAGCGAGCACAGCCTCAAGCAGCTTGGTAAAGCGGGTGCATCACGTTGGCGCGGCAAACGGCCAACAGTACGTGGTGTTGCTATGAACCCAGTTGACCACCCGCATGGTGGTGGTGAAGGGCGTACCTCTGGCGGACGTCACCCGGTTACTCCGTGGGGTGTTCCGACCAAAGGGCATAAGACTCGTAAGAACAAGCGTACTGACAAGATGATAGTACGTCGTCGTTCGGCCAAGTAAACGACTACATAGAGGTAATTGCTGTGCCACGTTCTTTGAAGAAAGGTCCTTTTATAGACCTGCATCTGTTGAAGAAGGTCGAGGCAGCTCTGGAAGCTAACGACAAGCGGCCGATCAAAACCTGGTCCCGCCGGTCGACAGTCTTCCCGGAGATGGTAGGCCTGACCATTGCAGTCCACAACGGCAAGCAGCACGTGCCGGTTTATGTCACCGAAGATATGGTTGGACATAAGCTGGGTGAGTTCGCGGCAACGCGTACTTATCGTGGTCATGCGGCCGACAAGAAAGCTAAACGCTGATTCTGAGGTAATAGAAATGGAAGTAGCAGCCAAGTACAAGGGCGCTCGCCTCTCAGCTCAGAAAGCACGTCTTGTCGCTGACCAAGTACGCGGCAAGGCTGTTGAGGACGCCCTGAACATTCTGACTTTCAGCCCGAAGAAGGCGGCGGTTGTGATCAAGAAGGCTCTTGAGTCCGCCATCGCCAACGCTGAGCACAACGAAGGTCTGGACGTTGACGAACTGCGGGTTTCCACCGTGATGGTGGATGAGGGTCCGACGCTCAAGCGAATCAAAGCTCGAGCCAAGGGGCGCGCTGACCGGATTTTCAAGCGCACCTGCCATATCACCGTCAAGGTCGCCGACAAGTAGGAGATGCTCAGATGGGTCATAAAGTAAATCCAACCGGCATTCGCCTGGGTGTGATCAAAGAGCACAACTCAGTCTGGTATGCCGACAAGAAGGAATACTCCCGCAACCTGCTTAACGATATTCAGGTTCGTGAGTTCCTCGACAAGCGTCTGGTCAAGGCGTCTGTCAGCAAGATTGTGATCGAGCGCCCGGCTCAGAACGCCCGGATCACGATCCATACTGCCCGCCCCGGTATTGTTATCGGTAAGAAGGGCGAAGATGTTGACCGTCTGCGTCGCGAAGTCAGCGACATGATGGGTGTGCCTGTGCACATCAACATCGAAGAAGTCCGCAAGCCGGACCTGGATGCCCGCCTGGTCGCGCAGAACGTTGCCGGTCAGCTGGAGCGTCGTGTGATGTTCCGTCGCGCTATGAAGCGTGCGGTGCAGAACGCCATGCGCCAGGGTGCCAAGGGCATCAAGATCCAGGTAGGCGGTCGTCTCGGGGGTGCTGAAATCGCGCGTTCCGAGTGGTATCGCGAAGGTCGTGTTCCGCTGCACACACTGCGTGCAGACATTGATTACGCAACCTACGAAGCGCATACCACTTACGGCGTTATCGGCGTCAAGGTATGGATCTTCAAAGGTGAGATTCTTGGTGGTATGGAGCAGGTCCGTGCTGACAAGAAAGCCTCTGGGAAGAAAGGTTCTAAGTAAAGGGGCACTCTTATGCTGCAACCAAAACGCACCAAATTCCGCAAGGTAATGAAAGGCCGTAACACCGGTCTTGCTCACCGCGCCAACAAGGTGAGCTTCGGTGAATACGGATTGAAGGCGACAACTCGCGGACGTATAACTGCGCGCCAGATTGAGGCGGCACGTCGTACCATGACACGTCGCATCAAGCGGGGCGGCAAGATCTGGATCCGGATTTTCCCGGACAAGCCGATCTCCAGCAAACCGCTTGAAGTTCGAATGGGTAAAGGTAAGGGTTCTGTCGAGTATTGGGTGGCTGAAATCCAGCCAGGCCGCATGCTCTATGAGATGGAAGGCGTTGCTGAAGATGTAGCACGTGACGCATTCGCTCTTGCGGCGGCCAAACTGCCGGTACAGACCACCTTTGTAACGAGGACGGTGATGTGATGAAAGCAACAGAGCTGCGTGAAAAGTCAGTCGAGGAGCTGAACAAAGAGCTGATCGACCTCCTGAAGGAGCAGTTCAACCTGCGCATGCGCAAGGCGACAGGTCAGCTGAATCAGTCTCACCTTCTCGGCAAGGTGAAGCGCGACATCGCTCGCGTGAAAACAGTATTGAACGAAAAGGCAGGACAGTGACATGACCGAAGCTACCCAAACTGCCAGAACTCTGAGCGGCAAGGTCGTGAGCAACAAGATGGAGAAGTCCATCGTGGTGCTGGTCGAGCGTCAGGTGAAACACCCTCTGTACGGCAAGTACATGAAGCGCTCCACCAAGATCCATGCTCACGATGAGAGCAATCAGTGCAACATCGGTGACACTGTGACCATCCAGGAAACCCGTCCGGTCTCCAAGACCAAGAGCTGGGCCCTGGTGGAAGTCACCGAACGTGCATCCAAGGTGTAATTCGCCCGGAGAACAACCATGATTCAGACTCAAACAATGCTTGAAGTCGCGGATAACAGCGGTGCACGCCAGGTGATGTGCATCAAGGTCCTGGGCGGTTCACACCGGCGTTACGCCAGCGTTGGGGATATTATCAAGGTGACCGTCAAGGAAGCCATCCCGCGCGGTAAGGTGAAGAAAGGCCAGGTCCTGAAAGCTGTCGTGGTACGCACCGCCAAAGGTGTGCGCCGTCCCGACGGTTCGCTGATCCGTTTCGACGGAAACGCGGCAGTACTTCTGAACAATCAGGACGCTCCTATCGGTACCCGTATCTTCGGACCGGTTACCCGTGAACTGCGTAATGAGAAGTTCATGAAAATTATCTCACTGGCACCCGAAGTACTTTAAAGGACCAGAGGCCGGTTATGAAAAAGATCAAACGAGATGACGAAGTAATCGTCACCACGGGGAAAGACAAAGGCAAACGTGGTAAAGTCCTGAAAGTTCAGGACGATGGCCGTGTGGTTGTTTCCGGGATCAACATGATCAAGAAACACACCAAGCCGAACCCGATGCTGGGCACCCCAGGTGGCATCGTCGAAAAAGAAGCACCTATCCAGGCTTCCAACGTGGCTATTTTTAATCCGCAGACCGGCAAAGCCGATCGCGTAGGCTTCCAGATCAAGGAAGACGGCGCGAAAGTGCGGATCTTCAAGTCCACGAACGAAGCTGTCGATAACCAGTAAGCGGTGGTGGTTACGATGCTTAACATGAAAGAGCAGTACAGTCAGGAAGTGGTACCCGCCCTGCAGAAAGAGTTCGGCTACAAGAACGTGATGCAGGTGCCGCGTATCGAAAAGATCACCCTGAACATGGGTGTCGGCGAAGCGGTTGGTGACAAGAAGCTGATTGAAAACGCTGTGGCGGATCTCGAGCGCCTGGCGGGCCAGAAAGCTGTTGTTACCAAGGCACGTAAGTCCGTTGCGGGTTTCAAGATCCGTGAAGGCTGGCCGATCGGCTGCAAGGTTACCCTGCGTGGCGAGCGTATGTGGGATTTCTTTGATCGTCTGGTGCACATTGCGGTTCCCCGCATTCGTGACTTCCGCGGTCTGAACCCCAAGTCGTTCGACGGTCGTGGTAACTACAGCATGGGCGTGCGTGAGCAGATCATTTTCCCTGAGATCGAGTACGACAAGGTCGACAAGATCCGTGGTCTGGACATCACCATTACCACCACTGCCGGTACCGACGACGAAGGTCGTGAACTGTTGAAAGCCTTTGGCTTTCCGTTCAAGAAATAAGGAACGAGTGTAATGGCTAAGGTTTCCATGAAGAACCGCGAGCTCAAGCGCGAGAAAACCGTTGCGAAGTATGCAGCGAAGCGCGCCGAGCTCAAGGCAATTATCAAGAACCCGAATACCAGCGACGACGACCGTTGGAACGCACAGATGAAGCTGCAGCAGCTTCCTCGCGATGCATCTCCTTCGCGTCTTCGGAATCGTTGCCAGGTGACTGGTCGTCCCCATGGCGTTCTGCGCAAGTTCGAGCTGTCACGGATCAAACTCCGTGAATACGGCATGCGCGGTGACGTTCCGGGCCTGACCAAGGCAAGCTGGTAAGATAGGCCGCCTGACTCCGGTCAGGTGCCTGTTGGTAAGCGGTGCGGCAAGCCGCTGCACAACTAAAAAGATCAGGAGCCTCATACCAATGAGTATGCAAGACACGCTTGCGGATATGTTTACCCGTATCCGTAATGCCCAGATGGCATCTAAAGCAGACGTAACGATGCCGTCTTCAAAAATGAAGGTGTCCGTAGCCCAGGTCCTCAAGGACGAAGGTTACGTAGACGATTTTTCCGTTTCAGCCGACGCGAAGCCCGAGCTGACGATTACTCTGAAATACTTCGGTGGCAAGCCGGTTATTGAAGAGATCAAGCGGGTCAGCCGTCCGAGTCTGCGCCAGTACAAAGGCGCTGGGGAACTGCCGAAAGTATCCGGTGGTCTGGGAGTCGCGATTGTCTCAACGTCCAAGGGCGTTATGACAGACCGCGCCGCACGTGCTGCTGGCGTGGGTGGCGAAGTCATCTGCACCGTATTCTAGGAGATACACATGTCCAGGGTTGCCAATAATCCTGTCGTGCTGCCTTCCGGTGTTGAGGTTAAGCTGAACGGACAGGAAATTAGTGTGAAGGGTTCCAAGGGAGCGCTTCAGTTCACCATTCACCAGGCGGTTGAAGTAAAGCAGGAAGAGAATGTTCTTCGCTTTGCGGCCCGCGATGGTGCTCAAAAGTCCCGCGCTCTTGCAGGTACTACACGCGCACTGGTCAACAACATGGTGACCGGTGTTTCCACAGGCTGGGAGCGCAAGCTCCAGCTGACGGGCGTAGGTTACCGTGCCCAGGCGCAAGGTAAGAAGCTCAATCTGACCCTGGGTTTTTCGCACCCGGTTGAGTATGAGCTGCCCGAGGGGATTACCGCTGAAACTCCTTCCAACACGGAAGTGGTGATTCGCGGAATCGACAAGCAACAGGTTGGCCAGGTCGCTGCGGAAGTCCGCGCGTTCCGTCCGCCCGAGCCTTACAAGGGCAAGGGTGTTCGTTATGCGGATGAGCAGGTCAGACGCAAAGAAGCCAAGAAGAAATAAGGCGGGACTATGAGCGCGAATAACGAAAGATTGCGTCGCGCACGCAAAGTGCGCATGAAGATCCGTGAGCTGGGTACCAATCGTCTGTGCGTGCACCGCACGCCGCGTCATATGTACGCCCAGGTCACTACTGCAGATGGCAGCAAAGTGCTGGCTTCTGCCTCCACGTTGGATAAGGAACTGCGCCAGGGTGCAACCGGTAACGTGGACGCTGCCAAGAAGGTCGGTCAGCTGATTGCTGAGCGTGCCAAGGCAGCAGGTGTTGAGCAGGTTGCTTTCGACCGCTCCGGTTACCGTTATCACGGTCGTGTCCAGGCTCTGGCCGACGCAGCCCGTGAAGCTGGCTTGCAATTCTAAGAGGTGGAGAAGATGAGCGTTAACGAACAGAAGGCGCCTGAGCTCCAGGAGAAGCTGGTTCAGGTCAATCGTGTCGCCAAGGTTGTTAAAGGTGGCCGTATTTTCGCCTTCACCGCACTGACTGTAGTGGGTGATGGCAAGGGTCGCGTTGGTTTCGGTCGTGGCAAGGCACGTGAAGTGCCGGTCGCCATCCAGAAGGCCATGGAAGCTGCACGCAAAAACATGGTGGAAGTACCGCTCGACGGCACTACCCTGCAATACCCGGTGAAGGCTCAGCATGGCGGCTCCAAGGTCTACATGCAGCCGGCGTCCGAAGGTACTGGTATCATCGCCGGCGGTGCGATGCGTGCGGTACTGGAAGTGGCGGGTGTTCAGAACGTACTGTCCAAGTGTTACGGGTCCACCAACCCGGTGAACGTGGTACGTTCCACCATCAAGGGTCTCCAGGCGACCAAGGCGCCTGAAGATATTGCAGCCAAGCGCGGTAAGACCGTGGAAGAGATTCTGGGTTGAAGTCATGGCGAACGCAAAAACGATCAAAGTAACTCTGACCCGCAGCCCGATCGGCTGCCAGCCCAAGCACAAGCTGTGTGTGAAGGGCCTGGGTCTTCGTAAAATCGGTCACACCGTGGAAGTGGAAGATACTCCTTCCATCCGCGGCATGATCAACCGGGTGAATTACCTGGTTCGGGTTGAGGAGAACTAAGATGCGTCTGAACGAACTTGCTCCAGAACCCGGTTCACGTCCCGATGCCAAGCGCGTCGGTCGTGGTATCGGTAGCGGGCTCGGCAAAACCGGCGGCCGTGGTCACAAGGGTCTGAAGTCCCGTTCCGGTGGCTCCGTAGCTCCCGGTTTCGAGGGCGGTCAGCAGCCGTTGGCCCGTCGTCTGCCGAAGTTTGGCTTCACCTCCCGTCAGCAGCGTTACGTTGCCGAGATTCGCCTGAACGAACTGGCGAAGGTGGAAGGCGATGTGGTGGATCTGGAAGCCCTTAAGAAGGCCGACATCATTCGCGAAGAAATTCGCGAGGCCAAGGTTATCCTGTCCGGCGAACTGAGCCGCGCAGTAACCGTAAAGGGACTTCGGGTCACCAAAGGCGCGCGCGAGGCGATTTCCGCCGCGGGTGGTAAAGTCGAAGACTAAGGCGAGTCGAGGACTAAATGGCCAAGAACGCATCATTGCCTGCGGGCGCGGGTAAAGGACTGGCAGAGCTGCGATCGCGGCTCTGGTTTGTCTTCCTGGCATTGCTGGTGTACCGGATCGGTGCCCACATCCCGGTGCCGGGTATCAACCCCGACCGTCTGGCGGCACTGTTTGAGCAGAATCAGGGCACGATCCTGAGCATGTTCAACATGTTTTCCGGTGGTGCGCTTGAGCGCATGAGTATCTTCGCTCTCGGTATCATGCCGTACATTTCGGCCTCCATCATCATGCAGCTCATGACTGCGGTCAGTCCGCAGCTTGAGCAGTTGAAGAAGGAAGGCGAGGCTGGTCGTCGCAAGATCAGCCAGTATACGCGGTATGGTACGGTTATCCTGGCCCTGGTTCAGGGCTTTGGTATTTCGGTCGGCCTGGCATCGCAGGGTGTTACCTTCAACGACAGCTTCAGCTTCCACTTCGTGGCAGTTGTGTCGTTCGTCAGTGGCGCTGTGTTCATGATGTGGCTGGGTGAACAGATCACCGAGCGGGGTGTCGGTAACGGTATTTCGCTGTTGATCTTCGCCGGGATCGTTGCCGGGTTGCCTGGCGCTATTGGTCAGACCCTGGAGCAGGCCCGGAACGGTGAGATGAGTCTGCTGGTCGTTCTGGGTATTGGTGTGCTCGCGGTTGCGGTCATCGGCTTCGTGGTGTTCATGGAGCGTGGTCAGCGTCGGTTGACCATCAACTACGCCAAGCGCCAGCAGGGCCGTCGGGTATTTGCCCAGCAGTCCAGTCATCTGCCCCTGAAAGTGAATATGGCCGGTGTTATTCCGCCCATCTTCGCGTCTTCCATCCTGCTGTTCCCGGCATCGCTGGGCCAGTGGTTTGGTCAGGGTGAGGGTATGGAATGGCTGAGCGATGTGTCTCAGGCTCTGGCGCCCAGCCAGCCGTTGTACATTATCCTGTTTGCGGCAGCAGTGGTTTTCTTCTGCTTCTTCTATACAGCCCTGATGTACAACCCGAAAGAAGTTGCGGATAACCTCAAGCGCTCTGGCGCGTTTATTCCGGGCATCCGTCCGGGTGATCAGACCGCCAAGTATATTGACGGTGTGCTGACTCGCCTGACGCTGTTCGGTGCAATGTACATTGCAGCAGTGTCCCTGTTCCCTCAGTTCTTGATGGTTGCCGGGAATGTGCCGTTCTATCTGGGCGGTACCTCTCTGCTGATTGTTGTAGTCGTGGTGATGGATTTCATGGCGCAGGTTCAGTCGCACCTGATGTCCCATCAGTATGAATCACTGATGAAGAAGTCCAATCTCAAGGGCTATGGTCGGAACGGGTAACCCCGTTCCCCTTGAAAACTGGAGTCGACAATGAAAGTACGCGCTTCGGTAAAGAAAATTTGCCGTAACTGCAAAGTAATTCGTCGCAATGGCTCGGTACGAGTCATTTGCTCGGAGCCTCGTCACAAGCAGCGCCAGGGCTGATTCCGAAAGGAAGCCTTCCTGACATTGCAGGGTTTCGAAATAGTGGCGCTTGACTCCACGCGGGGTCAGGCGCTATTATTTCGCGCCCTTTTTGTGGCGGAAAATTCACACAGCAAAGCTTTGAACGCGGAGTAATTTGGATGGCACGTATAGCCGGTGTCAATATACCCGATCACAAACATGCTGTTATCTCGCTGACCTATATCTTTGGTATTGGCAAGACAACAGCCCAGAAGCTTTGCGATGCAACCGGCGTGAAGCCGGACGTCAAGGTCAAGGACCTGAGCGATGAACAGCTTGAAGCACTTCGTACCGAAGTGGGCAAGGTGTCTGTCGAGGGCGATCTGCGTCGTGAAGTACAGATGAACATCAAGCGTTTGAAGGATCTCGGATGCCACCGTGGTCTGCGTCACCGTCATGGCCTTCCGGTCCGTGGCCAGCGCACCAAGACCAACGCCCGCACCCGTAAAGGTCCACGCAAACCTATTCGTAAGTAACAGGTAGGCAAACATGGCAAAGCCAGGTACACGTACCCGTAAAAAGGTGAAAAAGACGGTTGTTGATGGCGTCGCGCACATTCACGCGTCCTTCAACAACACTATCGTGACCATTTCTGACCGTCAGGGCAACGTCCTGTCCTGGGCCACTTCTGGTGGTTCCGGTTTCCGTGGGTCACGCAAGAGTACACCTTTTGCTGCGCAGGTAGCAGCTGAAAGAGCCGGTAATGCGGCTGCTGAATACGGCCTTAAAAACCTGGACGTAGAGGTTAAGGGTCCTGGGCCCGGACGTGAATCTGCAGTTCGCGCGCTGAACGCGTGTGGCTACAAGATCACCAACATCACAGATGTGACGCCGATTCCCCACAACGGCTGTCGTCCGCCCAAGAAGCGCCGCGTCTAACACAGGAGACAGTGAATTATGGCTCGTTATATAGGCCCGAAGTGCAAGCTGTCTCGTCGTGAAGGGACAGATCTTTTTCTGAAGAGCGGTGTTCGCGCGCTCGATTCCAAGTGCAACATCGAGACTCCGCCGGGTATGCACGGCGCGCGTCGCGGTCGTCTGTCCGAGTACGGCGTACAGCTTCGTGAAAAGCAGAAAGTTCGTCGTATCTACGGCGTTCTGGAGAAGCAGTTCCGTAACTATTACAAAGAGGCTGCTCGAGGCAAAGGTGCAACCGGTGAAAACCTGTTGCAGCTGCTGGAAGGCCGCCTCGACAACGTTGTCTATCGCATGGGCTTTGGTTCTACCCGTGCAGAGGCTCGTCAGCTCGTGTCTCACAAGGCCATCCTGGTTAACGACAAGACGGTGAACATCCCGTCCTACCAGGTCAAGCCGGGTGATGTTGTGAGCGTGCGTGAAAAGGCGAAGAATCAGCTGCGCGTCAAGGGCGCACTGGATCTGTCTGCAAGCCGTGCACCGGTGAGCTGGGTAGAGGTCGACGCCAACAAGATGTCCGGCGTTTACAAGTCAGTGCCTGAGCGTACTGAACTGCCGGCCGACATCAACGAGAACCTCATCGTCGAGCTTTACTCCAAGTAAAGCCCAGTTAGCAACGATAGCAGATAGGGGCGTCTATGCAGCGTTCAGTACATGAGTTATTGACACCTCGTACCATTGACGTGAAGGAATCCAGCGCCACCCGCGCAAAGGTGACGCTTGAGCCGCTGGAAAGGGGCTTTGGCCATACCCTGGGTAGCGCTCTGCGCCGGATTCTCTTGTCTTCGATGCCGGGCTGCGCCGTGACTGAAGCGCAGATCGACGGTGTCCTGCACGAGTACAGCGCCATTGAAGGTGTCCAGGAAGACGTCATCGAGATTCTGCTGAATCTCAAAGGCGTTGCCGTAAAAATGAACGGCCGGGACGATGCCGAGCTCACGCTCAGCAAGAAAGGCCCGGGCGTCGTCACAGCCGGTGATATCAAGCTGGATCACGACGTCGAGATCGCCAACCCGGAACATGTGATCTGTCACCTGAGCGAAAACGGTGAAGTGAACATGCGTCTGCGTGTTGCCCGCGGTCGCGGCTATGAGCCGGCGGATCAGCGCGGTCTTGACGAGGACGAAACTCGCGCCATCGGACGCCTGCAGCTGGACGCGACGTTCAGCCCGGTACGTCGCGTGGCCTATGCCGTGGAAAGCGCACGGGTTGAGCAGCGTACCGATCTGGACAAGCTGGTTATCGATCTGGAGACCAATGGCACCATCGACCCGGAAGAAGCGATTCGCCGGGCCGCGACCATCCTCCAGCAGCAACTGGCGGTGTTCGTTGATTTCGATCATGAGAAAGAGCCGGAGCGCGTAGAGGAAGAGGAAGAAATCGATCCGATCCTGCTGCGTCCGGTTGATGATCTGGAATTGACAGTGCGTTCAGCTAACTGCTTGAAGGCTGAGAACATTTACTACATCGGCGATCTTATCCAGCGCACAGAAGTTGAGCTGTTGAAGACGCCTAACCTTGGTAAAAAGTCGCTGACCGAGATCAAGGACGTTCTGGCGTCCCGTGGTCTGTCACTGGGCATGCGTCTTGATAACTGGCCGCCGGCTAGCCTTCGTGGCGACGACCGGGTTCTGGGCGGTTAATCGCCGATTAGTTTAAGGTAAGGAATCAGAGCAATGCGTCATCGTAAGAGTGGTCGTAAGTTCAGCAGGACCAGTGCGCATCGCAAGGCCATGTTCCGTAACATGACTGCGTCACTGGTTGAACACGAGCTGATCAAGACAACGCTGCCGAAAGCCAAAGAGCTTCGTCGGGTAGCTGAGCCTTTGATCACGCTCTCCAAGAATGATTCGGTCGCGAATCGTCGTCTGGCGTTTTCACGCCTGCGTGACGATGCAGCGGTTGCCAAGCTCTTCGACGAGCTGGGTCCCCGTTACAGCGAGCGTCCGGGTGGGTACCTTCGCATCCTGAAGTGCGGCTTCCGTGCCGGCGACAATGCCCCCATGGCATTTGTTGAGCTGGTTGGTCGCCCGCTGGATATCGAAGCGGAAGAGGTGGACGAAGACGAGGAGTAATTGCCTCGGCTTCGGCCAACCACAGAAAAACCGGGTTCCGTGAGGTTCCCGGTTTTTTTGTGCCTCGGTTGTATATAACTAGTAGCCTGGAGGCTTAGGCGGCTGGCAAGGGGGTGGCGGTTTATTTTCTTTGGAAAAACAACTCGCTTCGCTCAGACATCTTTTTCCGGCAGAAAATAAACCGCCACCCCCTCGCCGACAGATCTCTTCATTGCCCGCCAATTACTTCGTCAGCATGGGCTTCAGATAGCGGCCTGTGTGAGAAGCGGCGTTCTCTGCAACCTCCTCGGGTGTGCCCTCTGCAATGATCTGCCCGCCGCCGGAGCCGCCTTCGGGGCCCAGATCGATAATCCAGTCGGCAGTTTTTATGACGTCCAGGTTGTGCTCGATCACCACAATGGTGTTGCCGTGGTCACGGAGCCTTTCCAGGACATTCAGCAGTTGCTGGATGTCGTAGAAGTGCAGGCCGGTGGTGGGTTCGTCCAGAATGTAGAGGGTTTTGCCGGTGTCCCGTTTGGACAGTTCCTTGGCCAGTTTCACCCTTTGGGCTTCGCCGCCGGAGAGGGTCACTGCGCTCTGACCGAGGCGGATGTAGGACAGGCCGACGTCGATCAGGGTCTGGAGTTTGCGGGCGATGAAGGGCACGGCATCGAAGAATTCGCGGCCTTCTTCTACGGTCATCTCCAGAACTTCGTTGATGTTCTTCCCTTTATACCGCACTTCCAGGGTTTCCCGGTTGTAGCGCTTGCCCTTGCACACGTCGCAGGGCACGTAGATGTCCGGCAGGAAGTGCATCTCGACCTTGATCACGCCGTCGCCCTGGCAGGCCTCGCAGCGGCCGCCCTTGACGTTGAAGGAGAATCGACCGGGCTTGTAGCCGCGGGAGCGGGCTTCCTGTGTGCCCGCAAAGAGCTCGCGGATGGGCGTGAACAGGCCGGTGTAGGTGGCCGGATTGGAGCGCGGCGTGCGTCCAATAGGGCTCTGGTCGATGTCGATGACCTTGTCCAGATGATCAAGGCCTTTGAGCGCCCCGTAAGGGGCGTGGTTGAGGCTGGTGGCCTTGTTCAGTTTGGCGGCCGCCACCGGGTAGAGGGTGCTGTTGATCAGGGTGGATTTGCCGGATCCGGACACACCGGTGACGCAGGTCATCACCCCCAGGGGCAGGTTGAGTGTCACGTCCTGGAGATTGTTGCCGCTGGCGCCGGTCAGGGTCAGGGTCTTGCCGCTGCCTTTGTTTCGCTTTTTCGGGACAGCGATCTCACGTGTGCCACTGAGGTACTGGCCGGTAAGGGAATCCTCGTTCGCGATAATGTCCTCGGGAGTCCCATGGGCAATTACCTGACCACCATGCACGCCCGCGCCGGGGCCGATGTCGATAACATGGTCGGCAGCCCTGATTGCATCCTCGTCGTGTTCCACCACGATCACCGTGTTGCCCAGGTCCCGAAGATGGGTGAGGGTGGCCAGTAGCCGGTCATTATCCCGTTGGTGCAGACCGATGGAGGGTTCGTCCAGGATGTACATCACGCCCACCAGCCCGGCGCCGATCTGGCTGGCCAGCCGGATACGCTGGGCCTCACCACCGGAGAGTGTGTCGGCGCTGCGCTCCAGGGTGAGGTATTCAAGGCCCACGTTCACCAGAAACTGCAAACGCTGGCGCACCTCCTTGAGGATCTTTTCGGCGATCTCGCCCTTCCGTCCGGGCAAGGCCAGGGTCTGGAAATAGTCGTGGGCGTCGCCCACCGGCAGGTGGGTAACGTCGGAAATGTTGTGGTTCTCGATGAACACATGGCGGGCGCTGCGACGCAAGCGGGAGCCGTGGCATTCCTTGCAGGGCTGGGTGCTCAGGTTGCGGGCCAGCTCCTCGCGCATGCTCTGGGAGTCGGTCTCGCGGTAGCGGCGCTCCAGATTCGGCAGAATGCCCTCGAATGAATGCGCCTTCTCCATGATGTGGCCCCGGGAATTCACATACCGGAACGGAATCTTCTCGTTGCCGGAGCCGAACAGCAGGACGTTCCGGAACTCTTCGGGCAGATCGATCCAGGGCGTCTCCAGATCGATGCCGTAATGATCCGCGACGCTCCCGAGCATTTGAAAGTAGTAAACGGCCCGTCGGTCCCAGCCCTTGATGGCGCCGGAAGCCAGCGTCGCCTCGGGATGCTGTACGATCTTCTCCGGATCGAAGAACTGCCGCACGCCGAGGCCGTCACAGGTCGGGCAGGCTCCGGCCGGGTTGTTGAAGGAGAACAGCCGCGGTTCCAGCTCGCTGAGCGAATAGCCACATTGGGTGCAGGCGTAGCGGGCGGAAAAGGTGTGTTCCTCGCCCTCGCCGCTCATGGGAGACACCAGGGCGATGCCGTCGGCCAGCTCCAGTGCGGTTTCGAAGCTTTCGGCAAGGCGTTGCTCAAGGCCCGGTTTAACCTTGAAGCGGTCCACCACCACGTCAATCTGGTGTTTGCGCTTCTTGTCCAGAGCCGGCACATCGTCAATGTCGTACACGGTGCCGTCCACACGCAGGCGGATAAATCCCTGGCTGCGCATGGTGTCGATTACCTGCAGGTGCTCGCCCTTGCGGTCACGAATCACCGGCGCAAGGATCATCAGCTTGCTGTCCTCGGGCATGGCCAGCACCTGGTCGACCATCTGGCTGACGGTCTGGGCCTCGAGTGGCTGGTCGTGGTCCGGACAGCGGGGCTCGCCGGCGCGGGCAAAAAGCAGTCTCAGGTAGTCGTAGATTTCGGTGATGGTACCGACCGTGGAACGGGGGTTATGAGAGGTGGATTTCTGTTCGATGGAAATGGCCGGGGATAGACCTTCGATGTGGTCAACGTCGGGCTTTTCCATCATGGACAGGAACTGGCGGGCATAGGTGGACAGAGATTCCACGTACCGCCGTTGTCCCTCGGCGTACAGTGTGTCGAACGCGAGGGACGATTTTCCCGAGCCGGAGAGGCCGGTAATTACAATCAGTTTGTCCCTCGGCATATCCAGGTCGATGTTCTTCAGGTTGTGGGTGCGTGCCCCTTTGATCTGGATATGGTCCATAACACCTCGCTCGGAAGAAAAACGAAAAGTATACCGTGTTGGCTGCCACGCCGCGAAAAGGATCATGGGCTCCGCCAGGGTAATGGTCCCCCGATGCCACGGCTTTTTGCTACAATGCGCCGCCTGCGAACGGTATCTGCTCCTGAATCGGACCGCTTTCAACCCGGGCGGAGGTACGTCGTGGCCATGAAAGGCCCCTAAATCTTCTAGTTTGGTGATTAAGCGTTTCTTCGTGTTGTGGTAATTCTGGGCGAAATGGCAGCTACCAATTGGGGCAGTTTGATACGCGGGAATGTACGTTGGTTCGGCCAAATGGATTCTTGAACCTGGCAACAAATCGCTCCGTCCAGCCACGCATAACTCACGAGCTCGGCGGTTTATGAAAAGTCTGCGCTTTTAGGCTTTTATAGAAGTTTAGCAACGTTCGAGAACACTTCTGGGGAATTTGCCCTATTCGCGCGGTTTGACGTGCCTGGTGTTCTCGATTGTTTGATTTTTGATGAATTTTTCAACTGGACTCGGTAATTGGTGGGCGATTGGCCTACATACTTTTGAAAGTTCCGGTTAAAACTTGAGAGATGTGAAAAACCGCATTCGTATGCAATGGACGAGACGGTGTCGTCACTACTGTGAAGCAGTTCACATGCGTTCTCCACTCTTGTCTTGTTTAAATAATCGATAAATCCCACTCCATATTTTTTCTTGAAGACGCGGCAAAAGTGGGAAGGGCTCATGCTGACCACCTCAGATACCTTTGCAAGAGAAATTCCGTTACGGAAGTTTCTCTTGATGTACGTAATGGCTTTGTTAATTCTGTGCATTGACCTGTCATTGACTTCTTCTGGGAATGCCTGAGAGTTAAGAATAGAGCGTTTGCTGCTAATCAAGAGGTCGAGCAACCCGAAGAGCCCTCCGAGAAGCCCGCAATTACTTGACTCATCAAGGTTCATCATAAGCGAACCTACTTCCGAGATTACCGCTGGATCCTGAAACTGAATGCCATAGCGGGCCTCTTCCATAAGTGTTTCTAACTGCCTTAATGCTGTCTGCCGTTGGGACGGATGAACAACTTTGAATTCCGGAAAGCAAACGTACCTGTGGTAAAAATGACATGTTCGACCATTTTGTGAAGCGGATGATTCTACGGTCCAGCAATGAGGGAGATTTGGACCGATTAAGAAGAGACTCTCATTTGAAAAGTTGAGAACTTTATTTCCAATGGACGCGCTACCCTGACTGCCAGAAAAGAAATGTAACTCATACTCGCCGCTGACTCGCCAATGTATGGAGGTGTTGTTATCGATGCAAGGCTGCGCCAGAGAGAAAACATTGCTTCGTTTGTCGATAATAGAGTTTTGATTTCCCATTTTAATACCATTTTTTATTGGTGTTTTTTATTGAAAGTGGGGAAAAATAACTTTAAATGTCAATCTATGAGATCAAAAAAAGCATATAGTCGGGATTGGGCATTCGCAAATAGGTTGTTCCTTCGGTTCTCCAGAAATCGTTGTTTATCATCTGATTTCAAAAAGGTTTTTCATTAGATTTGAATGTCTTATCGAAACCGATAAAAAAACCTAATCTTCGAGTTAAGTTTCTGTTTGATATATTGAAATAGGCAAATTTCTCTTGTTTTGTGGATGTTGTGGTCATGCCAAAGTTTCTTGCCCCAGGCTGTGTGTTGACCATGAATATTGATTATCATTGGGCATCAGTTCTATGTGAGTGAATCCTGTAAATGCTATGAATATTCGATCTTTAGAAACGTTTGTCTGGATTGCGCGGCTCGGTAGCTTTCGAGCGGCCGCTAACCGGGTGCATGCATCACAGCCCTCTGTCTCTGCCCGTATTTCCGGCCTCGAGGATCAGCTGGGCGTGGAGCTCTTCAATCGTTCTGTACGAAAAGTCACGTTAACGGCAAAGGGGAGGGAGTTTTTGATCTATGCCGAGAAGATGCTTGCCCTGCATGCTGAGATGATGCATTCGGTTGCCAAATCTACCGCGATGCAAGGCACGGTGAGGATGGGCGTTTCGGAGACCATCGCCCACTCTTGGTTGCCGCAATTGGTTGAACAAGTGAGTGGAGTTTATCCTGCTCTGAACCTTGAACTTGAAATAGACATCTCCGTCAATTTGTCTGAGAAGCTCATTGACCATGAAGTTGATATTGCCCTACTCATAGGACCGGTGACTCAACCAGGCATCCTGAATCAGAAGTTGTGTTGTTATCCGTTGATCTGGGTAGCAAGCCCTAGGTTGGGAATAGAGAATAGACGGATGTCGCTATCTGAGTTAGCGACCTGGCCGATAGTCACTTACCCCAGGAAAACTCAACCTCACACGGTCATTCGTTCATTGATTGATCCGATAAATCACTCCACCAGAATCCACTCCAGCTCATCGCTTTCCAACATCATTCGAATGACGATCGATGGGCTGGGTGTTAGTGCGTTGCCTGAAGAGATTCTAGAAAAGGAGCTCCGTTCGGGTGATCTGATACAACTGGACGTTGATGTAGAAATGCCGGATCTAGAATTCAATGCCGCCTTTCGGGGTGGTCCTGGGGCGACCGTTGTTCAGGCGATCTCAGAGCTTGCCGTTGACGCGGCGCAGCGCTAAGCGGTGTCCTGTTAATCCGTTAGGTGTTCATTGCAGCTAGGCCATTTGGCCCACTGGATTCTGGACTTCTCTTCCAGAAAATATCCCGTCCGAGTGCGTGCCCATGCTCACACTCACACAAACGCTCTTTCACTAGCTACGCAGCTGGCTTGTCGTAAAACGGTCGGAGCGACATTAGAGCCCTTGGATCCGCGTCTGTATAAAGAATGAACCAACAAAGGCGTTCTAAGTTTTGGATCGTGAGCGATACAAAACTCCGATTTGATATTTTTCTTATGTTCGGCTACTCGAATCATCAAATAATCTACATAAAAGCATAATCAAGATAAACCTTATTGCAGTATCATTTTTATAAATCCATAAGAATCATGCTGATAGATTTATTAATCGTTGATTGATGAAAAAAATTCTTGAATCTAAGTCTGATTAAGTAAGTGTTTTTAAGTCGAGCTTTTTGAATCATATTCAGTTTTAGTTGAATCAGATTCAGTTTTCTCAACGTGAATTACATTGAGGTTCTTGTGAATTAAATTCAGCGTTGAAATTGAATTCAATCCGTCCTAAGTTGGTTAGGCACTATGTTGCTCTGAGATGGATTTATAATCGATGAGCAGCGTAAAGAAATCCTTGCTTCTGAAATACGGTCCTTTCGAGTTACGTCAGTGCCGCTTTTCCGTGGTCATGGTATTGGATAAAGCGAATGAAAAATAAAAATATGAATGGGGCCTTAATTACATCAATTCTTGGTCACATGTTTCTCTCCTTTAAAGTCTTCGTCTCGCTGTTATTTCGAAGATGTCTCCTGATCGGCGTTTTGTCGCTTAGTTCGGTTCTAACCGCCCATAGTGCAGCAGGCGAGCAGATATTGGTTCGGGTCAACGATGACCCGATCACACAGCGGGACCTTTCGATGCTGCACCAGACTCTCAATCCGCAAACTCAGGGTCAACAGCTTAACCAGGAGATGTTGTTGGACCAATTGATTCATTTATCACTGATTCGACAGGAATTAAAGCGGCGGAAATTTCATCTTGAACCTCTGGTTGTCGAAGCCGTCGAGTTGCAGAGAGAAAGCCTTTTATCGGCATTGTTCATTCAAAAACTCATGCAAGAAATGATGCCCTCTGAGTCGGAGCTTCGCGAGGCTTTTCAGGAGCAACAACTGATGCGCATGCCCGCTAAGGAATATCGGCTGGGCTATCTGTTGGTGGAGAAAAAAGATCTTGCGGACGAGCTGATTGGTCGCCTGGACAAAAACGCTGACTTCCAACGGATGGCCAGCGAATTCTCTATCGACCCGAGTAAGACCTACGGCGGAGATCTGGGATGGGTTAACGCGTTTCAGATCGATGCTGGGCTGGTTGGGGAGCTGGAAGAGCTTTCAGTGGATGAACACAGCAGTACGCCCATCCAGAGCGAACGGGGCTGGCAAATTTTGAAGATGCTGGCGAAGCGTCGGACCCCAAAGCCCAAATTTGCGCAAGTTCGGCAAGAGCTGGCGGAGCGCTTAGTGGCGCAGAGGCTTGAACACTACCTCTCTGAGTTGAAAGGTAACGCGACTATCCATTTTCCGGAGCGGGGTCAGCCCGGGTTCGCCGGCAAGGAATAGATCGTGTGTTGATAAACCAAGAGAGAAGACCGGCAATTGTTTATGCATGAGGCAGTTCGATGAAATATTTCATTCTGATTTTGTGTGTCTTTTCGTCTTTGGCCCAGGCTCGTGAGTCAGTGTTCGGCGTTTGGGAAGTGGTGGATGAAGACACAGAGCAAGTTAAAAGCGTCATTCTAATCACAGGAACCGATCAGCAGATCAAAGGCGAGGTCATCCAGCTTTACCACCCAGAGTTGCCAGATGAGCTCCCCAGATGCGGAGCTTGTAACGGCGCCCTGGAGAACGACCCTATTGTCGGCATGACGATACTGCGTGGGTCCGTTAAACCCGCCGACTCCGACAGGGGCGACATCATTCTATTGGATCCGGCCACCGGAAAGACACACGAGGTGAATCTGGTGCTGGAGGACGATGGCTTGAGACTCAGGCTGGATAGTACTGCTCCCGATGGTTACTCGGGCAGCCCGGTGTTGGGCAAAACCGCAGTGTGGCAGCGACCGGTGGCGTCGAGGGATAAAAGCTGAACCAGGGCCTGACGACAGTTGATCTCTGGTTTTATTGGCAGTTAACAAGAATTGCAAGTTTTCTTTAGTGGGAGCGGGTCATGTTTCGAGCAGGTTTCAAATCACAGAAGGGTGTTTGCGGCATTTGGATTGGTTGGCCGCTCGTGCTTTCGGGCTTGTTTTTTGTAGGCACTGCGTCATCGGCACAACTTGGAACAATAAGTTATGGCGCATCTATTGATCACTACAACGATCTCAACGTGACCGTGCCTTTCGATCTTCCCGTTGGCGCGGGCGGTCAATCCATCGGGCTGAGCCTGGATTACAACAGCTTCTACAGGGATTTCCCGATAGGTCAGCAAGATATTTTGGTGACGGACGGTTCGGATACTTCGACGATGGAGAGAGTCGGGCACTGGGTCCTTGGTGGGATCTCCTACATCCGGAAGTGCGACAAGCTTGAGAATGGGCAGGATGGGAATGCGTTGAGCTCGGATCTTTGTTTGTTTAACGGGTTTGCAGAGGTGCCATTGATACCGGTGACTCACGATGCGGCTGGAACCAACATCAATAGTGATCTCTGGGATTTTTATCGGGTAGGAGAGGGCGGGGGACAAGAGTCTCTGGGAGCGCTCGTCGTTTACCGAAAGGATGATACTCAGGACGCCAATGATGTATGGGACTACTACGAGTTGCGTGATACCGAAGGGCAGACCGTAACCAGGTTCGACGAACAGGGCTCGGCAACAAATGGCGCTTCTGGTTCGTCGAACACTTATTGGCCAAGCAAGATTGAGGACCGGTCAGGCTATGGCAACGACGTCACGTATACCTACTACAAAGATGGGACTTCAGTGTTTGGAAGTTCGCTCGCACCGAGAACGATTGAATATTCGAAAGACGGTAGTGGTGACAGTTACATCTTGGTGGAACTCGACTGGAACTCTATCGAAACGAGCGGCGAGCAAGGTACGTTAACCCGAGGACCGTTTTTGGACCGTGTTCGAGTGAGAACGGGTAAGCCGGGTGAGCGAGAAGAGAAGTACTATTACAGCTTAAATTACCGACAACTTGCCGACGGTCCGCACGGTTCCGTTTGGCTGGATGCCATAGATAAATGTGACTCAACTGACGTGGTTTGTGACACGTTAGATTTTCAACATAACGATGCAACAAGCTTGATGGCTACTGACGCATCGGGTAATGGGCAGTTGCAGACGATAATGCAGGTGCAAAAAGAAGGCGCTAGTGGCCTGAACGGAAGCAAGCTCGTCTACAACATTGACCAAGCGCTTTCTTCAAGCTCCCAGCCCGGCCCTAATACCAGCTATCAGGTCTCAATGACGGTTGACGACCTTCCAACAGTCTCTCGAGCCGTATCGTCGGTCGCTGATTACCGACTGAGTTCGGTCTACCCGTCCCGACAGTTGGTTACCGATCGTGAACTCAAAGAGACGGTTGGTTCAGACACGCTTGCGATCGCGAAGACCACAATAGAATCAAGCGTTAACACGCTTACCTTTGGTCTGCCCGCTGAGACGACGACGTATCGCGGGTCCGCAAACCTCGGTGAGTGGGATAAATCGTTAGGAAAGACGTCCAACGTCAAGCTCACATACGATGCAGTAGGTCGAGTTGAAAATCAGGAGTCTTCGGTTTACGAGCGTAATTTGGCGAATGACGCCGATGTTCTTTTGTGGAAGGAAACGACACAAAACTTTTACTATGGTAATGACTACACGCCAACTGGCACAAATGAACCCGTTGATGACTGCACGGATACTTCGGGATCATATATGACGACTCGTATCCTGGGCCAAAATTTTAAAAATAACAAACTGTGTCAGACGATAGTAAGCGTTGAAAATAGCAGCGCTGATTCCTCGGCGAGTGAGTTCCTCAATAAGGTTGTACGGCTTACCTACGATACCCAGGCTGTACAGCCGACGGATCCATCAACGAATATGCCGCAGCCCCACTCGCGCAACGCACTCCTTACGATGGATCGCTGGACCTGTGCCAGCGATCACCGTAAGAGCTCCTGTACTACCTTAGGTGGCAGCTTGCCATCGGGCCGGCTCACAAACACTCAGACTTACGGGGAAAATTCTGGGAACAACCTCTACCCATCCCGAGTTCATACATCGACTTCGTCCGGCAAGCGGGGGGTAAACGGGACCCGTGCAGACTCGCTCAAAGTAACTAACTCCTATGACCTCAGGGGAAATCTCGTTCTCGAGGCGCGAGAGTCAGTTGACAGTGGAGTAATAGAATATTCGGGATGGCAAATTACGCCAGACCTGTTTGTCGGATTAACCAAAGCGTGGTCAGGACCGGCCAGCGCGACCGATGCAACATTGGTCACCGACTATGGCCCCTATGATGTGGCTTTCGGGATCTACGAGTCAATATCAACACCAACGGGGGGCGGAAATAGCATACAAACGAGCTTTACCTATGACGAGTTGGGGCGCAGGGAAACAACTACCCGTAATGGCATCGTTACCGCCACTCACGTCAGTTCTGAAATTAGCAGTCATTGTCCTGCCGGCTTAACTGAACCGCTCCGTAATGCGGCTTACCAAATTACCGAAAGTCAGACCGGTAAAAAAGACATCGTCAGCTGTTATAACGTGCGCGGTCAGGTGCTTCGCGAAGTTTCGAGAGATGAAGTCTATCAAAATGCCTTTGGGTCAGAGGCGGTGCTTTATGTGGATTATTTTTACCTCTCCGATAGTCAACTGCTGCAAAAAAAATCGGCGCCCTACAAAGTCGGCGGTACTACAGGAGGGGGCTACAAGGCAGTACCACCCAATGGTGAAACGGTGTACGAATACGCTGGCGGCCGCGTCAAAAAGATCACAGAAAAACGTACTGGCGTGGTTTCGGATTTGGTGGCTGAGTATTCCTATTCTGGCTCCAGCGCGAACAATTCAAGTTCGCCAACTCTCAATTATCAGGTTACAACTGTCGAGCGGACAGACAGTGCCGGCTATACATTAAAGGAAGTCATATCCGTCGGACCTCAAGGCACCGCTCAAGAAAGCTTGTACCAAATCGATTCAACGGGTACGCAGACAAACATTGGAAATAAAGCGACATATCACTATTACGATCCCGAAGATTTCATTTACCGATACCAAGTCCGAGTCGATGTTGATGCCAAGGATGGCAATGACGCCCCCGCTATGACTGATGGCGTCGTGGATGCTTATTACCTTTATGACAGTTTCGGCAACTTAGTTCAGGAGTTCGGCGACCAGATCGGACGTCGCTATTACGCTTATAACGATTTTGGCCAAAGAGAACGAACCTACATAAGTGGCAAGACACAAACGCGAATCGCTGAGGATTACGATTATCTCGCTGATGGGTCCGGTCGATTATTCTCTGTTGTTGATATGAATATCGGAACGACCGAAGCCGATATGCCGATTATAAGATATCGATATGATGATTGTGATAACGGTTGGAATAAATTGTGCTCTGTATCTCGCGGAAACACATTAGCGGACGAATCAGATATTGACCCCGCGACTGAAACCACAAAACTTTCATTTGACTACAACAGCAAAGGGCAAGTTTGCCGTCAAACTCAAGACGTAAAAATGCAGGACAAGGAAAAATACAAGGCGTTTGACATGTTCTACGCCTACGACTCTCTTGGTCGTCTTCAAGACATGCTTTACCCGGACACCTTCAGTGATCGCGCTTATGGCGAGGCAGGCTGCGTGTCGATTCGAACCATCGTAGACAGTGAGCAGGATTTTCTCGACCGTTTGTTCCTGAATTACACATACGATCCTGCCGGCAACCTAGAGGCTGTGAGCGAATGGACCGGAGACGGTGAAAAGGTTCCCGTTTGGAAGCAGACAATAAAAACCGTGGGCTTAAATTCATTGAATGAGTTTTCGAGTACGGTCGCCCTTGGTAACGACCTACTCAGGCACACAGTCCGTATGGATGCGAAAGGGCGCGCCACTTACAACGGCCTCTCCAAAAGCTATAAAGCCTATACCACCCTCCGCAGTCAGTCACACACCTACGATATTAACGGCAATATAGACACGGTTCAGGAAAGGTTCAGCGGGAAAGCACCGAATGCGAATCTCGCAATGGGTTATGACTCCAGAGATCGTCTGACAGATGATGGCTATGGAACGACTATAACTTATGGCATTGGCGGCAATATAGACTTCCAAGAACTTGGATCGCTGAGACAAAACTACGTTTACGAGACTTTTGCCGTCGATGGCACGGCGCCTTCTGCTACGGCATTACGGCTGGATAGGGTCGCCGAGGAGGGGGCTGGCAATGTATTTGACCTTGCATACGATGACCGCCTGTACGTCTCCAGTAATACGCTGGTAGCCCCCAGTGACGTTCGACCGAATATCAGCGACATCATTTACAATTCTGCCCGACAGCCCACTTTCTTCAAGACTCAGATCGCTGATGAGCCGGCATCCGAGACGTTTCTTGAGTATGGCGCAAATGGCCTGGTCTACCTTGAAGAAAATACGATGTTCATCGATGACGGTTACCCCAAGGTCGACACTCAAATGATGACCTATTTCATGGGTGACTTTTTCGAAGACAGCACATATGAAGGCAACGGCGAAAAGATCAGGATCCAGAGAGCATACGTGTTTGCCGACGGGCCGAATCCGGTTGCTGCCGTGAAATACAGCGCGTCGTCTGGCACCGCTACCTCTACAGAGGGTTCGGGCGGATCGGCGCGCAGAAGACTGGAGGCTGAGTACTGGGATGATGCCTCCAGCTCGGATAGTGACGGACTCCATGATGTCTTCACGCGCTCTTCGGACAATGAAATGTATTTGGAGTTTCTTGGGGATACCGAGTCACATTTCATCCAATGGGATGTCATTGTGGACGAACCTGGGCTCTACGACATTTCATTTCTTTACAACTACGATGATTCTCCTGGTAGCGACTCCAGAACGCTGGAGCTGTGGGTAAATAACAACTTCGTAAGTGACGCAGAGCTCTATCATATTGGGGCTCCGCCTTCGGTGGACTGGCTGACTTGGAGTATGTCGAATCGCGGCCTTGGGGCAGTGCAGTTGGAAGAGGGTGTTAATACCATTGCCCTTCAGTCCAAAAACGAATCAGCGCCAGGACGACTCTATCTTGACTATATGGAACTCACTTTGGTCGATCACAAAATCGACCAATTGGAGTTTGCAACTGCAAAACAGTCTAGTATTGATGGCGATGGCCCGGGTTTCGGGCCTCATGTTGCCATTGATGGTATTACCGCATGTGATTATGCGAGTGTTCCTGATGCCAGTCGTACCTCCACTTGGCTTACCAGTCCAAACTTTAATCATTGGTGGCAAGGTGACCTCGGGGTAAAAACTACAATCTCAAGCATTCGAGTCCACGTTGGCGCCGATTGCGGTACGTGGGCAAGGCAATGGCTTGATAATTTCACGGTCCTGATCTCCGACACTGATTTCAGCCAAATCTACACTGCCTTCGACTCCGCTGAAGGAATGTTTGAGAAGGCAAAAGAAGTCTCTAGTGTGTATAAATCACAAAGTGTCTCATTGGATACAGGCGAAACCAAATTCGACTGGCTTGCGCCTGATGGCGGCATTGAAGGTCGTTACGTTAGCCTCTGGACCGAAAAAGGCACACCGATTCAGGTCACCGAAGTTGAAGCGTTTGGCTATGACTATCAAGGCACTGGCGTATTGAGAGAGCTTTGGTCCGATATCTACGGATACAGGATACATAACTTGACGAGCAGCGCTGCATTCCCGACCCAAGTCTCGTCCGTCTATCCCCTTTCAACTTTTCAAGATGAGCCAAACATGGGGGATAACTTTGGTACTCGCACAAGGGGCTATTTAACAACTCCAGTTTCTGGAGACTACGAGCTGGAAATAGCTGCGAACGAACAAACACAAGTTTTCGTAGGAGAGGGCTCGCAATGGAATACCGGAAGCTCCGAAACTAACAAGTTTAATATTGCCACCGTGGACGGAACCGATACAACAGGACCTACTGTTGTCACGCTCGCTGGCAGGTCACCTAATCAGAAATATTACATTGAAGTTCTGGACAAGGAAGCGATTTTTGACGACGAGTTTGTTATCAGATGGAAAAAACCCGGTGATGCTGTATTTTCCACGATCCCTGAAGAATATCTCGAGATCTATGCCGGTCCCGTATGCGGTGCGTTGACGGACTGCCTCCTTGCCGGTTCAGCGCCCCTCGGATACGGAGCTAGCGACGTATTGCAGTCGGAGAATCGCCAATACATCGTTGGCATCGACCCTTTCAACAACTATCGAGTGACCTTGCAAAACGCGAATACCGGGGAGAATCTCTGGGACAGCGGATCCGCAACCGACAGTAACACTGCAGAAAATCCCAAACTCTACTTCGTTGGCGACGGGGTCTCGGCCGAGGGAGACCTCTATATTTACCACAGTGGTACACAGGCCGCTTGGAGTGCCGATACCGCCTGGCCCCCGGAACGTCTCCAGTTGACTAATGATGGAGTCCTACAGCTGCTGGACAGTCGAGGAGATGTCATCTGGCAAGTCGATGGCAATTCTCCGGATGGGTGTCGAAGCGATTGTCGAGTTGCCGACAGCCGGGATCCGGCCATCGAATTTGCGGACGATCTCGGGTTTGAGGCACCCCTTGCCGACGCAAAAAACGCGTTTATCCGGTTGATTAGCTCAATGACCGACACATCTTGCAGCGACAACAGTTGCGGTAAAGTCACTGAGATCGACACGATTGATCTTGAATCCGAAGACTTCGTCAGTCCCTATGGTTGGGCTCGGGCTGGGGAAGTACTGCGGCTCTCAACTGAAAATGCCGATCTGGACTACCTCTTCAAGATCAATATGCGTTCCCCATTCTCTCCAATTCCTAACACCCCAAATGCGATATGCACTGACAATTCGGGCGCCTGTGAATTGACGATTAAGGCGGTGTGCCGATCCCCAACCTCTTCAACGACATGGTCTGGCCCTCGTTACTGCGAGACTTGTCCGACGGGAAGCACTTGTGGCTCGGCGACTTCAGATTATTCAGAGTACTTTGTCGACGGCGTTGATGATGTGATCAATCCCGAGTTGGAATCGATCGCTGGTCACTATCTGGTGCTGTTCCAGGCCACAGACGGCGAGTCTAATGACACCTACCGAGCTCTTGGAATTGAAGTTTCTCCGCTTGCCCTGCTTAGCTCCGTAGATAAGTCAATGCCGATTACCGACCTTACGCTGGATCTTACTTTAATAGATAGCTACGGTTCAGACCTGCCCGCGGAAGGTGCAGTTGCCCGCGCCTTTGATGGCAACGGCCTTCATGTCTCTGGCAATCGGCGCGTTTCTCATCCCCTCGCCAACAGCTACACCATTACCGAAAATACGGTTCTGCAGTTTGAATCCCTGATTGCAAACCCCGGCGATGCCATAGCGGTTGGACTTGATAATGATGCCGTTGAGGATCCTGCCCTTACCTTCAAATTGGCTGGCGACGGAACATTCGGATTAGAGAGCGCCGTACCCTCCTATGAAAACGGAAAAGTTCAGAAATACGCGGTGGATGTGGGCGACTATCTCGCTGCAGGCACGACCGTTGATCGGCTTTTCATGATGGCTTCAGATTCTGACAAAGCAGGTGGGTTGGCTGACGCTGTCTTCAGGAACGTCAAGATTTACGAGCGAAAGAATTCCAAAGTGGGTCCCGTGATTTATCCGAATGGCCCGACGCCTCTGGAGGTCTCTCAGGGATCCGACTATGTCGATCCTGCAACTTGTGTGGATGATATTGATGCCAATTGCGATGTTATCGTTACCGGAGAGTCTGTGAATACCGCAGCTGTCCTAGGTACGAGCTTCACACTTGAATACGACGCAGTGGATTCCATGGGCAACCAGGCTGAGCAGATTGTGCAAACCGTGGTCATAGTTGACCCGGCCACGCTCGATCCATTTCCCACACTGACCGACTCCGAACTCTGGTGGGGTACCGACCCGGCCACCAAGCCGGTCGTCAACCAGCATGTGCTGGAAAATCATCAGCATACGGTTCTGGCAGGTGAGGGTATCTGCAGCTCCGTGTATGTGCCTACCGACAGCGGCCCGGTCACTGGAATTGAAGTGCGCTTGCGGGTCGACGATGGTACCAATGAAAGTTGGGTGGCGGCTCACTGGGGGGAAGCAACTCCCTCAGTGCCGGGTAGTAAATACCTTGGCAGCGTACCGTATGCTGATGGTGGCTGGCACAAGTTGGCGGTCGATCTGGCCAGCGGCTTGCAGGACACCAGCGGTCAGCCTGTCGCAATTGGTGCAGGAGACGTGATCTCAGGCTCGGCCTGGACGATGCACCGTGGCGCAGAAATGACCGAGATCTGGTGGGACGATTGTATCGCCAATCAGGATGACTTGGGCCCGGTGATTACCTTCCCCAACGGCAACCCCCACGGCCTGTTGGTGAACGAAACCTTCAATGACCCAGGGTATGAGTGTACCGACAGCAAGGATGGCGCCTGCACCGTTAGTAGTATTGATATCAGCCAGTTGGACACCAGCACCGAAGGCACTTATCCGGTCTATTACACGGCGACGGACTCGGACTTCAACACGACGGTAACCACACTTACTGTGATTGTGGACAGCACGGCGCCAGTAATCACGGTGCTTGGGGGTAACGCCGAAGTATGGGTGCAAGGTGCCTATGAAGAGCCTGAGCCTGCCTTCTCCTGTGATGACGGAGGCGTCGACTGCACTTCGGACGTTTCGGTTGACCTGAGTTCCGTAGACACCAATGCGCTCGGCACCCATCGGGTGACCTACAGTTACACTGATGCAGCGGGCAATCGGGCGCTTGAGATACGGGATGTCACGGTTAAGTTTGCCCGCCGGGTCGAGGCTGAGGATGCTGATGCTTCTGGTGGTACCGACCTGGTCCAATACGCGCCTATGACCAGCACGGCCATCAGCCCATACATCACCAACAAGGTCCAGGGGTACCGGAATTGGAGCGGCATGACTGACGTTCTAGCTTGGACGGTCAACGTCGATGCCGCCAGCACATACGATATCCGGTTTGCTCTGGGTTGCGGCCCGACCGTCAACGGCGGGTGTTTCGACAGGGATCTGGATCTGTTTGTCAACGGTGCCTTTGCTGGCCTGATCGACATGCAAACTGGTACGGGGGGTTGGGAGAACTTCATCGTACAGCCGGAATTCCATGTTAATAATGTGGACCTGGTGGCTGGTAGCAACACAATCGAGCTCCGGGTCGCCAGTGGCGCAAGCTATGACGGCCCGAATGTCGACTACATGGAAATCATCTATGACGACAGTAGCGAGTGGACCAACACCCACGCTCCCGAGGTTGAATTGTTGCTGGGGAACCCGGGTGATCCCGCCGACGGATCAATGCAGCTGGAGTTGAATGATGCCTTTGTGGATCCCGGATACACCTGTATCGATGATGTTGATGGTGACTGCCATCATACCGTCTCTGGAAGCACTACGTACGTTGATGGCGTAACCGGTAATAGCGGAACAGCGGGCACCTATACGGTCACTATCAATGCCCAGGACACGGCGCCGACGCCGAACGTCATGCCTCAGGTAACACGCTCTGTCGAGATTGTTGCGGGTATTCCCTTCGGCAATGGCGCCCATCGGGACATTTACAACGGTATTGGGAGTGGTAACGGTGTATGGCAGCTGACGGGCCATAGCAAGTACATCAACGGCACCCCCTCTACGTCTGGAAATATCGGGCAACTGGAATCAAGCCATGCGGTGACAGAGGGCGGTTGTGGCGATACCTGCGGCCAGGAAATCATGGCTTATCTGCAGGTGCCCGTTACCGGCGAATACACATTCTATGTTTCCGGTTCGCGTGGCACCGACCTTCACATGAACTTGAATGGTGATCCTAATGGCCCGCTCATTGAAATTGCTGAGATTCCGGGCACCAATTTTGTTGGTTACGTGAGCCCGCTCGACAAAACGAGCGCTGAGTGGACGACATTTCCCGAGCAGGTCTCTACCTACTTCGACCATGATGGTGACGGTGTAACCGGTGAGACCATCAGCCTCACGGCGGGCGATGTAGTTTATGTAAGGCTTCAGCATAAAACCGGCTGGGGCGGCTGGAAGCATGTGCGTGCGGCTTGGGAAGTGGACGCCACAGACCCGACCGAGGATATCGCCTTTGAAATCATCCCGGGTATACATCTGGCACCCTTCGACCGGCTGAACCAATAGCCTTTGGACCACTTTCGACGGGAGCTGCGTTCGCAGCTCCGTTCTGAATGACGAAAAACCTTTCACCGCGGGTGAGGATCGGACAATGAAAGAGAGCTATTTTCTACACTGGACGAAGCGTTGCTGCGCAGGGGCCGCGTTAACGCTAATGTTTGTTGCTCAGTCTCAGGCACAGGCCATTGATTTTTCAGTCAAGGCGGGCTCGGTCCACGTTGCCCAGAGCCACGTGATGAATGCTGATGGAGCGGAGGGGCCCAATGATGGAGCTCAGCCGGTGATCGTTGGCAATCGTGACCTGCTGTTCAAGGTCAATTTCGTTGCTGATCAGTCGGGTATTACGCCTGATCAGTTCATGGCATGGTTGACCGTGTATAACGACGGCTTGCCGGAAGGCCAGAGCTTTGCGCTGGACGATCCCCTCGCAATGACAGAGCTGCCAGTGTCTTACGATAATGATCCAGTGACCATGATCCACACCTTTGATGATAGCTACTCGGTGATGATACCTGGCAACCTGATAAAGCCTGGCTTGCGCTGGACGTTGCATTGGGCACTGCCAGATAACAACAACCGAGTGCTCGCGGCGCATCAGCTAAAATCTCCTACGCTTACCGTGAATCCTCCCGTCAGCTATGCGTTGACCATGATCGACATCGAATGGTTCGAGCCCCAGTTTACCGGTTACCCAGCTGGCTTCTGGGACGAGATGGCTCAGAAGTTGCCCATCACCGAGCTGGATCTGAGGCAACCGCCGCCGGTACTGTTCACGAAGGTCGCCATGCCTGGAAGCGGCGCTCAATTGCCCCAGGTTGTTAGCTCCTCCGCCGACTTCACCGCGAACATAACCACTGGTAGCAGTCTCGGTCGCGGCGAGGCTTGGGTGGATGAGTTGCGTCGCGCGCCTGGCGATAATGGCTACGAGTTATCGAATTTTGGGATTGCAAACCATGCTTCTGTGGGGGGCAACGGCAGTAAGGGCAACAACGGCTATTTCTTTGTAACCAAGGCCAAACCAAACAACAAGGGCCTGGTTCTTCATGAAATGGGTCACTCGCTTGATGTGTTCCATTGGGCCACCAGTAACGCCGCCTACCCGTATCGAGACCCGGACAAAGATGGCCCGATCACCTACGAGACCTACCTGGGATTGTCGACCGGGTCTCGCACCCACAACGTCCATGGGGGGCCTTACTGGACTTACGATACAAGGAACGTAGGGGTGGCAGGTACGAATAAAGGCACCTTTATCGCTCCATGGGTTGATTCGGACGGCGACGGTAACCCCGATTTCTGGAAAGCCTCTCCCATGCAGGGGGGCGGGGCTGCGGATAAAGACGACGGCTTTGAGGTTACCAAATTTTCGGATTACGAAATCAATCACATTTTGGGCATTCTGAATGATAAGGCCTACTGGTTCGACACCCAGCACGAGTGGATCAGCAACGAATCATGGGAAGGTCCCGGTTGGTACTGGGGTAGCAACGGCGGGCAGCACTTTACCGGGGACGGCTTGGGCCGCCCCATTGCCAGCAATATGGATGTATACAGCCTGTTGATATCGGCCAGTATGGCGTCCGACAACGGTGCCGTTCCGTTTGCGCTGGCCTATCCGCCTATCGGGCCCTACAAAGCCAATGTCCGGACACTGTTTGATCCAACACTGCCCGCCGATATGTCAGCGTTGGCGGCAACCGGTCAATGTCCGGTCAATGGCTGTGACCTTACGCTTAGAGTGGTCCAGGGTGGGCAGACAAGCCATTACGTTCTGGCCCAGGACTGGAACACGAACCTGCCTTACAGCAATGCCGACTCCTTTATTGACGAAGCTATAAATCTGCCCGCGAGTGCCGGAATCATCACGTCTGTTGAGGTGCTGCTTACAGATAACGCGGAAACCTACACTAACATCGGAGACTTCCCGGCCTCGCCGGTGGTGCTGAACCAGGGCGCCTGGCCGTACCCCTGAGGTGTGGACACGATTCACGTACGAACGCTCATTAGAGAGGTATAAATCTCATGAAACGAGCCACTTTGTTGTCTTATTTTCCGGCCTGCCTGCTGCTCTTTGCTTTGAGCGCGGGAGCCCATGAGGCGGGCCATTACGCTCAGCATATCAACGAACAGACTGCAATGACGATCGGTTTGAAAAAAGCTCAACAGTTTGCAGTGATTGATGCGGGAATGGGTTTTGGCTTGCTGGCCCCCAGCTGGCAAAGGCTGAATCGCGGGGCAGTATTTATCCACTCAAAGGATCAAGACTATTACATTGTCAGAGTGGACAACCCCGCAGAAAAGCAGTCCCTGTATCTCGCGATCCTATCTGACTCGGGTGAGCTCCATGGCGCTAATTGGTCTGGCGAATTTCCGGATTTGTAAAAGTAACTCGTCTCTGTGAGCGGCTTGCATCGGACGGTGGTCAAGAACAATAGATACGTTTTGTCACGAGGTCACAACAATGAAAATGTATGAATTGAACGAAAAGCCGAATTTGCTCAGGCTCGGAAAATTGCTCGCCTACGCGGTGTCGCTCGCAACAATGGTGCTGCCATTCAGTTCTGCCTGGGGCGCAAGCTCCTGGGAATACTACCAGCATGATCGGCAAGGTTCGTTGATCGCAGCTTATGATGAGAGCGGCACCACTCTCGTAGACAATCAATGGACCCCCTACGGGGAACTTTATAAAAGTTATCCCGCCGGCGGAGCCTCTTCCTACACTGAAAGTCAGTCCTACGTCGAGCGTTTCAAGGACGGAATACCTGTGCGGCGGGGATTCACTGGGCACAAGACACTGTTTCTTAGCGGGCTGACGTTTGCCGGGGATACCCGGCTATACGATCCGGCGCTCAAACGATTCTATAACACCGATGACCGAATGACTGGCGGCATTCGTGGGAGCAATCGATTTTCCTATGCCTACAATAACCCTTTGAAATTTGTGGACACTGATGGGCATATGCCCATAGTGGTAGAAGGCTTCATAACCGCTCTTGGAGATTTCGGCAGGGAGCAATACAGCGCATTCGCGAATCATGGATTAAAGACTGGTCTTACAGACTTAGCTCTCGCCATTCCTCGTGGCTTCTTTCATGGCTTTTGGGTGGGGGCGCAACAGGTTGGTAACTCTTTAGCCGATCCAGCCACTTGGCCTTTGGCGGCCCTAACAGTGAGCGCTGGCATCCATCTCTACATGACAGGGAGTGAATTGTCAGAGTATTTTTTTAACCAATCTCTAGAGGCGATACTCAGGTCCGCCGGAACTGGTGGGGATGCGACCAAAGTGAGCCCAGATGGCACGACAATGCCGCGGTTAACGGGCTTAAACGCGCGAATTATGGTTGTGGCTGGGTCCAAGTTACTGACTAACGTGGCATCTCAGTCAGTTAAATGGGCGGGCGGTCATGATTACGATTACATTCCCGGAACTAAGGCAGCTTTGATAACTGGAATAGGAGGCGCATTTGCTGACGAATTTATCCATGGTGCGAGCCTGGATACCGTTATGAACCAGCGCCTACCTATTCGGGATGAGGGTGAAGTCGGCGTTAATTTTCTGCGCAATAACCGAGGAGATCGGGGCTCGGCGTATTGGTGGGCCCGCATGGTTCATGGGCTAGCGGCCACCGGCTTCGGGATGTGGGGAACAGCTGCCGCTGGGGGCGGCGGCGCGGACTTAGCGTCTACGTTTCTGATTGGTTTGGGAGACGCGACGTCAATAGGCGCAATTAAGGCATACGAGACATGGTATGGAGATACGCGCTTTCAAGATCGAGCGTTTATCCTCGGTTTAGGCTATGCAGGGACGACTACTGGGTTAATTCCCATGGGATTGACTTGGGGCATCGGAGCATTGCATGGGCATCCGCCTACTTGGCAATGACCTGCACTTCTCTGCGCGTTAAACGAGTTTCTGCAACCGTTATGGAGAGGACGTTGCATAGATTTAGCTTGTTGACTCGCGAAGCAGAGATCATACACATTTGTTTGGCTTAGCCTGGAGTTGGCAATCTTTCTGCTATGAGTGGCGATGAAAATATATTGACCAGGGCTTGGAGAGCCTACCAGGTGGGCCGTTTGCAAATCGGGCTTGCATGGTGGCAGCAGTCTCTTTGGGGGCTTTTGCCAGTGGCCTGGGCAAAACGGCTTCGGGCACCGCGCAACTACTTGTTGTTGCTGAAACTTGCTGACAGCCAGATTCATGTTGTTCGTGGTGAAGGCGTGGGCCAGTCCCATCTTCGAACAGTACCGCTCAGTCCAGCGGCAGGAGATGGCCTGTTAGATGTTATGGGCTTAATCGGCCGCAGTTCTCGACGGATGCCCATAGTGTTGCTGTTGAGTACCGACCAAGTTCTGTCGCAAAGGATCACGCTGCCAGTAGCAGCAGAAGGCAGTCTCAATAGTTTCTTCGAATTTGACTTGGACCGTCTGACCCCTTTCGCAAGTGATGAGGTGTACTACGATTATCAAGTAATTGGGAGAGATAAAGCCAAGGGTAGAATTACGGTTTTGCTCGTACTGATTCGACGTCAGGACCTGGACGGCCTCCTCGAGACTCTCGGGGCTTTGGGCTCACGCCTGCATTCTGTGGATGTGACACGGAACACAAATACAGATCGCCTGGAGCGGCATGGTGTCAACTTGCTGCCGTCGGAACTTCGGCATAAGCCGCCGTCAAGGCCATTCTGGCTCAGTGTTGCATTCGCAACGATGGCCCTCGCTTTCGTGGTTTTCCTCCAAATGTCTACGTTGAACCACAAGGAAGGGCGGATAGAGAAGCTGCAGGCGCAAGTGCGGGGCCTGAGCGAGTCTACCAAGGCAGTTATTGAACTGACTAAACAGGTGAGTGAAACGGAGCAGGCCACACACTTTGTGATGGCGCGAAAGCTGCAAATCCCGACTATGACCGACGTGCTGCGCCGGCTGACTGAAGTATTGCCTGACCATACCCACATTGAGCAGTTGCGGGTAAACGGTAATGAAGTGGAGCTCCACGGATTCTCCAAATCAGCCGCCAGTCTGATTCCCTTGCTGGAGGGCTCGCCCTGGTTCCAAGAGGCTACGTTACGCGCTGCTATTACTCAGGACAGGGAATCCGCCCTGGAGCGCTATAAGATCCGGGTGGCCGTTGATCGTAAAGCCTTAAGGGCTAACTCGAAACAACCGGCTGGAGAGTCATCTCAGTCGGGTGCAAGCGAGGACAGTAGCTAAGCTATGAACAACGGGGACTTTGTGATTTGTTAGAGCCATCAGGGGCGTCGACTAATAGCCACGAGCCTTGGGCCGAGCAGGCAACCGTCAGGGATCGAATCGTTGCCTTGATGGTGCTACTCGCGCTGCTTTTCACGTTCGGTTCTTTGGCCTACTGGCTGTTAATTCAGCCCCAGCAGGATCTTAACCGGCAGCTCGCCGAATGGGGTCGGCAGTACCACAGGGCCCTGACCTTTGAAGCACGTCGGGAAGGTCTTGAGAGGCAGTTGGAACGCTGGCAGGCCGCGTTGGCTGACAATCAGGCGATGCTGCTACGCGAACGGTCGTTCAGCCTGGCCGCCGCGGCCCTTCAGGAACGGCTAAAGTCTGTGGTCAGCCTTCACGATCCGGCCCAGCGACGGTGTGCAATCCAGCAGCAGAGAAACGTCGCTACGAAAGGTGATGGCCCGTTCACCAGAGTCACAGTCAATGTGGCTCTGAACTGTCATCTTGAAGAGCTTCAAGCGGTGTTATACGACCTGGAGGCGAGTACTCCGGTGATGGTGCTGGATAATCTGACTATCAACCGGCGTAGTCGGGATGATCTGGCCCTGAGCACACAGTTTGACCTTAGCGGCTTTATAAGGCCCGATGCGAATGGCGAGCCAGAAGGCGATCCTCGATGAACCCACACCTTGTTTTCCGATGTGTGCTGAGTGCGTTGAGTCTGCTCTATGCTCTGGGACTTTTCCTCGATTACCGCCGATTGCCTGAGGTGTCTGTCGAGGACGCTCCCGCTCCCGTGCCGATGACGGATGCGGTTGTCGACAATAGGGCGTTCGAGCTTGCCGGACTTATTCAGCTTTCGGAAGTCATACAGCGGCCGCTTTTCGTTGAGGGTCGACGACCAATATCTGAAAAGGAACTGTCTGGGAGCCGTAATCTGGCGGCCAAACCGAAGTTCAAGGAGAAACCCTTTACCGTGGTGGTGACTGGCATTGTCACGGCCGGTGATCAAAAAATGGCAGTCTTAAGGAACACCATCTCTAATCAGGAGCATACCTTGTTTTTAGGCAGTGATCTTCCAGATGACTACGCAGAATGGGTGCTTGACAACATCAACGATAGGGAAGTGGTGGTGACTAATAAAAAGTCGTTAAACGACTCCGAAAATAACGCGACCAACCAAGGTAGACAGGGCAGTTCTGACAATGACAAGAAAAAGCAACTCCCCATCAGCGACTCGGGTGCGCATTACACAATTGTTGAGAGTGCCCAGTAAGGTTGCCGATTGGAGCAATCAGTGGCCTTCTGGGCAATCCACGCGCTGGCACTCAGTGATGCCGGTGCGAGTTCTCTTTGTGTTGAGCATCTTCACACTTGTCGCCTGTGCCGGCGTCCCCTCGGAGAATGCTTCGATTGAATGGCCGCAACGCGCTGCCGCGCCCGCTAAGAATCACGATGAAACACGACCACTGAACACGGACCGTTTTGCTGACCCGGAGGCTCCCCTGACCGCGGAAGCCGAGAATACCCTGACGGAATCAGCGGCGAACCCCATGATGACCGACATCGGCACCGGGAACTTTGTCAATTCCGATCTGGCCCGGGAGCGGCCTAATAGGGTGTTGATCACTCGTGGCAAGGTAAACTTGCAATTCAACAATACCGATATCTCGGAAGTGGTACGCACGATATTCGGAGAGCTTTTGAACCAAACATACATTATTTCCCCGGATGTGAAGGGCACGGTGACTTTCTCCACGGCCAAGCCCATTGCTAGAAGCCAGCTCAAATATGTGTTGGAGACGTTTCTGAGCTGGAATTCGGCAGCGCTGATCCTGCGTGAGGGGATCTATCATGTTGTGCCACTGGATTCGGCGGTGCCAGGTCACCTGAGCCCCAGCGTCGGTGAATTGCCGGTGGAGCCGGGCTACGAGGTGCAAATAGTGCCGCTCAAATACATTGCCGCTTCGGAAATGACGAAATTGTTGGAGCCTTTCCTGACCAAGAATGCTTTGTTATACGCGGATGATAACCGGCAGTTCCTTGTTCTCGCCGGAACACTGGACCAGCTTCGCAATTACCTGCGTACGGTAGAGATTTTTGATGTCAACTGGCTGACTGGCATGTCGGTGGGTATTTTTCCTCTTGAGGTAACCGAGCCGGAGGTCATTATCGACGAACTTACACTGTTGTTTGGAGCGGAGGAAGATGGAGGCGCTCTGGCCAACCAGATTCGTTTCATGCCCATGGCCCGACTCAATGCAATCGTCGCTATGACGTCCCAGCCCGAGTACCTGAAAAAAATCAAGCAATGGACTGACAGGCTGGATCGTCAGGCCGGCCAGTCCAAGGAACAGCGGCTGTTTGTATATCCGGTCAACAATTTTGACGCCAAGATACTTAGTGAGATCCTGGGAAGCTTATTCGGTGCTGGCGATCAGGTCGATGTGTCACGTGGCAGGACAGAACCTCGGCGAGCGTCCCAGAGCAAGGTGGCGCCTGGTTTAACTCCGGTGGAAGTGAGCAAGGATGGAGTCTCAACCGTCCCGACAATGGCTGGCTCTTTTCTAAATTCGCCTAGTGGGGTAAGTGTTGGCGCCATAGATGGTGAACCCATCAGCTTTACCG
Source organism: Marinobacter gudaonensis (assembly GCF_900115175.1). Lineage (NCBI taxonomy): Bacteria > Pseudomonadati > Pseudomonadota > Gammaproteobacteria > Pseudomonadales > Marinobacteraceae > Marinobacter > Marinobacter gudaonensis. Next base: position 40,853 of record NZ_FOYV01000004.1, read on the forward strand.
CTATTGAGCAAAACAATGCGTTATTGATCAAAGCCACTGCGAGTCAGTATCGTGGCATCCTGGACGCCATCAGGCAGCTCGACATTATGCCTCTCCAAGTACTTATTGAGGCGACCATTCTTGAGGTAACCCTATCTGATGGTCTGAGTTACGGCGTTGAATGGTTTCTCAACAACGCCGCCGATGAGTTTCTAGAAAGTGAAGATGCCAGAGGTAACGGCTTCATGCGTGCCGGCCGGGAGGGCCTGAGTTATCTGGTTGGCCGGCGGAATGTGGGAGTCGCAGTATCTGCGCTGCGTCAGAGTGGCAAAACCAAGCTTTTGTCATCACCCAGTCTTTGGGCGCTCAATAACCAAGCGGCCTCCATCACCGTGGGGACCCAGATACCAGTAAACGTTACCAGTATAGACCCCGGCGGCGATACAGATGTCATTACCAGCAATGTTCAGTTCCGAGATACTGGTGTCATTCTGGAGGTGACTCCCCGTATTCATCCGGGAGGCCTGGTTTTCCTCGATGTGGCCCTGAATATCAGCAACCCGGTGGGGCCTGCTGACAGTAACGGTAATGTCTCCATTGCCCAGCGCGCGCTTCAAACCAACATCGCGGTACAGGGTGGCCAGGCTGTGTTACTGGGTGGTTTGATTTCTGAGAGTGGGATAGACAGCGAAAGCGGCGTACCGATTTTGTCTGGCATGCCTATTCTGGGAGAACTTTTCAATAGTAAGAATAGGGATTCTACCCGTACGGAGATCATTGCGATCATTACTCCGACAGTGGTTTCGAACGACAGCAAATCCAATGCCATTTTTGAGGAGTATCAGCGTCGTTTTCAGTATGTCTCCCCTCCTGATCAAATGAAAACGCAGCCGGAAAGTGAAGTGGAGATCGCACCGGCTAAACAGGAAGACCGTGGTTAAAGGGCTGACGCGATGATCGCCATGACCCCGACAATGCGTCAACAAGGCTTCACAATCCTGGAGATTCTGGTCGGCTTCACTTTACTGGCCGTGATTATCGCAATGATGTTTGTGGGTATTCGGCTGGTTTACCGCATTGACGGTAAAAGTGAGGCGCATACGAGCGCTATCAGCCAGATCCGTACGATCAACACGTTCCTGCGACACCAACTTCGTGGCGCCTTGCCAAATATTCCTGTGCAGCAAGAGGGGGAGACTGGCCCCCTGTATTTTGAGGGGACGTCTCAGCGAATGCGATTTGTGGCCACTATGCCGCCCTACCTTCGTCAAGGTGGTATTTTTCGCCAGACTCTGGAAGTGGTGGGTGTAGGGAATGAAAAATCACTGGTTTTCCGTTTTGAACCCATCAATGCCTTGACGCCCGATCCCAACGGCTTGCGGCAGGTGACGCTACTGGACAAAAACATTGAGGACATCCACTTCCGTTACGGTGAGTGGGCAGAGCGCGGAAGATCGCCATCGTGGCTTGAGTCCTGGGAAACACCGCGCTCAATGCCCGGTTTGATCCGTATTGATCTGCGCTTTACCGATGATGCCAATGCATTTTTTTGGCCGTCGTTTGTGGTATCTCCTGTCACCCAGGTGAATTGAGGATGTCGGACAAAAGGACGTTCAAGACCTCGTGGTCGGGTCAGCGTGGATATCGCAAGCAACGAGGTATTGCTTTGCTGGTAGTGCTCTGGCTGAGCTTGTTGCTGACGGTGGTTGCCGCCGGCGTTGCGTATAACAGCCAAGTTGAAGGTTTGCTGACTCGGCGTGCTGTCGACCGGGTGTCTTTACTGGCTGCAGCAAACGCTGGAATACAGATGGCTGTCTATCAGCTGCGGCATCCTAACCCGAAGTTTCGTCTCTGGGCTGATGGCCGTCCCTACTCAAAGGAATTCGAAGGGGTGGACTTGATCATCAGAATTGAAGACGAAAGCGGTAAGCTGGGACTGAACCGGGTTTCGCAGGAACAGCTGAAAAAACTGTTCGTTTCGGCAGGGGCTGAGGAAAAACAGGCTGATTCTTTAGCCGACGCTGTGCTCGATTACCGAGATGCGGACGACTTGGTGCGAGTTCATGGCGCCGAACAGGCGGATTATGAGGCTGCCGGGCTGATGAGTGGTCCGCGCAATGCGCAATTTCTGGTGTTGGATGAGCTCTTGCAAGTTTACGGCATGAACTACCAGTTATACCAAAAGGTTGCACCAGCGCTGAGTGTGCACTCTCAGAATCCCACGCCAGATTTGCGATTGGCGCCTCGGGAAGTATTGATGATGGAACCGGGAGTGACCGAAGAGTTTGTCGATATGTTTCTTCAAGCTAGGTATGGCGAAACGTCGATCTCGGCCGCATTGCCAACTTGGCCCGGTGGTAAGCAGCTCGGTGTTTTTCGAGGGCGAGGCCCAGTCTTCAATATCGAGGTTACGGCAATGACGCCCAATAATCTTACCAGTCGAATCAGGGCGGTGGTCGACACTGAGAGAAAGAGCCGTTTTGCGCCTTTCACCGTTCTGCGGTGGGATGAATATTAAATTTCAGAGAAACTAGCGGGAAGTCAGACCATGCTCGAAAACGGCGATCGCATAGATCATCAGGCGCTGTTGGACGTACTTGTGGAAAGACGGGCATTGCGGTCCACAGATTTAGGCCGGGCGCGGCAACTCGCTCGGGAGGGTCACGACCGCCTGTCAAAATTACTGGTGTCTCTGGGATGGGTCTCTGAACAGGATATGGCGGCCTCCCTTGCGGCGCAGTCAGGATGCGCGCTTGCCACTGAGAACGATTATCCGGAACTGGCGGTTATTCAGCCTCAGATGGCTCTGCGGTTCATGCGCCACCATCTTTTGATTCCGTCCCGCGCAGCGAACGAGGAGCTGTTTGTGATTGTAAGCGATCCCTCGGATCGTATTGCGCTCGACGCCTTACGCTTTCTGTATGGATCTGTTCCTCCCGTGAAAGTGGGTTTGCCGTCGATAATCGACCAGGCTATTGAGCAGTTGTACGGCGAGGTTGAAGCCGCCGCAGATTCTGAGGCTGATGTTGATGAGCCGAGCGAGGACGATGTCGAGCACCTCAAGGATCTTGCTTCGGAAGCGCCAGTGATACAGCTCGTCAGCAAAATAATGCAGAAGGCGGTGGAAGAGGCCGCCTCTGATATTCATATAGAGCCCTTCGAAAAAGCTTTGAAAATTCGATATCGAATTGACGGGGTTCTGACAGAAGAGACAGTGCCTTCCAATTACTCGTCGGCTGCAGTCGTTAGCCGAGTAAAGATCATGGCGAAAATGGATATTGCTGAACGTCGGTTGCCCCAAGATGGCCGAATCATGGTCCGTTCTCAGGGTAAGACCCTGGATATTCGGGTCTCGACGCTGCCAACTGTGCATGGTGAGAGCGTGGTGATGCGTGTTCTGGATCGGGACAGCCTGGAGCTGAGCTTCGAAGCCTTGGGATTTACATCGGCCATTCTTGAGAATTTCAAGAAAGTGCTGGAAACACCTCACGGCATCATTCTGGTTACCGGCCCTACCGGCAGTGGCAAATCGACCAGTCTGTACACCGCAATATCCCACCTTAACAGTCCCGCTGTAAAAATCATTACCGTTGAGGATCCGGTGGAATATCAGATTGAGGGTGTGAATCAACTGCCTGTTAAAAGTGCTATTGGCCTGGATTTCGCCACTGCGCTCCGCTCCATTATGCGTCAGGATCCCGACATCATAATGATCGGCGAAATGCGGGATGTCGAGACAGCTAAAATTGCTATTCAGGCGGCACTTACGGGGCACTTGGTGCTATCCACGCTGCACACTAATAGCGCCAGTGCAGGCTTTACCCGATTGCTCAACATGGGCATCGAAAATTACCTGATTATTTCCACTATTAGCGGGATTCTCGGACAGCGTCTGGTCCGAAAGCTTTGCCTCGAATGCAGAGAAGATTATCGGCCCGGTGCTGAGCAACTCAAATTAATGGAATTACCTGAGCAAAGTTCTTTGACGCTCTATCGAGCAAAAGGCTGTCGAGCATGCGGCCACAGTGGTTATAGCGGCCGAACCATGTTGGTCGAGTGGTTGCCCATGTCGGAGGCCATACAGGCTTTGATCATGACGAACGCCGGCTCCGCAGAAATTCAGCAAAAGGCTATAGATGAGGGAATGCTGACCATGTTTCAGGACGGCCTCCGAAAAGTCCTCTCAGGAACCGTTTGCATTGATGAGGTACTTCGTGTGACTCAGCAGGATAGCTAATGCCCACATTCAATTACCAAGCCATATCAGCGACCGGTGATGTAAAGCAAGGGACCATTGAAGCGCCCAATCAAGCGGAGGCTATTCGCACGTTGCAGTCTCAGGGTATGAGTCCTTTGAAGGTTAGTCTTCCCGGTTCGCTGTCGATGCAACATTTGTTGGTGCGGCGGAGGAAAGCGAGTCAAGCCCAAATTGTGCTTTTCACCCAACAAATGGCAACAATGCTGAATGCTGGTTTACCGGTTGAGCGCGCGCTTCAGCTTCTCAAGCGCCTTACCGAGCATCAAGGATTAAAAGGGCAGATTGATAAAATCTTGGCAGATGTGCGGGATGGGGTTCCACTTTCCAGTGCCTTCGAAGCGCGCTCGGGCTTGGTAACCAAGCTTTATATCAGCATGCTCAGAGCAGGTGAGACCGGCGGCAATCTGGGGCAGACTTTGCAGAGTTTGAGTGGTTACCTGGAACGGAGCCAAGAGTTGCGGCGAAGCCTGGTTTCTGCGCTTATTTACCCCGCGATCCTCTTAGTAATGGCGATGGGGTCGGTGATTGCGTTGCTGACACTCGTGGTACCTAGCTTTGCCCCGATGTTTGAGGAGTTGGGTGGAGATATGCCTACCATCACAAAGGTCGTTCTGGGTACGGGGACTCTACTACAAGATTATTGGTGGCTCTTTTTATCAGTGCTTATCGTCGGCTTGTTGGTCCTTCAGTATCAGTTGGTTCAACCCCCAAAGAAACTTCGTTTGGATCGTTTCATGCTCGCCACCGGCAAGATCGGCACCTTGCTAATCAAGATAGAGACCGCGCGCTTTGCCAGAACATTGGGCGCACTCCTGGCCAGCGGAGTGCCTATTTTGCGGGGACTGACCCTGTCCGCTGAGGTTGTCAATAACACAGCATTTGCGTCTGCAATCCAAAACGTGGCCGCCGACGTCAAAACTGGAAAATCGTTGGCCGATGCTATGGACACAATTTCTTACTTCCCTGACATGGCTCAGCAGATGCTAGTGGTCGGGGAAGAGACGGGGCAGATCTCTGACATTCTCATTAGAATCTCTGACACCTACGATAAAGAGGTGAAAGTAACAATGGATCGTTTGCTCAGTTTGCTGGTTCCTCTTTTAATTCTCGTGTTGTCGGCATTGATTGGCACAATCATTGTTTCCATTCTTCTAGCCATTCTCAGTGTCAATGATTTATTTGGATAACAACAAGGCCTTGACAGGAAATTCACTCTGCTAAGCCGCTCATAAACATACAATAACCGCTCCTTGGAGGTCTCGAAAAAATGAACTATAAATGCCCCGCTATGCCCTCCAGGTTTCGAGGGTTCAGTCTTATCGAACTTTTAGTTGTTGTCATGCTGCTGGCATTGCTAGCTGGTCTGGTTGTACCAAATCTCTTGGGTAAAACCGAAAAAGCTAAGAGCAAGGCAGCGGAAAGCCAGATCCAGCTGCTGACAGGCTTGGTGACGGAATATTACGTAGAGTTCGGGACGCCACCGGAGGATTTGAATGATCTTGTGCCCCAGTTTGCGAAACCGTCACAGCTGGAAGATCCTTGGGGGCGGCAATACAACTACGAGTATCCTGGAGAGCACTCGGATTTTGATATTTTCACCTTGGGTGCTGACAACAGTCCCGGTGGCGAAGACGGTGATCGGGATGTGAATAATTGGGAGTAGCGCCAATTTTTTTCAAACGCAAAGGAGCGTCTACAAAGGGCATCGCTGGCTTTACCCTAATTGAATTGGTAGTGGCGTTGCTTCTGGTAACGCTGATAGTAGGGCTGATTTCCCCACTGATCATAAATAGCATTCAACGTGCCGAGATCAATAGTGTAGGAAGGGATTTGCTCGCGGCGATACGTGATACTCGGGCTCAGGCACTCATCACGAATAAAGAGCAACGTATCCTGTTCGACCCTAAACAGAACAGCTATTCCGCTTTAACAAATCACAGGACGGTGTCTTTGCCCAGCTCTTTGAATCTTAAGTTGGTTACCGCACAGTCTGAATTAGGTGGCCAAGGGACTGCGAGTATCCGCTTTTTCCCCAATGGAAGTTCCACTGGAGGCCGGGTTGTGCTTGAAGGGCCCGGAAAAACCTGGGTGATTGATGTTGCCTGGCTTACTGGTCAGATCGTCTTGAGGCGTGGGCTCAATGATCGGGAATAATTTGAAACCCAGTTCATCGCGAGGATTCACCCTGATTGAGGTGTTGGCTGCATTTATCGTTTTCACGCTTATATTTGCCACGGTTCTACAGCTAACGACGGTGTCCTACCGAAGCGTCGCGAGGTCGCAAGAATACACGGAGGCTGCCCTTTGGGCGGAGTCTAAACTGGTTGAGCTGGTACATCGCGAGACGCTGTCGGTGGGCACCGAGTCAGGTGAGTTTAATCAGCGTTTTCGTTGGGAATTAGACGTCAGTCCTTTTTCTGCTGAGGCTTCGCTTCTTGAGCTTTACAGTGATGATGACTCTTCGCGATTAGAGCCATGGGTAACTGTGATGCGGGTAGAGTTAAAGGTTTTTTGGCTCGATGATCGGCATCAACAAAGTTTCGTCACGTTGGTCTCTCGCGAGCCTGGCAGAGGTTGAGGCGCTGCATACACTTTACCAATCACCCATGAGGTGCATTTCCAATGAATCATGATCGTTTTTCCTCCTTCCTCTCTCAGCATGATCTTCCGCCCTCGTTCGTCTATCTCGCACCGATTCTGCCTGTTGTCCAGGTGATGTGGGCTGATGGCAGAAACCAAATGCCAGAACGCGCCAAGTTGCATTGCATTATAGAAAGCCACTGTACTGCGCTCTCAGATTTGGCCGGTGGTGTTGAAATTGTCAGCGCAAATGACATCGAGTTGTTTGACCGCACATTTATAGCGAACCGCCCCGATCCAAGAGTTCTTGAGATGTTCGTGGGGCTAGCCAGTGAGGTGGTTGCTCACCGAGAATTGGCCTTCAATCAGCCAGACAACCAGACCAACGAATCGTTATTTCGGCCCGAACAGCTCTTTCACGCCTGCATGGAAATTGCTGCAACTTGTCCTGCTTGCAAGGACAAATCGCTGGGTGGGCTGTTTGCCCTTCGCGTAGCAAAGCAAGAACGGTCTCTGATCGAAAAGACCTTTGAACTGTTTCAGACGAACCTCCAATCAATATCTGGGATCAAGCAGTAAGGAAATCTGGCTATGTTGGCCACTCTTTGAATGCTTCTTCTCATCCTCTTCAAGGAAGCTAGCAGCTTGCTAAAGCCGTCGCCAACGATTAGTAAAAGCCAGGGTATAAATCTTAGCTGAAGCCCCCGCCCCAAAACGACCGCCATTGTCGAGCGGCGTTCCTTATCTCGGACACCATATCAAGCGCCCTATAGGAAAGTATTTCCTTCTTGGAGACGGAAATCAGCAAAGTCCACAATCTTTTGTGGTGCGGTAATCTCCGCGTTTTTAAGACAGATCTCCAGTTAAGCACAAAAAACGAGAGCATTTGAGCAATATGCGCGGCGTTATTTTAGTTGGATGGTGTTAGTTTTGATTTGAGTGTGGTGAGCCTCCGGTGCACGTTTTACCTCAACAAGGTATTAGGATGAAAAAGCTGACGTTCAAGACAAAAATACTCATCGTATCTCTTCTTCCGTTGTTGGTGGTTAGCGCCCTGTTGATTGTTATCGCCGGCTACCAAGCAAAACAATTGGGTGAAAAGAATATTCAAAGTTTCACGGATACGATTTTCGATCTAAGGCGGTCAGAAATTGAAAACTATACGGATATTGCCAGAACCACTCTGGAGTATTTCTCCACTTCAGATTTCGAACGCGATATTTCAGCACAAGAACTTGCAAGAAATGTCTTGCGGAATGTGAGTTACGGGGAAGATGGATATTTCTTTGTTTATGATCATTACACAACACTTGTGAACCCATCCGTGCCTTCGCTTGAAGGGCAAGACCAGCGAACATTGGAAGACCCCAACGGAGTCCGCCTCATCCAGGATCTTTATAAACAAGCAGAGGCTGGTGGTGGTTACACAGACTATGCATGGCTTAAACCTTCTCGAGGGCGAGTAGTTGACAAAATCAGCTATGCCGCCCCGGTCGACAAGTGGGACTGGTGGGTTGGCACGGGTCTCTATGTTGACGACTTGGAAGACTCGATTCTCTCGATCCGCTCGTCTGTTGATAACAATATTCTGGCGACACTTCAGATCATCACGGGCCTTGCAGTCGGTGCTGTAGTGCTGGTCGGCTTTGTTGGTGCGAGGCTAACGCTTTCCGAGGGAAGGCTTGCGGACGTCCGGCTGAAAAACCTATCCCATAAGGTGGTAGAGGGTCAGGAAGAGGAGCGGAGCAGGGTCGCCATGGCGCTGCAAAAAGAGATTTTGCGACCAATGAATGTCATGAAGTCAAAACTACAATCCTCCGAGTTAACCAAATCACTGGGAGAAACTGGCCGCCGAGATTTTAATGCTGCTCTGAGTGCCCTCAACGATACGATGACTGCAGTCCATAAGCTCTCTGGGGATTTGCGTCCAGAAGCTCTCGACGAAAAGGGGCTATTCAAAGCACTTGAGGATTTGGTGGATCAAGCTCGACTCGAAAGCGGTATCGAGTTCTCCTTGGTGATGTCGCCCCGTTCCCAGCGACTTGACTCCGAGATTGAAATCGCCGTCTACCGTATTGCTCAGGAAGCCATAAAGAACATCGTGAAACATTCGGGAGCAGAGAAATCCCGAATCAGGCTGCGCGTTGAGCGGAACGTTCTCACGTTGACGATTCAAGACAACGGTATCGGTTTTGACGCGAATACTGCGTTCAGAAAAGGAGAGAACAGCGGGAAGGGTTTCGTTGACATGCGTGTGAGAGCGGAGTCGCAGGGAGGGCATCTGACAGTATTCTCTTCAAATGGCACCGGGGCCATAGTGAAAGCTGAAATTCCCGTTATCCAAAACTCATAGACCTCCGGGGGCTCCCATCTTGGTCTTATCTCTGTCCTGGCAGCGCAAGCTTCATTTACTTGTTGCTGTCACGTTTATTGGCCTGGTGCTTCTCACGCTTTCAGCATTGAAGGGGTTGGATGAAGTTTCTTCGTCTTTCGAGGCTCGCGGCGAAGTGACGGCCTACGAAAGAGTCTCCGTTGCGCTTTTGGTGCAATGGCTAAAGCTGGAGAGCGAGGCTGCTAGTCTCCAATCTCTCGATATGCCTGCATATCGTAAGCGGTTGGTCGATTTGAAGGATAGTGCAGAGCAACTGGTGCGATTGGCCGGGCAACTCAATAGCGACGGAGTGGTAAGTTCCGCAAACGCTATTCAAAGTCAAGTGACAGATTATATTTCACTGCGCACTGAATGGCTCGGCTTTATTGAGCGGCTCGGTCAGGACGACTCTGAGGGACTGAGAGAGGAAATTGCTAGAACTGTAGACGAGGAATTGCGAGATTTGGGGATCTCGCTGCTCGATGAAGACATTAATCAGGCTGTAATTAGTCTAGGTGAGTTGTTGACGAGCCTGGACCCTGCCACAGCGGAGCCGGCATACGAAGCAATTGATCGGATGGGGGCTCTCGTCGCGAAAATGGGCTGGGAGAACAACAGTATTGGTGAGGCGATCGCTGACTTCAATGCTGAGTTTGTTCTCATCCATAAGTTGGCAGCCAAAGTCCATCGGATTGAACTTCGTACGACGAGCGTTGGGCACCTTCTTGAGACTGCCATTGAACAGCAGAACCAAACTTTGAAAAGCGGTTTGATTGCGTCCTCCACAAAGAACGCCAAGGAGGCCAGGGAAGCTTCGACCGCACTCATTTTGATCACTTCAATTTCAGTCATCGTCATTCTTGTGATCACACTGATCCGGGTATCTCGCACCTTGGTTGGTCGGCTGCGTTCAACTATCGATCTTCTTTCTCAGGTTGCCCGGGGAAACTTAAGTAATCGGTTGAACGTCGGTTCGAATCCTCGCGACGAATTCAATGAGCTGGCGAGATCAGCGAATCAGATGATCGAGGATGTATCGACGGTGATTCGCCAACTTGCTCAAGGGAATAAAGAACTCAATAGCGTCCAGCGTGAGTTGAAGGATTCAATGAATCGAATGACGGGCAGCAGCGAAGAAGTTGAGATGAAAACGGAGCAGACGGCCGCTTCGGTGCAGGAGATTTCCCACACTGCGTCCGACATTGCCGTTCGTACGGCTGCCGTTTACCAGTCTGCGCAGATAGCCGATCAGTCCGCTCGGAAGGGAGCTTCTGTCATAAAGACAAGCGCATACAACATGCATTCGCTCTCCGTAAAAATCCAAAAAGCGAACGAGCAGGCCCGCCGTCTCCGAGAGACGGGTAGCCAAGTCAACAAAATTGTCGATGTGATCAATGGCCTGGCGGAGCAGACGAACCTGCTTGCGCTGAACGCAGCGATTGAGGCGGCCCGGGCTGGCGATGCCGGTCGAGGTTTTTCTGTCGTTGCAGACGAGGTGCGTTCGCTGGCTGAAAAAACGGTGTCTGCGACCGGAGGAGTATCAGATATTGTGGGTTTGCTGAATAGGGAGACGCGGGAAATTTCGAATCTCATGGAGCAGGGTCTGAAAGAAGTTTTGGATAGCGAGGAGACGGCTGGCGAAACTGCGCGATCGATCGACCAAATTACCGGGTGCGTGAGCAGCCTGGTGGAAGACATGTCTCAGGTTTTGTCGTCCGTGGAAGGCATTTCTGAGACGACGGATGAAATCGCACAAAAAGTCGAGCAGATTCATCTCTCGACAATCGAAATCCGCACAGTTCGAACTCAACTGGAGAGTCATACCATAAGCCTTTCTGAACAGGCGGCCGGACTGCTCGAAACTTCCAGTCGATTTCATCTCTAGTCGTCTGCCAGCTCTAGACTTTCCGATTCTAAGACTGTTGAACCTAACAATCATCAATATATGGGTAGAACAACACAATATTTGTGTAGTGGGTCCATAGCTTAAATGTCTAATATTAATAAAAGATTTAAATAAAAAATAAAAAATTCGTTTGGGAGCAGATTTAAATAAGTTTGGTTTGTGATTTTTAAAAGTCGACGAGCCCAACTGTTTCATCAGTTAGATGAGCGTTGTTACGGTTGGGTTATTTCACGCGGCAAGCGCTATCGTTGTTGTCTCCAGACATTTTTGCTTGTCGTTTTTTTATTCTTTTGATCGTTTGGTGCATTTTACAAGTGAATAAATAGGGATGTATTAAAAGATCTTTTTGTTAGCTCAGCATTTAATTAATTTTGGCTTCAGGAGGTGTATTTCGAGAAGGGTGTGTTCGAGCCGTAGTCGGTTTTGGATGAGCGAAAATGGAACAATTCCAAATATAAACTGGAGAATCAAACAATGAAAATGAAAAAACTAAAATCTGGCATGAAAGCAGCGATTTCGATGAGCATTCTCTCGGTAGCTGGCCACGCTGGTGCTGTTGAACTGAACGCTGGCGATTACAACGTGAATCTCTACGGTTTTGCGCGAGTCGCAGCCTCTTACGACCTCGATGAAAACATTGCTTCGGGTGGGCAGTCAGGAAGCATCGGCGCCGTGAACACGTCCGGTTCGGACGGTGCCAGTGGTCATTTCGGAATGGATGCCAATACCAGTCGTCTTGGGCTTTCGGTGGAGTCCCCAGAGGGCGTTAAGACAGTCGTTGAACTTGACTTTGACAACAACGATACCCTTGTTCCGAGACTCCGGCATGCCTACGGTGAGTACAATGGGGTATTGATCGGACAGTACTGGTCAAACTACCTCAGTTTCTTCGGTAATTCGTCAACGCTCGACTTTGACTCACTGCCTGGTACAGGCGGAACGGTAAACCGCGTTCCCCAGATTCGTTATACGAGTGGCCCGCTGTCCTTCTCTATCGAGGAGCAGCTCGGTGGCCTCGTTAACAATGACCTTGGTGGTCCCGGTAACGTCACAAAAAGTACTCCGACGGTAACAGCGAGATTCCAGGATTCGATGGGTGGCATGTCTTACGCGGCGGGTGCGATGGCAAAGCAAATTACCGTTGATGACGGGACGGTTGACGATTCCGCTTTTGGATATGGAGCATTCGTCTCTGGCAACATCGCCGTGACTGAATCGCTAACCCTTCGCGCCGCCATCAACTACACTGACGGCGCTGCAGCCTACATCTACAGAACCGGCAGCAATGGATTCTTTGGTCTGGATGCCTATACCACGAGCGCTTCTGGAGATCTCGAAACCATTGAATCAGTTGGAGGCACGTTCGGCGCAAGCTTGAATCTGGGTGGCGGCAGTTCCGTGAATGTGGGTTATGGTATCGCCGAGCAGGACCTAGACGAAGCGGCCGCCGCTGGCGCTGCTGTGGGTGGAGAGAGTGAGCGAAACTCTATGCTTGCCGCAAACTATCAGTGGTCTCCCGTCGCTAAGGTTAAAATGGGCGTCGAGTACGCACGCATTTCGAAAGAGAACCAGGATGGTTCTGACGGAGACGCCAATCGGGTTATGTTTCTAGCCCAATACAGCTTCTGATTCTGAAACAAGAGCGTTAGACACGCTGCCCTTCGCCTCTCGAAAGCCAACGACATTATGTGCTTTTGGGAGGCGATTTCATCTCTAACCCTCCCCAGATCCTCAACGTAGGACGTAGGAACACCTCCGCCAGCTTCACCGCCCGCCCGGGCAGCCCATCATTACCATTTCCTTCTTCGACGATAAAATGCCATTGCTTCCGAAGGTCCCCTGCTGCCGCGCCTTTTTGCTACAATGCGCCGCCTGCGAACGGTATCTGCTCCTGAATCGGACCGCTTTCAACCCCGGCTGAGGTACGTACTTGCCATGAATGCCCTGGAAAAACGCTCTGTTGCAGCCCTGGCCTCGGTCTATGCCATGCGGATGCTCGGGCTGTTCATGGTCATGCCGGTGTTCATGCTACTCGGCAGCGATCTGGACGGGGCGACGCCGGCGCTTCTGGGTCTGGCTATCGGGGCCTACGGCCTGAGCCAGGCGCTGCTGCAGATCCCGTTCGGAATGCTGTCCGACCGGGTCGGACGCAAGCGCATGATCTATATCGGTCTGCTCCTGTTTGCCGCTGGCAGCTTCCTTGCCGGAGCCACCGACTCCATATACGTTGTGATCGCGGGTCGGATTCTTCAGGGTGCCGGGGCGATCGCCAGCGTCTTGATGGCGCTGCTCAGTGACCTTACCCGGGAAGAGCAACGAACCAAGGCCATGGCCACCGTGGGCGTGACCATCGGGATGTCGTTCTCTGTGTCGCTGGTGCTTGGGCCATTACTCGGGGCCTGGTGGGGCCTTTCAGGAATCTTCTACACGACAAGCGCGTTCGCGGTGATGGCTCTGTTTGTTGTTTACCGGCTGGTGCCGACACCGCATCAGCATAGAAACAGCGCGGACACCCAGCCTGCCAGAGAAATGCTTGGCCGGGTTGTCTCGGATGGTCGACTGCTGAGGCTGGATTTCGGCATTTTTGCCTTGCACCTGGCGCTCACGTCCCTATTTCTGATATTTCCTTCACTGCTGCAGGACCAGCTTGGCTTGCCGGGCGATTCCCATTGGTGGTTTTATCTGAGCGTGATGGTAACGTCGTTTTTTGCCATGGTGCCTTTCATCATCATTGGCGAGAAGAAGCGCAGAATGAAGCCGGTACTGTGCGGCGCAATCGCGCTGTTGACGATCGCCACGGCAAGCTTTACGGCGGTGTCCTCGAGCCTGATCGCAGCCTGGGGCGTCCTGTTTCTGTTTTTCATGGCGTTCAACCTGCTTGAGGCCAGCCTACCCTCGCTGATCAGCAAGGAAGCACCGGCCGCGAGTAAGGGGACTGCTATGGGAGTGTACTCCACCTCACAATTCCTGGGAGCATTCCTGGGTGGGGCCCTGGGCGGATTCCTGTTGGAGCAGGCGGGGATTTCCGGTGTCCTGTGGTTTATGGTTGGCGTGCTGGGTCTATGGTTAATCTTCGCCCTCACCATGCCATCGCCCGGTTACACCACCAGTTTCGTGGTACAGTTACAGCAGGTTCTTGGCGATCAGTACGATGATATCGATAACGACCTCAGGCAGCTCCCAGGCGTGCAGGATGTTGTCATCGTGGAAGAGGCGGCCACCGCCTACTTGAAAATTGACCGCCAGTTTTTTGATGAAGCGTCACTTGCGGACTTCCCATTTGTCCGGCAGGCTAACAATTCGTGAAATCTGGATGCCCGCAGGGATCGCGGGCTGTCCCTGAAAACAGAGTCAGGAGCAAAACATGGCACGAGGCGTAAACAAGGTAATTCTCATCGGCAATCTGGGTCAGGATCCGGATACCCGTTACACCCCCAACGGCAATGCCGTGGTCAACCTGAATCTTGCAACGGACGAGAGTTACAAGGATCGTCAGACCGGACAACTGGTTCCGAAAACCGAATGGCACCGCGTGGTCCTGTTCGGCAAGGTGGCAGAAGTGGCCGGCCAGTATCTGCGTAAAGGCTCCAAGGTCTACATTGAAGGCAAGCTGCAGACCCGCAAGTGGCAGAACAAGGAGGGGCAAGACGTCTACACCACCGAAGTGGTGGTGGACATCAACGGCCAGATGCAGATGCTGGATAGTCGCGGAAGCGAAGGTGGCATGAACCAGGGTGCCCCGTCCGGTCGGCCGCAGCAGTCCGGCTACAACGCGCCGGCAGGGCAGCAGAGCAATCCGCCCCAGTCGGGTGGCTACAGCAATCAGCCGTCCCAGGGCAGCATGCCGGAACCGGTTGACGACTTTGATGACGACATTCCCTTCTGAGGGAAACGTGATCAACAAAAAAGCCTCCGCATTGCGGAGGCTTTTTTGTTAAGCGCTTGCAAAAAGAAGTCAAATCAACCGCCAAATCTGGGAGTTAGGTTCACTTTCTCAACGATCATGTTATCGTTTGTAAAAAAGCGGCTGTTTTTTGGACAGCGAACAACTACAGGGCTGGCGAGACGCGCTCGGATCCAGGTGAGCGGACTGTATGACAAGCACATCACTGATCAACAAACTGGCTGGCATTTTTCGTCGGGGCCGTGTGCGGCAACAGGTCTGCCTTGAAATCCGCCCGGACGGCATCGCCTGGGCGGCTTCCGGTGGCTCGGGCGGTAACGGGTTTGTCGAATGCCTGCCCGCCAAGCGTGTGGCCGCGCTGGAGAACCTGGTGTCCCGGTATGGCTGGTCCGGCGCTTCCGCTACCCTGGTTCTGCCGCTGGATCAGTATCAGGTATTCCAGATGGAACGCCCCGAGGGCGTCGATGAGTCTGAGCTGGGTGACGCCCTGAAATGGAAGCTCAAGGATTTTCTTGATTTCAGCCCTTCGGATGCCGTCTCGGATGTTTTCCCCTTTCCCATGGATGCCTCCCGAGGAAGCGGCGAGCTGGTGAATGTGGTAGCCGCCAGGAAAGCCCTGGTGTCCGAGCTGGTCTCGTTGGTACAGGCGTCCGGGCTCTCGCTCATACAGATTGATATTGCCGAACTGGCCCTGCGCAACCTGGTGTGCCGGCTGGATGAGAGCGGTCGCAGTGCCGCGCTGGTTCACCTGCGTGAAAACTATGGCCAGATGGTGATATGCAAGAACAACACCCTCTACCTGTCCCGCCGCCTTGATGTGAATTCGGACGATCTGCGGGATGCCTCGCGCCAGGAATTCGCAGTGCAGTCGTTGGCCCTGGAAATGCAGCGCTCACTGGATTATTACGAAAGCCAGCTGGGGCAGGTGCCCCCGGCCCGGATTCGCCTGGTCGCGCGGGATAGCGTCCTGCCGCTGGCCTCGATGCTCTCGTCCTACGTGGCCGCCGGTGTGGAGACACTGGAATGGCAGTCGTTGGGCCTGGATGAGCCCCTGGATAGTCGCTGCCTGCCGGCCTGGAGTGCCGGCCTGGCGTTGCCAGCGGAGGCACGCGCATGATCCAGAGGGTAAATCTGTACACCGAGGAGCTGCGGCCTCGCAAGCAGAAACTGCAGGCCGGGACCGCCCTGGCGATAGTCGGAGCCGGGTTGCTGCTGGTTGTTCTTGCCGCCGGTCTGGTGCGATACCAGAACATGGATCTGGATGCGCGGGTCGCGGGTCTTGAACAGCAGAACCGGCAGTTGGAGCAGGCCGTGGACAGTCTCGAGGAAGCAGTCCGGGGCCGTCAGCCGGATGCTGATCTGGAGGCGCAATTGGCAGAGGTCACAGAGACCCTGGCACGCCGCCAGCGATTGCTGCAGAAAGTTGAGAGCCTGGTGCTTTCCGAGGATCGCCGCTTCTCCCCCGGCATGGCCGCTCTCGCCCGCCAGATTCCCGAAGATGTCTGGCTCACCGGTATTACCCTGGCCGCGGACGCCG
Source organism: Marinobacter gudaonensis (assembly GCF_900115175.1). NCBI lineage: Bacteria > Pseudomonadati > Pseudomonadota > Gammaproteobacteria > Pseudomonadales > Marinobacteraceae > Marinobacter > Marinobacter gudaonensis. The sequence goes on from NZ_FOYV01000004.1 coordinate 57,388, forward strand.
ATCAGGTCATTCTCGAGGGACGTAGCCGCAGCGGCGCGCTGGTGCCCCTGTACCTTGAAAAACTTGGGCAGGAACCGGCGTTCGCCGGAAAGACCTTCGGAGCCTTCCGTCTTTCCCGTGTGGATGAGGGGCCCTGGATTGAGTTCCGCGTCGCCAGCCAGCGGACCGGGGAGGAGGACTGATGGCCCTTTCATTCCCTGACAGGCTGGCGGATCTTGCCGACCGGTACAACCAGCGTCCCGTGCGGGAACGGGCGCTGATGCTCGCGACGGCTTTGGTTGTCCTGGTTGTCGGGGGTTGGGAGCTTGCCGTGGCTCCGGTTCAGCAGGAACACCAGCGTCTCCAAAATCGCCTGCAGGCCCTGTCAGCGGATGCCGACAGCCTCCTGGCGCAGCAGCAGACACTGGAGCGTGAACTGGCCACTGATCCTTCCCTTTCGTTGCGAAACCAGCTCAGTGCCAGGCAACAGAGACTGGAGGCACTCAATCGACAGATTTCCGACACCACCGGTGAGTTGATTGCGCCCAGGGCCATGGTCTCGCTCCTGCAGACAATGCTTGCCGCCCAGGATGAGCTGGAGTTGCAGGGCCTGGAACTGCAAAAGCCCACACCTGTCTATGCGCCGTCGGCAAACACCGACAGCGAGCAGGAAGCGGAGCCTCTGCTCTACGCCCACGAAGTGGAGTTGCGGATACGCGGCAGTTACTTGCAGGTACTGAACTACCTGGAGCGGCTGGAAGCGCTGGACGATCGCCTGGGCTGGGTCCGGCTGCACTATGATGCCGGCAACTGGCCTGCTGGAGAGGCGACCATTCGTGTGCGCACGCTGAGCCTGGAACCGGCCTGGTTGGGGGTTTGAGTATGAAATGTCGGGCGCGTGTGGCAATGCAGAGCTGGCTGGGTCTGGTGATGGTGGCATCGCTGTCCGGACCTGCCGTGGCGCTGCAGGATCCGACCCGCCCTCCAGCGGGCGACCAGGTGGTTTCAACGCCGCAGCCAGAGCGGACCCTGGTGCTGGATTCCATCCTCTACAGCCAGGATCGGCGGGTTGCGGTGATTGAAGGTAAGGCCCTCACGGAAGGACAGAGGTTTGATGGCGTGCGGGTCATCCGGATCTACCACGATCATGTGCGGGTTTCGGACAGTGGCCGCGAACGGGTCTTGTACCTGGAGGGACTTCCGCAGGTTCGGGGAACTCAATGACTGACAAACGGATAGACATGACCACAATCAGAAACCTCGGCGTGTTGGCCCTGGCCCTGGGCCTCGCAGCCTGCAGCAACAACCCGTTGATGCGCACGGCTACGGCCACCTCCACCGATTCGGCGCAGGCCATCGAAGAGACCCTGGCCCGGGCCGGGCAGCCTGCCCAGCGAGAGCCGGAGGCACCTGTGGAGAGCACCTTGCCCCCGGATGTCAGTGCCGCGCTGCTGCCCCCGCTGTCGACGAGCGCTGCTCTGGACGAGCGCTTTGACGTGAGGGCCCAGGGGGTACCGGCCGCCAGTTTCTTCCAGTCCCTGGTTGAGGGTACCCGTTACAACGTGGTGGTCCATCCAGAAGTCGATGTTGTCGTGGACCTGCGTCTGGGCGATGTGACGGTACCAGAGGTTATGGACATTGCCGCCGATCTGTACGGTCTGGATATCCGGCGCAACGGCCGTCTGTTCCGGGTAATGGCTGATGAACTCCAGACTCGCCTGTTTGCCATAGACTACCTGCATTTCAAGCGTCGTGGCGGCTCCGAGACCCGGGTCAGTTCCGGGCAGGTAACCAATGCCCGCAGCAGTGATGCAGGCGCCAGCAGCAGTGCCGGTGACTCCGGCGACACCCGGAACCTGATTGGCACCGCTATCTCCACCGAAACCGAGTCTGATTTCTGGCAGGACATCCAGACCGCCCTCAACATGATTGTTGGCGGCGACGGCCAGCAGGTGATCGTCAATCCCGGCGCCGGTCTGGTTATGGTTCGCGCGGGCTCCGACGATCTTGAGCTGGTGGAGGATTACCTGCGCCGCACCGAGCTGATCATGCAGCGGCAGGTAATCCTGGAGGCCAAAATTCTGGAGATTGCCCTCAACGAAGGCTACCAGCAGGGCATCAACTGGTCGGACATTCAGAGCGCCTCCAGCATCACCGCCTCTGACGGCCTGCCCGAAGACTTCACCGCACAGGCCCTCGCCGGCCAGGTGATCCAGACTTCGGACATCGGCGGCCTGTTTTCGGCCAGCGTGCGGGCCGGCGATTTTACCGGATTGATCGAGCTGCTGGGCCGGCAGGGCAATGTCCAGATTCTTTCCAGTCCTCGCATTTCCACCGTGAACAACCAGAAAGCGGTGATCAAGGTGGGCACCGACGAGTTCTTCGTCACCGATATCGATTTTGACGACAACAACTCGGCCGTGGCGGCAACGGATCGGACGTCCACCTCGGTGGAACTCACCCCCTTCTTCTCGGGGATTTCCCTCGATGTCACGCCCCAGATTTCGGAAGACGGCTCGATTACCCTGCACGTGCACCCGGCGGTCAGCGAGGTGACCGACCAGGAGAAGGTGATTACCGTTGGCGAGCGGGACGTGACGCTGCCCCTGGCCAGCAGCACCGTTCGCGAAACCGACAGTGTGATCCGGGCGGAGAGCGGGCAGATTGTGGTGATTGGTGGCCTGATCCAGAACACCAGTGAAGACCAGAACTCAGCCGTGCCCTTCTTAAGTGAAATTCCGTTGGTAGGCGAGCTGTTCAAACAGCGCCGTTTCCAGTCACGCAAAAGCGAGTTGGTGATTCTGCTGCGGCCGGTGGTGGCCGGGCTGCCGGAAATGAACGCCGACATCGCTGCGAGCCGGGAACGCATGAGCGTTCTGAAAGAGCTGCTGCAATCGTCCGGGTCCGTTACCCCTGAGCCGGAGAAAGCGCCGCGATAGCATGTATGAATCCCACTTTGGACTGCAGGAAGCACCGTTCGCATTGACGCCCAACACCCGTTACTTTCTGCGGGCGCCCAGCCATGGTGATGCGCTGGAGCTGTTGCTGGTGGCGTTGCGCCAGCGAGAGGGTTTCATCAAGATTTCCGGTGAGGTTGGCACTGGCAAGACCCTGCTTTGCCGCCTTCTTCTCAATGAGCTGGAACAACAGGCGCACACCGCCTACATTCCCAATCCCTGCCTGACGCCAGAGACCCTCTACGAGGCCGTTGCCGAGGAGCTGGGGGTGGATCCGGCCGGCTGCGCCAACAATCACCAGGTGTTGAAAGCCATTAATGAACGCCTCATTGGCCACGCCATGGAGCGAAGGCCGGTGGTGCTGGTCATTGACGAAGCCCAGGCCATGCCCGAAGACACCATTGAGGCGCTGAGGCTGCTCACCAACCTCGAGACCGAGAGCATGCGTCTGCTTCAGGTGGTGTTGTTCGGCCAGCCCGAGCTCGATGCGCTGCTGCAGAAACCGAGTCTCAGACAGCTGAACCAGCGCATCACTTTCCATTACCGGCTGGCGCCACTTGATAGGCAGTCGGTGGCGCAGTACCTGCGCCACCGACTGGCCCAGGCTGGCTACAATGGCGCCGACCTCTTTACACCGGGGGCTCTGCGGCTGATTGCCCGGGCGTCTGGCGGTATTCCCAGGCTGGTAAACATTCTCGCCCATAAATCCCTGCTGGCGGCCTGGGGCCGCGGCGACCGGCTGGTACAGAAATCCCATGCCCTGCAGGCCATCCGCGATACCGAAAGCGTTCGGCCGCCGGGTCTGATTGCGAGGTGGTTATGAGCCTGCTTAATGATGCGCTCAGGGCTGCCGAACAACGGCAGAACCGACCGGAGGTCGCCAGCGCCTACACCGGCCAGGTTCGCGGTAAGCGGCCCGCACGAAAGGCCCCATGGTTTATTGTTTTGCTGTTGGTGGCCGGTCTGGCCGCTGTTCCGGCAATCTGGTTCCTGAATCCCGACCATTCTGGGGCCGGTGCCGGCGATGCCATGGGGAATGCGCCCGTAGTGGAGTCGAAAGAGCCACAGCCGCAGTCTCAGCCAGAGACGGTTGTGATGGCGCCAGAACGAATCAGCGACGCGCCAGCCTCTGGGCCGACGCCAGCAGTTGAACGGCAGGTGGAACAGCCCGTTGACGCCCCGGTTGCGACTTTGGAGCGCGATGCAGGCGAGCAGCCATCCGAACCGGAACCTGGGGTTGTCCAGGCTTCAGCTACTCAGTCACAGCCCGTCGCCGATTCAGCGCCGGTTCCGCCAGCGCAGACGCCAGTCTCGCGAAAGCCATTATCCGCCTCGACGGCAGAAGAAGAGCTGCCCGCGGTCAAGCAGGTTCGGGAAACCCCGGAAGCGGTGGATCGCCGGGTCAGTCAGGAGCTTGCCTCGCTTCTTGGCAATGGTGAGGTTGCGAAAGCCGAACAGCGGTTACAGGCACTGGTGGCGGCTCAGTCCGCCCCTGCCAGCCGCGAGGTGTTTGCGCGCCGGATGCTGGTGGAGGGCAAGCCGGAGCGCGCCCTGGCCTGGCTGCCAGCTGACGTGACCGCCGATGTGCCGGATTTGCGCCTGCTCAGGGCCCGTGCCCTGCATGCCACCGGCGATCTGGCCGGCGCCCTGAATACATTGGAGAGCTCTGTGCCGCCCGTGGCGGACAACGCCGGGTATCGGGTAACTCTGGCCACACTGCTTCAGCAGGCCGGCCGAAGCGCCGAGTCGGCCCGGCACTGGTCGCTGCTGATCGCCGAGGACGACAGCCGGGCGGCCTGGTGGGTGGGGCTCGGCATTGCCCTGGAAACCGGTGGCGAGCGTGACAGCGCCGCACGGGCCTACACCCAGGCGGCACAGCTGCCAGGGCTGTCGCCCTCGCTGGCGGACTACGTTCGTGAACGACTGAGAAGCTTGCAGGCGGGATGATGACAACAGAACCGAAAAAGAAAGTCCGGTTAGGGGACCTGCTGGTTCAGAACGACGTCATTACCGAACAGCAGTTGATGACGGCCCTGCGCGAGCAGAAAAGCACCGGTCGCAAGCTCGGCAAGACCCTGACCGACCTGGGGTACGTAGACGAGGACAGTTTGCTCAACATACTGTCCCGTCAGCTCGACGTGCCCTTTGTGCAGTTGCGCCACTACCAGTTCAACAATGAACTGGTGAAAAAGCTGCCGGAAGCCATGGCCCGGCGTTTCCGCAGTATTGTGCTGGCAGAGCAGGGGGGCGAACTGCTCGTGGGTATGGCCGACCCCCTCGATATCTTCGCCTACGATGAGCTGGTCCGTATTCTCAAGCAGCCTATCAAGCAGGCGGTGGTTCGCGAGAGCGAACTGTTGAACACCCTGGATCTGGTGTACCGGCGCACCGATGAGATTGCCTCACTGGCCGAAGAGCTGGAGGACGAACTGGGCGACGATGCGTTCGACCTGGCCGATCTGTCCGCAGAATCGGAAAGTGCCGAGGCCCCGGTGGTCAAGCTGCTGCAGACTCTGTTTGAGGATGCCGTGCAGGCCCGCAGTTCGGATATTCACATCGAGCCGGATGAAGCCGTGGTGCGTATCCGGCAGCGGGTGGACGGCGTGCTGCAGGAACAGGTGATGAAGGAGAAGCGGGTCAACGCTGCACTGGTCCTGCGCCTCAAGCTTATGGCGGGTCTCAATATCTCCGAGAAGCGGATGCCGCAGGACGGTCGCTTCAATGTGCGGGTCAAGGGCCGCAGCATTGATGTGCGGGTGTCTACCATGCCCGTGCAGTACGGGGAGTCGGTGGTAATGCGTCTGCTGGACCAGAGCCAGGGTATGTTGAATCTGGATGGTACCGGCATGCCAGTGGAGCTGCTGGAGCGCTTCCGGCGGATGATCAAGAAGCCCCACGGCATGATTCTGGTAACTGGCCCCACCGGCAGTGGTAAAACCACGACGCTCTACGGAGCGCTCACAGAGCTTAATCGCCCCGAGGTGAAGATCATCACCGCGGAAGACCCGGTGGAGTACCGTCTGCCTCGCATTACCCAGGTTCAGGTTAATCCGAAAATCGGGCTGGAGTTTGCCAGCGTGCTGCGGGCGGCCCTGCGCCAGGACCCGGATGTGATCCTGGTGGGCGAAATGCGGGATCGGGAAACCGTGGAAATCGGCCTGCGCGCCGCCATGACCGGCCACCTGGTGCTGTCCACTCTGCACACCAACGACTCCATCAGCAGCGCCATGCGTCTCATTGATATGGGCGCGGAACCGTTTCTGGTGGCCAGCTCCCTGCTGGGGGTTGTCGCCCAGCGGCTGGTAAGGCGGGTGTGCGAGAACTGCGCCGAGTCCTATTCCCCCAGTGAGCAGGAACTGGTGTGGCTGCGCAGTTTCGATCTGGATCCTCTCGACCTTGAGGCGGGCTTCATACGCGGCCGCGGCTGTTACCAGTGCAGCAATACCGGCTACAAAGGCCGGATTGGTGTCTACGAGTTGCTGGAAATGAATGAAGCCATGCTGGATGCCCTCCGGCGCCGGGACGTTTCCGCTTTTACCATCGCAGCTCGCCAGAGCCCCCTGTACCGGCCATTGGGCCAGTGCGCCATGGATTTTGCGCTCCAGGGGACGACTACGCTGGACGAAGTGGCCCGGGTGGCCGCGACCTCGGAAGGAGAGCTCGCACCGGAAGCCGAGATTCCCCTGCCAGATGAGCCGCTCGGGGGTGGCGACTGATGCAGTTCAGTTACCGGGGTAAGGACAATCGCGGCGTGGTCCAGCAGGGATCCCTCGGGGCTCCGAACGCGGACGCGGCGGCATCGGAGCTGATGCGCCGGGGCATTACTCCGTTGACCATTCGCGAGGTGGAAGAGCGGGATTCACTGCTTGATCGACTGAACCGGCTGCCGGTGTTTCGCAAGAGGGTCACCCTGGACGAGTTGATCGTATTCTGCCGCCAGATGCATGCCCTCACCAAGGCGGGCATCCCGCTGATCCGCACCATGCGCGGGCTGGCCGAAACCACCCGGTCGCCGGTGCTGGCGGAGGTGCTGGAAGACGTAACCACCCGGCTTGAGGGCGGCACGACCATGGCCACTGCCATGCAGGCGCACCCCGGGGTGTTCTCGGAGCTGTTCATTGCCATGATCCACGTGGGCGAGAACACCGGGATGCTGGACGACGCCTTCAAGCGTTTGTCGGAGATCCTGGAGCTGGAGCGGGACACCCGTCGGCGCCTGAAGCAGGCCATGCGCTACCCGACATTCGTGGTGATTGCGCTGCTGGCGGCACTGATGGTGGTGAACTTCCTGGTAATTCCGAAGTTTGCCGCGGTGTTCAACAAGCTGGGTGCGGACCTGCCATTCCTGACCCAGGTACTTGTTGGCACCTCGAACTTTCTGCTTGGCTACTGGTACGTGGTGCTGTTTTTTTTAGCCGCAGGCGGGTTATTGCTTCGCCAGTGGAAACAGACAGAACAGGGCCGGTTAACCTGGGACCGCTACAAGTTGCGGGTGCCGATCATTGGCCCACTGCTGGAGCTGATTACCCTGAGCCGATTCTCCCGCAACTTTGCCACTATGCTGTCGGCGGGCATGCCGGTGACAACGGCCCTGACGGTGGTTGCAGATGCCACCGACAACGCCTGGATTTCGCTGCATATCAAGGATATGCGGTTGGGTATCGAGCGGGGCGAGAGCCTATTGCGCACGGCTCGAAACAGCGGGATGTTCACGCCGCTAATCCTGCAGATGATTGCCGTAGGCGAGGAAACCGGTTCGGTGGACGACATGCTCAACAACGTGGCGGACTTTTACGACGAGGACGTCGATTACGGCCTGAAGCGGCTGGCGGAATCCATTGAGCCGATACTCATCGTGGCCATGGGCATCCTGGTGCTGATTCTGGCGCTGGGCGTGTTTCTGCCGATCTGGGATCTGGGCGCGGCCGCCATGGGGCGGGGATGAATGGCACCGGCGAAGATGTCCGATGCGAGCGGTTTGGCGATGTCTCGCTGGTTTCGGCTGGGGGTGGCGCTGGCCATACTGGCGGTGCTCTGGTGGTTCCTGCTGGGCGTGCTGGAGCGGGAGACGCGCAATGCGGAAGAGCGGGCGGCAAACATGGTGCTGGGGCAGCTGCGGTCGGCCCTGGTGATCAAGGGTGCGGAGGTGATGCTGAGTCGTGACGGCAACCTGGCAGAGCAAAGGGGCATCAACCCGTTCGAGCTCATTGAGCATCAATGGAGCCGTTACCGGGGGCACTGTTCGGCTCCTGTCCCGGATCCGGGGAGCTGGTGCTTCCAGGCCGGGCAACACAATGAAACAGACGCACAGGCGGACGGCTGGTTAATTTATAACCCGAGGCAGCCGATAACCATTGATGAACGGCCGGCCAGATCGCAGCAGCCGCAGGCGTGGCGGGTAACAACGGAATTTGCAGACCGCAACGGAAACGGGGTGCGGGAGCAGGAAGAACGGCTGACGGGTCTGAAACTGGCACCGGTGTCGTTGGCTGGCGAACCGTTGCCGGCGCAGGATGCGCGGAATTGAACGATTACAACTTTTGAAACCGAGACGAGGACGACCCATGAAGCGGGAGAGCAGAACAAAGAAACAGCGGGGCTTTACGCTGATCGAACTGGTGGTGGTGATTGCCATACTGGCGATCCTGGCCGCCTTCGCCCTGCCGCGGTTTGCCCAGTTGTCGGAGCAGGCGCACCAGTCAAGCATTCGGGCGACAGCCGGAGCGCTGGCAGCGGGGGTAGCTCTGGCCAAGACCCAGTGGGTGTCCAACGGATTCACCACCGCCCAGACCAACATTGTTGGCTTTGGCAATGACAACGTGGATGTGAACGACGAAGGCTGGCCAACGTCGGTTGCCTCCGACGATACCTCGGCAACCATGACCGCTACCAAGTGTCAGGAGGTATGGCTGGGCGTGTTGCAATCGAATGCACCTACGGTGGCGGCCTCGGGCACGCCGGACTACCTGGTTTCCATTGATGCCGGGGATTGCGTCTTTACCTATCAACCGGACGGCCAGGGCTCTGACATTACCTACGATGCCGACACCGGTGAAATCATAACCAACATCAACTGATAAAACTGAAAGCCAACTGGCAACAACGACGGAGTAGCACTATGAGCGCAATGACAGCAATGGCAGTGAGAAAAGAGAAAGGTTTCACCCTCATCGAACTGGTGATGGTGATCGTGATTCTGGGGATTCTGGCGGCGTTTGCGTTGCCAAGGTTTGCGGATTTCGGTGGGGACGCTGAGAAGGCAGCGAGAGCAGGCGTAATCGGTGCGATGAAATCTGCAGCTGGAATTACTCGAGCGAAATGTTTGGCAGACTCCGCGTGTGATGAGGCGTCTGATTCAAGTTCAGTTTCCATTGAGGGTGTAAGCATTACCACTGCGTATGGTTATCCAGACGGAACAGCCACGGGTATTGAATCCGCGGCGCAGATTGATGCTGGCACTGTGACTCATTCCGGAGGAGTTACTACGGTCACACTTGATACCGATTGCACCATCACGTACACAGAAGCTTCATTCGCCGCCGGAACGCTGACGCCGCCCGCGTATGCTGGCACAACTACGTGCAACTAACTGTTCAGTAGCTTGGATTAGCTAGGCGTAAACCCACAATCGAGGCCGAACGTTGCAGAGTCGGATTACGCTCCGCTAATCCGACCTACATCTGGTAATTCTGGAGGGGGCATGAAAAAGGTAAACGCCCCGCGAGAATCGGGGTTCACCCTGGTCGAGCTGGTGATGGTCATTATCCTGATCGGAGTGCTCTCCGCCCTGGGTATTGGGCTGTTTGCCAGCGGGTCGGCCTTCTCGCCCCTCCTGGCCAATCAGCAATTGGCCTCGGCCACACTGCTTGCCCAACAGGCAGCGCTGGCGGGTAATGCTGCCAACACCTTGACCATTGAACAGGGCTCAGACGAGTTCCGGTTCGTGGTCGGTGGCGGCAGTGCCAATCCCCGAACCTTTGCCATTGCCCGGGAGGGCACCAGTCTCTCGGTAGCTGGCGGTTTGCCTTTGACTCTTTCTTTCGATGCCAGAGGCGCGCCCGCATCCGGTTCGAACCTGCAGCTTACCTTTACCGGAGACAGCACCTTTACCACCTGTCTCAGTTCTCTGGGCGCTGTGTATGCCGGGAGCTGCCAGCCATGAGCCGGGCACAGGGCGGTGCTACGCTGGTGGAGCTGGTGATCACCATCGTGATCATCAGCGTCGCGATTGCCGGTGTGGTGGGCGCCTTTTCGCTGATCGCCGGGCGAAGCGCCGACCCACTCAACCAGACCCGGGCGGTGAAACTGGCCCAGCTGTACATGGATGAGATCATTACCCAGAAGTACGACGATAAGACCCCTCAGGGAGGCGTACCCAGATACTCTGGTGCCTGCACCATTGGTACTGAGCCAGGCGAGTCGACGCGAAGCGATTTTGATGACGTGGACGATTACGACGATCTCAGCGGTCCGCCCGCCACGGCCACCGGTGCCTCGTTGAGTGGCTATAGCGGTTTCACGGTGTCCGTCACGGTCGTCTGCGCCGGGGGCGATGTGGGCCTTCCGGCCTCCGAAGCCAAGCGTATCGAACTGTCGATAGAGGCACCGGGCAATCAGTCCTTTGTATTCTCAGCCTACAGGGCCAATTTCTGATGAAGCGGGCGGGCGGTTTTACCCTCGTGGAGCTGGTGATGGTCATCGTTCTGCTGGCCACTGTGGCGACCATTTCCGTGCAGTTCGTCACCCTGTCCACCCGCGGCGCCATCGATGTGGGCGCCCGCCAGCAACGGGCTCTGGCCGGCGTTGTCATCAGTGAACAGATCAGTCGGGCCGTGCGGGCGGCCTTGCCCACCTCCTTGCGCACGGGTTCCGGCGGAAGCTGCCTGGAGTGGATGCCGATTGTGGCGGCATCAAACTACCTCAACCGGCCGTCCGGGCCTACGCCCGATTCCTTCGAGGCGGTGCCTCTGGCAGGGGGGCGTTCTGCAGCCGGGCGGGTGGTGATTTATGGCTACGGCTCGAATGTCTACAACCCCACGGATCCCGGGCCGATATCGCCGCCGGCCACGGTACCTGCCGGACCCTCGCCGATAACGGTGACCTTTGACGGCGGAGCCACCCACCGATTCTCCCAGCAGTCACCGGAGCGCCGGTTCTATGTGGTCTCCGGGCCCGAGGCAGTCTGCCAGGCGGGCGCGTTCCTGTATCGCTACAGCGGCTACGGCATCAATGCCTCGCCTGCTTCGGGATTACCGTCGAGCTATCCGGGCCGTGAAGTCATGGCGGCCAATCTGGTGCCGGGTTCCCTGGAATTCGAAGTGACGCCGCCCAGTCTCCAGCGGGGTGCCGTGGTGTCGTTCAGTTTCGAGCTCGCGGATCCGGAATCCGGTGAAACCACAGCGATCACTCAAGAGGTTCAGGTTCGTAATGTGCCCTGAAGTGTCCAGCTTGAAACAACAGGGCGGCGCGGGCCTGCCCATCGCCCTGTTCATCATCACGGTGCTGGCGCTGCTGGTGATTGGCATGGCGCAGCTGCAGCAGTCCAGCGGGGAGTCGGTCAGCCTGCAGATCCAGTCGCAGCGCGCGTTCTTTGCGGCCGAGAGCGGTGCCCAGGTAGCGGTTCGTGAGGCTCTGGAGGCGTCAAGCTGTGCCGCCATCAGCAGTCCGGTGGCTTTCAGCACGCCAGGCCTGTCCGGGTGTCGTGCTGTGGTCAGCTGTGAGTCGGTAACGGAAGACATCGGTGGGTCGGGCGGCGATACGGTGTATACCATCGTAAGCCAGGGCCAGTGCGGCGCGGGGCCGGACCAGGCGAACCGGGCAGTTGAGGTGCGAGTTCGATGATTTGGCGATTGGCTGTTTTTTTCCTGTTGTGGTTACTCCTTGGCTCCGTTGCGAGCGCGGAGATCGTGCTTTCCGCGAACAACGATCCGGATGGTCCGGTAACCGTGAATGTGGGCGACACGGTCTACCTCGAGGTGACGGCAACGGGTTGCGAAAACGTGCAGGGTAATAACGGCGTCTGGCGGGATAACTGGGTGAACGCAGGCGACCCCGAGCAGCAGATCTTTGGAACCAGCCCCTGCTCCATTCCAGCTTTTGGCCGAACGGTCAGCTACGGTTCCCCGGGCACTTATACTGTCGAGTTTATTTCCGAGTACTGCCGAAATTACCGATTTGGCGATTGCAGGACAGGATGGATCGAAGACCAGCGCGATTCCATCGTCGTGATTGTTCTGGATCCGCAAGCCCTGACCTGTTTTGACGACGACTATTCCGCAAACGGTCTGGCCCCGGAAGACTGGGTCACGTCTGTTGCCAGCGGCAGCTTCACGCCCACCGAGATCAATGGACGTCTTCGGATGACGGAAGCGCGATCCAACCAGTCCACTGCCGCCACATTGCAACGGGAAATTCCGGGTGCCGAAAACCTGGTGATCCTGCAGTTCGACTACTACGCCTATGGTGGTAACGGGGCAGATGGAATTGCGGTAGTTCTCTCGGATGCCGGGGTCACCCCACGGCCCGGCAGTTTTGGCGGCTCCCTGGGTTATGCTCAGCGCAACAATGGTGACGCCGGCTTTGCCGGCGGCTGGTTGGGTATCGGCATTGATGAGTATGGTAACTTCTCGGCGGCTACCGAAGGTCGACAGGGGGGGCCGGGCAGAATCCAGGATTCCGTTGCCATTCGCGGGTCGGGATCAGGCAACAGTGGTTATCGCTACCTGGACGGAACCGGGCGTCTGAACCCGGGTATTGATGCCACAGGACAAAACAACCCTCACCGGTATCGCATCACTGTTGATTCCCGGACCGCCGGCGAGGCCATCGTTTCCGTGGAGCGAGACACCGGCTCGGGGTTCCAGCAGCTGATTGCGCCGTTCAACGTGCTGAACGAACCAGGGCAGGCCGCTGTGCCAGAGAACTTCCTGCTGTCGCTGACCGGCTCCACCGGCGGTTCCACCAACATTCACGAACTGGATAACGTGGAACTCTGTGCGCTCAAGCTGAACCCGGTCGGCGCTCAGGTCGATCATTTCGAAATTGTCCACGACGGTGTTGCCCTGACCTGCCAACCCGAAACCGTGACCATCCGGGCCTGTGCCAACGAGGACTGTGAGGCGCCTGACGGCCTGTTCACCGATCCGGTGACGGCTACCCTGGCACCGGCCAGCGGCTGGAAAGGCGGCAACCAGATCAGCTTTTCCGGTGGCGTTGGCCAGGCCACGCTCCAGAACACCAGTGGCGGTGTGGTCACCCTGGATGTGGTGGGTTCGCAGCCTTCGACCCGTCCCCAGTCCGTCACCCTCTGTGACAACGGCAGCGGTACGCTCGCCTCGAACCAGTGCCAGCTCGAGTTCTTCGAGTCTGGCCTCGCTTTTGATGTCCCGGATCTGATTTCCCATCGGCCGTCCGGTCCGGTCGAGGTCCGGGCCGTCCGGCAGGACGAGCAAAGCCAGGCGTGCGTACCGGCGTTTGAGAACGTTACTCGCCCCGTGCGTTTCTGGTCGACCTACTCTGACCCGGGGCCAAACGGACGCCCCGTGAGCCGTCCGGCTGCGATCAATGGGTCAGATATCAGCGGTGATTCCGCCAATCCTTCGGTGGTTGACCTGGATTTCGGCCCGGGCGGCATCGCTGAGATTGAGGTGACTTATCCCGATGCTGGCCTGATGCAACTGGATGCCCGCTATGTTGGCTCGGCTGCTACCGATGACGACGGGCTGGTGATGCCCGGGGCGGACCTGTTTACTAGCCGGCCTGCCGGGCTTTGCGTGCGCACCGGCGGCGAGTGTGCCGCCGGGGATAGCACCTGCCCGACGTTCGTGCGGGCGGACGAGGAATTCGACCTGTCGATTACGGCCGTTGGCTGGCAGAGTGATACCGACGCCGACCTCTGCCAGGGCAACCCGGTAACCCCGAATTTCCGCCTGCTGGATATACCCCTGACGTCTTCGGTGCAGGCACCGGCGGGGGGCGCCGATGGCGTGTTCGATCCGGTCAGTTACACCCACACCCGCTCGGCAAGCGCCACCGAAACGGTTCGGGCGCGGGTTTCTGAAGTGGGTGTTTTCGAATTCTCTGCCACGCCAACGGCCGGCTCCTACCTTGGCCTGACCCCCGACGGAGGCAGGAGTCAGCCAACGGGCCGCTTTTATCCGGATCGGTTTTCCGTTGCGGTGGATCCTGGAGAAGTAGGCCCTGTTTGCAGTACGGGCGCCCCGTTCACCTACATCGGCCAGAGTTTCGGGTATCTGGCCACGCCCAGCCTCACCATCGAGCCGCTCTCCGTGGCCGGCACCCGCACGCGAAACTACACGGCGCCCGGGTTCCAGCGGCTAGCCGCGGCGGGTGTGGTCAGGAGTTTTCCTGGCCAGGATGCCTTGGCGACTGACCAGGCTGGGAATGCCATGGCGGTGACGTCCGCTGTGTCTACCGGCGCACTGACCGTGACCGAACCGGGTTTGATGACCTACACCTACGATCTGGGCGACAGCTTTGACTACCCAAAATCGGCTGCGGCCCGCATCGCCCCGTTTTTCCCCGAACTGCCGTTCTCGGTTGACAACATAACTGACAGTGACGGGGTAAACGCCGAGCAGCCGTCCTATCCCTTTACGCCGTTGGCAGCGTTTGAGATGTATTACGGTCGCCTGGTGATGGAGAATGTCTACGGCCCAGAAAATATTGAGGCGCTGGAGATGCCTTTTCGGGTGGAATATTGGGACGGTGCCCGCTTCGCTGTGAACACGGCCGACAGCTGTACCGACTGGAGCACCGCTGATATCAGCAACACCGCCAACCATCACACGCTGGTCACCGACTCAGGCAAATTCACGGCGGGCTCCGCAGGGCCGCTGATCCTGCAGCCAAATGGAACCCAGGGAACGGACACCCTGGTCTGGGCCGTCGAGCAATGGCTGCGCGACGACGAGGATGGCGATGGTACGCTCGACAACCCGGTGGGTTTGGCCACCTTCGGCGTGTTCCGTGGCCACGACCGGGTGATTTACTGGCAGGAGCCATAAAAAAGGGCAGGACTGCCGTCCTGCCCTGAAGCGTTCGCGAACCCCGGCGGTTCGCCAATCGTCAATCTTCTTCGTGCTCTGGATGATCCATGCCCAGTTCGTTGATCTTGCGGGTCAGGGTGTTCCGTCCCCAGCCGAGCAGGATGGACGCATCCCGGCGACGACCGCCGGTGTGCTTGAGGGCGGTCTCAATCATGATCTTCTCGAATTCCGGTACGGCGGTATCAAGGATGCCTCGCTTGCCCCGCTTCAGCTCCTGCTCGGCCCAGTTCTTCAGACCCTCCTGCCAGGTCGTGCCGGTGGTGGGCGTCTCCGCCTGGTGCAACAGTTCGGGCGGCAGATCATCTATGTGAATCTCGCGGCCGCTGGCCATCACCGTCAGCCAGCGGCAGGTGTTCTCCAGTTGGCGAACATTGCCGGGCCAGGGCAGGGTAGTCAGGTACTCTTCGGCCTCTTCACGCAGGATCTTTGGCTCTACGGCCAGTTCCTTGGCCGCCCGCTTCAGGAAATGCTGCATCAGGCGTGGGATGTCTTCCCGACGCTCGGCCAACCTGGGCAGATGCACCCGGATGACGTTCAGGCGGTGGAACAGGTCTTCCCGAAAGTTGCCGGCCTGAACCAGTTTTTCAAGGTCCTGGTGCGTGGCGGCAATAATCCTGACATCCACTTTGATGGGGGTGGTGCCGCCTACCCGGTAAAACTCGCCATCGGCCAGCACGCGCAGCAGCCGGGTCTGGGTATCGGCGGGCATGTCGCCGATCTCGTCCAGGAACAGGGTGCCGCCGTTGGCCTGCTCGAACCGTCCCTGTCGCGCAGCGCCGGCGCCGGTGAAGGCGCCTTTTTCGTGGCCGAAGAGTTCGGATTCAATCAGGTCCTTGGGAATGGCGGCCATGTTCAGGGCAATGAACGGATGACTCGCCCTGGGACTGTGGTTGTGCAGCGCCTGGGCCACCAGCTCCTTGCCGGTACCGCTCTCGCCGTTGATCAGCACCGTGATGTTGGAGTGAGAAAGCCGGCCGATGGCCCGGAAGACCTCCTGCATGGCCGGTGCCTCGCCGATGATTTCGGCGCTGCGCTGGGCACTCTCCGTCTGGGGCTCGCCACTGGCCCGTTTCTCGTGGCTGTGAGCCACGGCCCGTTTGACCAGAGCAACGGCATCGTCGACATCAAAGGGTTTGGGCAGGTATTCGAAAGCGCCGGTCTGGTAACTGGTCACCGCGCTTTCCAGGTCGGAATGGGCGGTCATGATGATGACTGGCACATCCGGGTGCACGTCCACGATCTGGGACAGCAGGGTAATGCCGTCCACGCCCGGCATCCGGATGTCGCTGACAATGGCATCGGGCTGCTCGTGCTCGAGCCGCATCATGATGCTTTCTCCGCTGTCAAAAACGCGGGGCTGCATACCGGCCTGGTTCAGGGCGCGCTCCAGCACCCAGCGAATACTGCGATCGTCGTCAATGATCCAGACGTTTGCCGGTTGGCTCATGGGGTGTCCTCCAGGGGCAGGAAGATGATGAAGTCGGTTCGGCCCGGTTCGCTCTCGCATTCAACCAGTCCGTGGTGTTGTCCGATGATGCTCTGGGTAATGGACAGGCCCAGGCCGGTGCCGCTGGCCCGGCCGCTGATCATCGGATAGAAAATGTTTTGCAGTAGATCCGGCGGGATGCCCGGTCCGTTATCAATGACATCCACCCGGCACACCAGCTTGTGTCGGCGATGGCCGATGGTGAACTGGCGCAGCGTCCGGGTTCGGAACGTGATGGTGGGCGGTTCGCTGGCTGTGTGGCCGGCCTGGTTCTCGAACGCGGCCTCCATGGCATTACGGGCGATGTTCAGAAACGCCTGGATCAGTTGCTCCTTGTCGCCCCGGAATTCGGGAATGCTGGGGTCGTAGTCTCGGCTGAAATGCAGACGGCCCTTGCTCTCGGCTTCAAGAAGGGTGCCCACCCGCTCCAGTACTTCGTGAATGTTGGTGGGCGCCAGCTTCAGGGCTTTATTGGGGCCCAGCATGCGGTCGACAAGGCTTCTGAGGCGGTCGGCCTCATCAATGATGACCCGGGTATACTCGCGCTGGTCCTCGCTGTTCAGTTCCCGGTCCAGAAGTTGGGCGGCGCCGCGGATACCGCCAAGCGGGTTCTTGATCTCGTGGGCCATGCCACGCACCAGGATGCGGGTGGTCTCCTGCTGGGAAATGATGTCTTCCTCGCGGCTGATGCGCATCAGGCGATCCCGGGGCTGGATTTCAATCAGCAGCTCGGTAGGCTCGAGGCTGATGGGTGTGACGGAGTAGTCGACGGTCAGGCGGGAGCCACTGGTGAGCAGGAATTCGGCCTCACGACGGGTGTAGGACTGTCCGTTGCGTACCGCCGCAAGCAGGGTCTTCAGGGCGTCTTCAGATTCCACCAGGATGTCCCGGAAGGGCTGGCCATGGCTCCGGGTCATGCTGGTTTCAAACAGGCTTTCGGCGGCCGGGTTGAGGTACTGGATATTCAGATTGTCCTCAAGCACCAGTACAGCCGTGGTAAGGCTGTCCAGAATGCTTTTGTATCCGACTGGAGTGGCCGAGGGCAGAGCCATGCGTGAATCCCGTTGGTTCGACATGAGATGACCTCCGGAGTTTTGCAAAAAGCGAACCACATTGGTGTCGATGGTCGAATGAACGGGCGAAGTGCGGGCATTGGAGCCCATCAGCGCTGAAATGTGCCAAAAGCTGGTGCAGGAAAGGCAAAGCGAAATGACCAGCCCGGACTGAGCGCCCCGTTGCTGGTCAGAGTATGGCTTTTTTCTGGTGCGCGCGCACCAAAATAGTGCGCAGCCGATGGGGCGGAATCAGTTGAGGACGGATGGCCGGTGCACGGTGAAGGAAATGCCAGGTCCGGTTTTCACCTGAACGCCGTTTTCGTCAACGATGTGAACCCGGGCCTCATGGGTTCCCCGGAACACATTATTCACGGTAATCGATCCGGAGCTGCTCTGGCCAACGGGCTGGCCATCCAGGGTTACTTCGTACTTGTGGCCCGGCTGCAGGCCTGGCGTGCTGGTTACTTCGAACTGAATGTCGCCGCTGCCGCTGTAAAATGCCTGGTTGTTCTCAGGGTAATTGAAGGACACGCTGTCATAGGCGGCGCCCTCTCTTCGAACCTCTTCCCGCAGTTTGTCGGTTTCCTGAACCACCTGGGGTTTCGGCAGGGTAATTGTGGTGACCGGTTTGACTTCGACCGCCTCTGAGCCTTCGGACGGTTCGTCGGAGTAGGTGACGTTGCCGTAGGCATCGACGTTGCGATAGACCTCGGCGAATACGGGAGTGGCCAACAAAACAAAGAGGCCGGCAACCAGCCCAGACTTGGGATACATACGCTCACCTTCTATTGGGTTTCCCCGATTATCGGCGGCGCACTAAACCATTTCAACGGCCGGGCACACGGATGTTCGTTACATATCGTTAAGGGCGGCAGGCACTGTGGAGCAGCTCACAAAAAAGCCCCGCACAGGGCGGGGCTTCGATCTGCTGTTCTCTCCGGAGACACGCTCCGGCGAGCGTTTTAGCAGGAGTAGTAGAGCTGGAATTCGACCGGGTGAGTGGTCATGTTCAGCTTCTCGACTTCGCCACGCTTCAGATCCACGTAGCCCTTGATCATGTCTTCGGTGAACACGCCGCCACGGGTCAGGAACTCGTGATCCGCTTCGAGGCAGTCCAGGGCCTCGGACAGAGTCTCGGCAACCTTCGGAATGTTCAGGGCCTCTTCCTTCGGCAGGTCGTACAGATCCTTGTCCATGGCATCGCCAGGGTGGATCTTGTTCTGGATGCCGTCCAGACCGGCCATCATCAGTGCGGCAAACGCCAGGTACGGGTTCGCGGACGGATCCGGGAAGCGCACCTCGATGCGACGGGCCTTCGGGCTGCTCACGTACGGGATTCGGATGGAAGCGGAGCGGTTACGGGCAGAGTAGGCCAGCATAACCGGAGCTTCGAAACCGGGAACCAGACGCTTGTAGCTGTTGGTGGCCGGGTTGGTGAAGGCGTTGATAGCCTTGGCGTGCTTGATGACGCCGCCGATGTAGTACAGGGCAGCTTCGCTCAGACCAGCGTAGCTGTCGCCGGCAAACAGGTTCTTGCCGTCCTTGCTCAGGGACATGTGCACGTGCATACCGGAGCCGTTGTCACCAACCACCGGCTTGGGCATGAAAGTGGCTGTCTTGCCGTAGGCGTGTGCCACGTTGTGCACGCAGTACTTCAGAATCTGTACTTCGTCGGCCTTGCGGGTCAGGGTGTTGGCACCAACGCCGATTTCACACTGGCCGGCAGTACCCACTTCGTGGTGGTGTACTTCAATTTCCAGGCCCATGGATTCCATGGCGGCACACATCGCGCCACGCAGGTCGTGCAGGCTGTCAACCGGCGGAACCGGGAAGTAACCGCCTTTAACGCCCGGACGGTGACCGATGTTGTTGCGGTCGAAGTCTTCGCCGGATACCCAGGCTGCTTCCTCGGAGTGGATGTGGTAAGAGGCACCTTGCATGTCGACGTTCCACTTAACGGAGTCGAATACAAAGAACTCAGGCTCAGGGCCGAACAGGGCACCATCGGCAATGCCGGTGGACTTCAGGTATTCCTCGGCGCGACGGGCAACAGAGCGCGGATCACGCTCATAACCCTGCATGGTGGAGGGCTCCACAATGTTACAGGTAATGTTGACAGTCGTTTCTTCGGTGAACGGATCCAGAACGGAAGTTTCGTCATCCGGCATCAGGATCATGTCGGATTCGTTGATGCCTTTCCAACCGGCGATGGAGGAGCCGTCAAACATCTTGCCGTCGGTGAAGAAGTCCTCGTCCACTTCGGTGGCGGGCAGAGTTACGTGCTGCTCTTTACCACGGCTGTCGGTGAAGCGCAGATCAACCCATTTGACTTCGTGTTCTTTGATCAAATCAACTGTCTTGGACATTGTGCATGCTCCGTTAGTTATACCGCACAGGCGGCTGCATTCATGTTCGTGGTGCCGGATCGCCCGCCCTTGCGGGTTCCGATCGGTTTCTCAGGTTTGCGCAGCTTAGCAAATGCCAGTGACACTTACCTGCAAATTTCGGCTGATTTGGGTAAAGCAAGGTGCTTGCCAATTTTTGGGGCATGCTCCAGAACAGCGCAACTGCGAGGGTTTGGGGCATGGCGTCGGCGCCGAGCCAGAGTCAGTTACGCCTGGCGCACCAAATCAGTGCACTAACATGGTGCATTTATTGTTTGTATGCATCAAAAGAGTGCGGGGTGCGCGCCGTGGCAAGTTGGGTAAAGAATAGGCGTTTTTCTTCATATTAACGACACAGACTTTTCGATATACTGCGCGCCGCTTCATTTTCACCCTGCCTTTTTTTGATCCCGGATCGAAAAGTTCCGTGCAGGGCGCCGGGCAGTCAGTTCCGGCGAATGAATTCATTTTACGGATTTGAGACGGCATGTGCCGGGGCCCTCCCCTGCGAACGACCTTCTCAGGTCATTGAGTGCATGCCGCAGGATACTTTTTGTGATTGAGAAACTTCGTAATATCGCCATCATCGCCCACGTCGACCATGGTAAAACCACTCTGGTAGACAAACTGCTTCGCCAGTCCGGCACCCTTGACCGCAAGGAACTTGAGAGCGAACGGGTCATGGACTCGAACGACCAGGAAAAAGAGCGGGGCATTACCATTCTGGCAAAGAACACCGCCCTGAAGTGGAACGGTTACGACATCAACATTGTCGATACCCCGGGGCACGCAGACTTCGGTGGTGAGGTTGAGCGGGTGATGAGCATGGTGGATTGCGTGCTGCTGGTGGTGGATTCCATCGACGGCCCCATGCCCCAGACCCGCTTTGTTACCCAGAAGGCGTTTGCGGCCGGCCTGCGGCCGATCGTGGTGGTCAACAAGATCGACCGCCCGGGTGCCCGCCCGGACTGGGTGGTGGATCAGGTGTTTGACCTGTTCGATAACCTGGGTGCCACCGATGAGCAGCTGGACTTTCCGATCGTTTACGCCAGCGCCCTGAACGGTATTGCCGGCGTCGACCATGAAAACCTCGACGACAACATGGACGCCGTGTTCCAGGCGATTGTCGATCACGTGCCAGCCCCCAACGTGGACCTGGACGGCCCTTTCCAGATGCAGATTTCCCAGCTGGATTACAGCAGCTTCCTGGGTGTGATCGGCATTGGGCGTATCATGCGCGGCAAGATCAAGACCAATTCCCCGGTGACGGCCATTGGCGCCAACGGCAAGAAGCGTAACGGCCGTATTCTCAAGATCATGGGCCATTTCGGCCTGCAACGGGTCGAGGTGGAAGAAGCTCAGGCTGGTGACATCGTCTGCGTCAGCGGTATGGACGAGCTGTTCATCTCCGATACCCTGTGCGATCCGTCCAATGTGGAAGCCCTGCCGGCCCTGACCGTGGACGAGCCCACGGTGTCCATGACCTTCCAGGTAAACGATTCACCGTTCGCCGGCAAGGAAGGCAAGTACGTGACCAGCCGCAACATCAAGGAACGTCTTGAGAAAGAGCTGCTGCACAACGTGGCCCTGCGGGTGGAAGAGGGTGATTCCGCCGACAAGTTCAAGGTGTCCGGTCGCGGCGAACTGCACCTGTCTGTTTTGATCGAAAACATGCGTCGCGAAAACTTCGAACTGGCCGTGGGCCGTCCTGAAGTGGTCATCAAGGAAGTGGATGGCGTCAAGCAGGAGCCCTACGAAAACGTGATCGTAGACATTGAAGAGCAGCATCAGGGGGCCGTGATGGAGCAGATGGGCCTGCGCAAGGGCGATCTGACCAACATGGTACCGGATGGCAAGGGCCGCATGCGGCTGGATTACACCATCCCCGCTCGCGGGCTGATCGGTTTCCGGAACACCTTCCTGACCATGACCTCCGGTACCGGCATCCTGACCTCTACCTTCAGCCACTATGGCCCGATCAAGGTGGGTGATGTGACCAGCCGCCAGAACGGTGTGCTGGTCTCCATGGCCACGGGTACCGCGCTGACTTATTCCCTGGAAACCCTTCAGAGCCGTGGCAAGCTGTTCCTTGAGCCGGGCCAGGAAATCTACGAAGGGCAGCTGTGCGGCATTCACAGTCGCGACAACGACCTGGTTGTTAACCCCACCAAGGCCAAGAAGCTCGACAACATGCGTGCCTCTGGCAAGGATGAGGTGATTGGCCTGGTGCCCCCGATCAAGTACACGCTGGAACAGGCTCTGGAGTTTATTGATGACGATGAGCTGGTCGAGGTAACCCCGAAATCGATCCGGCTCCGGAAAAAGCTCCTGACCGAAAACGAGCGCAAGCGGGCCAACAAGAAGTAAGGTCTGCACTGTGTCTACAAGGCCGGATGTTTTCAGCATCCGGCCTTTTTTATGGGTGCCTGCGTGATTGTCCCTTTCCGGCAGCTATCGGCTAAACTCCCGTTAAAATCCTTTCTTTCTCTTGTCGGAGTGTCCGATGCTCACCCTGTACCCTGAACTCAAGCCCAACGCCCAGCACCGGCTGGCCGTGGAGCCGCCCCACGAACTGTACGTGGAGGAAAGCGGCAATCCCGACGGCATTCCAGTGCTGGTGGTTCACGGTGGCCCGGGTGGGGGCTGCGAGGACTATCATCGCCGGTTTTTCGACGCTGAGCGGTTCCGGATTATCCTCATGGATCAGCGAGGGGCGGGACGGTCGACTCCGCTGGCGGAGCTGCAAGGCAACAGTACTGACCGACTCATTGAAGACATGGAAGCGGTGCGCGCGTTTCTCGGGGTGGACCAGTGGCTGCTGTTCGGTGGCAGCTGGGGGTCGACACTGAGTCTGGTCTACGCCCAGACGCATCCGGAGCGTGTCCTCGGGCTGGTGTTGAGGGGAATTTTCCTCTGTCGTCCGAGAGATATCCAGTGGTTCTACCAGGACGGTGCCAGCCGCGTGTTTCCGGATTACTGGGCGGATTTCGAAGCGCCCATTCCTGAGCATGAGCGCGCGGATATGGTATCGGCTTATTACCGCCGTCTTACCAGCGCCAACGAGCTGGAGCAGATTCAGGCCGCCAAGGCGTGGTCGGTCTGGGAGGGGCGATGCGCCACCCTGCACCCCAATCCCCGGGTTGTCGAGCATTTCGGTCACCCGCACGTGGCAATTGCGCTGGCCCGCATTGAATGCCACTACTTCATGAACAATGCCTTTCTCGAGCCGGACCAGATTGTCAGGGATGCTGCGCGCCTCGCCGACATCCCCGGCATTATCGTGCACGGTCGCTATGACATGGTGTGCCCGCTGGAGAACGCCATTGCCCTCAGTCAGGCATGGCCGCAAGCCGAGCTGCAGATCATCCGGGATGCGGGCCATTCTGCGTCTGAGCCCGCCATCGTCGATGCCCTGATGCGTGGCGTGGAGTCCGTTGTGGCAAAAACGGGAAAAAGTGTCGGCTGATTCTCGCTTTCGGGGTTGCGGCCGGACATTACCGCCGATACACTTTTCCGCCATTGAGAACATCTCTCGTTCACGCCACCCCAAGGAAGTTGATGAAAGGGCTGATTCAGCGCGTTACGGAAGCCAGTGTTACCGTCGATAGCGAACGGGTTGCCTCCATCGGCGACGGTTTACTGCTGCTACTCGGCGTCGACAGGGACGATGGTGAGAACGAGGTGCGGGAATTATGCCGGAAGGTCATTGCTTACCGAGTGTTTCCCGATGAATCCGGTCGTATGAACCACAGTCTCGCCGACACAGATGGCGCTCTCCTTGTGGTTCCCCAGTTCACGCTTTCAGCCGATACCTCCTCCGGCACCCGTGCGAGCTTCTCCCGTGCGGCGGCCCCGCAGCGTGCAAGAACCCTGTTTGAGGCTTTCGTGGCAGAGGCCCGGGATTCGCTTGGCTCTGACAAGGTGGGCGCAGGTGTTTTCGGCGCAGACATGAAGGTTGGGTTGGTAAACGATGGGCCGGTGACTTTTCTGCTTGAAGCGGGTTGATGCTGCAAAGACCTTTGCACCAATTTCGGGCACAGCGGTGTGTGTGGCGTTGAAGTAGTGCACGAATTGGCTGGCTCGTCGCTGATTCGTTGATACGGCGGTACGATTTTTGGTTTATATTTCTGATATGAAAGGTTTTTTTAAGGCTTGGCCCCGGAATTGAAACACATGTGTCACAAGCAGTTTCAGGGGGTTCGGGCATAAGAGCGGCCCACGCAGATGCTAAACGAACTAAAAACGCCGACTTAAAAATTTGCAAAAGACGATTGGTTGTATTAAAACACGGTTATCACACAGAGCTTGAAGAAAGATCTGTAAGTGTTTGAGCTGTATAGACCTGACATTTGTCGGGTTTTTCAGAAAAAGAAGAAAAGTTACTTCGATGTCACAAAAATGACACAGAGGTAATGCAGAATCGGCCTCATCCAGCCTGACTGGTGATGCCTTAAAAAATCGGGATAAGAACCCGTCGCTAAAACCTGAGTTAACTCAAAAAGGAAGACGCAACATGAAAAAAACGCTCATCGCATCTGCTATTGCAGCCGCTACCTTCTCCGGTTCTGCGCTGGCCCAGATGGATATGTCTGCTTCCGAGCTGGCTGCCAAGATGGACTCCATGCCGCAGGTTTACGGCAACATCCAGCTGGTTGTTGCTCACAGTGATGTTGAAAACGGCGAATCTGAGCTGGGCCACTACGACAACGGTTCCACCATCGGTGTGAAGCACGACCACGTACTGGCTCCGGGCATCACCGGCTTCTTCAAGGCCGAGCTGGAGTTCGACGCAGACCAAAAGGCTGGCAATGGCGGTCTGAACGCGTTTGACGAAGCCTACATTGGTGTTCGTGGCGACAGCTTTGGCCAGATCTGGGTTGGTTCTGACGATTCCACTTATGAGAGTGCGATCGACGAAATCGCCAACTACTACGAGTACGCGTCACTCAACCTGAGCAATGACAACTACTACGACACTGGTGAAGGCGACCTGATCCAGTACAGCTCTCCGAGCTTCGGTGGCCTGCAGCTGCACGGCGCTGTTCAGGTAAACGGTGACGGTGACAACAACGGTGAGAAATCTTATCCGTATCAGCTGGCCGCCACTTACGCTGTAGACGCGTTTGAACTGGCCGTGGCTATGGACTCCAACGATGGTGACTTCGCTTACTCAAGCGACACTGACCTCAGCGTCAACAACGAGAACACCTACGGTGTGCGTGGCAGCTACACAGCTGGCGATCTGCGCGTTACCGCTCAGTACCAGACCCGTAAGGACGTTGGCGACGTGTGGGGCCTGTTCGGTGGTTACTCCATGGGCGCGAACACCTTCGCTCTGTCCTACGAGTTCGCCGAGGCTGACAACACCAACGCCGAAACCTCAACCATCACTGCTCAAGCTCTGCATAACCTGTCTGACAACATGTACGTCTATGTTGAGGGTTATCTGAACAACGCTGACAGCGGTGCTGCCGACGTTGATACAACTGATCTCGCGATCGGCGGTGTTTACTACTTCTGATCAGCTAACCAGCTAATCTAGTAGTATGAAAACCGGCGACCTTCGGGTCGCCGGTTTTTGCGTTTATACAACCCGCAACAGGCTCTAGTGATGGCGACGGAACTGGAAATCAAACTGAGTGTCTCGGAGCATGCCCAGGAGCAGGCCGTTCAATGGCTCGCCGGGCGGACTGACGTGCATTCCGGTAAAACCATGGATCTGGTCAATCGGTATTTCGATACACCCGACGGAGTGCTCAACCGCTCGAAAGCAGCGTTGCGGATTCGCAAGGCCGGCGATGCCTTTATCCAGACCCTGAAAACCCGGGGCGAGTTTGTTAACGGTGCCCATGCCCGTGAGGAGTGGGAATGGCTGCTGGATGGCCCGGATCTCGATCTTGACCTGCTGGCCAACACGCCTTTGCATCACGCGCTGGACCTCAGCGAACTGGGCGTCGTGTTTGAAACCAATTTCCAGCGCCGGATCTTCTGGTTGCAACAGGATGCCGGCATGATCGAAGTGGCGGTGGACTCCGGTTTTATCCTGGCTGGCGACGAGCGCATGCCACTGCACGAAATCGAGTTTGAGCTGAAATCCGGGTCCCCGGAAAGCCTGGTGAACGCGGCGCTGGCACTGGCGGACGAGGTGCCCGTATTCCTCAATCTCGTCAGCAAGGCCGAACAGGGTTACTGGCTGGCCGGTCTGTATCATCCTCGGCTGGAGGGTGAGCACGAGAGGCTGTCGGTAACAGAGTACCTCAAGGCGCTAGGGCATGGCTGGTTGCTGGATAAACCGGTGCCAACCCAGATGCTGGACCTGTCGCGGGTAGCGGGTGCCGCAGAGGCCGCAGGCTGCTCGGAACTATGGCGCCAGGTGAATGATGAGCTTTCCCGCGGCGTTCTGGTTCGGGAGTTTGCGGAACGCGCCACGCTTATGGGCCGGCTGCAGCTGCAGTTGGCCGCTGTGGGTCAGGGGTGAGCGTTTTCTTCGTCCGCGTCTTTACCGGCGCCGCTGTGGGCTTGCCATTGTTTCAGGAAGGCGCGATGACGCTCCAGCGCCTCTTTGACCGCGTCCACATCGGGCGTCTCCGCGGATTTCACCAGCACGATTAAGCCCTTGCCTTCAATTTCCCGATCGGTCGGTGGATGACAGATGACCTCGTTATCGTCATCGATATACGCGAGGGCCGTGCCGATGCCGTGACGCACCAGTGCGCTGACAATGTCGGCCCAGTTAAGGTCGTCGAGGGTGAGATCGTACCGGTGCGGGTGATCATGCTCGTAGTTGAACATGTCTTCCAGCACTTTCTCGGAACCAGGTGCCACCACCGAGCGAACCATGATTTCCGGGTAGGTGCGGACAGGGCGGATAATGGTTCTCACACCCAGCATCTTGAATCGTCCACGGTTCTCGTCGTTAACGCATTCCACGATGGTTCGGTTGCCCAGGTTCAGCTCGGTGAGTCGGTGGGCAATGTCAAACGTCAGGCTGTCCGAGTAAGGATCCGCCTCATCGGCGGCCAGAACGATGACATGTCTGGCACTGCCCGCGTGAACCGCCTTCAATGATTCTGGTTCAAAGCCGGCACCGTGATAGTGCACAACACCGATGTCTGACAGCTCCGTCGGGAGGCCGTTCGGGAACTGGCGCGTCAGGATCATGATCGGGATGGTCTGGTAATCCGGAATCGAGCGAATCTGCGTGGCAAATCGCATGAAATACTGCTCGCCGCCACTTCTCGGTGTGTTGATGATCACGATATGGTCATTCATTTTGTAGATCCACTTGCCCATCAGAATGCGTTCCCGGCGATAGAACCGGTACTCGATAAAGTCACTGACAATCAATGTCAGCAGGGTGATCGCGCCCACGAACATGATCAGTATGGTACTTAGCCGGCCTAACGTGGTCTTGGGGGCGAAGTCGCCATAGCCCACCGTGGACACCGTGGTCATGGTGATCCACACCGATTCGAAAAGGCTCAGGCCCTCAACCGCCCAGATCACCAGTATCTGGAGGGTAAGAAGTCCGGCCAGCAGCAGGAACAGGCGCTTCATGCGCTCGCGGATCAGGCTGCCCATGGGCAGGTGAGAGCCCTGATGTTCCGGATTGAGGGGGCGGCGGTTTCGCTGCATCCGTCTGTTCAGCCTGTTCAGTTGCGGTAGAGTAGGGTATAGAGTACCGGAAATATAACAGAGGAACAGGGGGTTGCATTATGTCCGAGCCATGGCAGGGCTTGCCGGAACCACTGGCGGACGACGTTGCCGGATGCTGGCACTCGGTGTTTCCAGAGGGCGTTCCGGGCTGGCTTGTCTCGCCCGAGGGTATGAGCGAGACGGTGATTGCCACCGCAATCTCCCGAAGCCTGTTTTTGCGCCAGACGTTGCAGCGCCACCTGGAGCACGTCCGGGCGCTGCTTGACCCGCGCCCCCTGACCGAGCCCACCACGCCGGATTACCTGAACAGTCGCTGGCAGGAGTTCCTGGGTTCGGTGGATGGAGAACCTGCGCTACACACGGCCCTGAGACAATTCCGGATGGAATCGCAGTTCCGGATCATCTGGCGGGATCTGATGCGCTGGGCCGACCTGGCCGAAACCATGGCAGCCACAAGTGCCTTCGCCGATACCTGTATCGATGGCGCCCTGAACTGGCTGTACCGGGATTCCTGTGAGCAGTACGGCACACCGCGGGGCGCCGATCCGATCACCGGGCAGGAATCCGACCAGAAAATGGTGGTGCTCGGAATGGGCAAGCTCGGCGGGCGGGAGCTGAATGTTTCCTCTGACATCGACTTGATTTTTGCATTTCCGGGCAAGGGCGAAACCGTGGGCGGTCGTCGTTCCCTGGATAACCAGCAGTTCTTCGTACGTCTTGGCCAGCGCCTGATCCAGGCCCTCGACCAGATAACCGCCGACGGCTTCGTGTTCCGGGTCGATATGCGCCTGCGACCCTACGGCCAGAGCGGAGCCCTGGCCCTGAGCTTTGCCGCCCTCGAAACCTATTATCAGGACCAGGGCCGCGACTGGGAGCGCTACGCCATGGTCAAGGCCCGCGTCGTGGCGGGAGATCAACGGGCAGGGCGGGTGCTGATGGACAGCCTGCGGCCCTTCGTCTACCGCAAGTACATTGACTTCAGCGCCTTTGAATCCCTGCGCAGCATGAAGGCGATGATCAGCCGGGAAGTACGCCGCCAGGGCATGGAGAACAACATCAAGCTCGGCAGCGGCGGTATCCGCGAGATCGAATTCGTGGTGCAGGCGTTCCAGTTGATTCGCGGTGGACGCGACCGTGAGCTCCAGCAAAGGGAGCTGCTGGTGATTCTCAAGGAGCTGGAGGCCCTGGAGCTGCTGCCGCCTTCGGTTGTGCAGGAGTTGCGGGAGGCTTACATCTTCCTCAGAAATCTTGAGCACGCGCTGCAGGGCATGGAGGACAAACAAACCCAGCTGTTGCCGGAAGATGCACTGGCCCGGGCGCGGGTTGCCGCCATCATGGGCTTTGATAGCTGGGATGAATGCGACCAGGCGCTGCAGGCCCACCGCAAGCGAGTTGCCACCCATTTTGCGAATATCATTGCCACCGAGGATGACGACCAGGAAGACCGGGACGCGCCGGAGGAGGGCTGGCAGGAGATCTGGCTGGCGGAAATGCAGGAAGCAGCTGCTCTGGAATGGCTGAAAGCCCGCGGCTACGAGAAGCCTGAGGCGACCCTGGCCGAGCTGGACGAATTGCGGGCCAATCGTACCGTGCAAACCCTGCAGACCCAGGGTCGCCGACGGTTGAACCAATTCATGCCGATGCTGCTGGCCAAACTCACGGAAGTGGAAAATCCGTCGGAAACCCTGTCCCGGGTGCTGCAGCTGGTGGAAGCGATCCTGCGTCGAACCGCCTACATGGTGCTGCTGCTGGAAAATCCGGGGGCCTGCACCCAACTGGTCCGGCTGTGCAGTGAGAGTCCCTGGATTGCCCGACAACTGGCGGAGACGCCGTTGCTGCTGGACGAACTGCTCAACGCCGAGAGCCTGTATCATCCGCCGGCGAAAGCCGAGCTGCAGGATGACCTGCGCCAGCAGATGCTCAGGATTCCGTTCGAAGATCTGGAAGAGCAGATGGAATCCCTGCGTCACTTCAAGAAGGCCCATATCCTGCGCGTCGCCGCCTCCGAACTCAAAGGCACCTTGCCGCTGATGAAAGTCAGCGACTACCTGACCTGGATTGCCGAGGTGGTGCTGGACCATGTGGTGGAGGTGGCGTTCGCCAATCTGGTGAGTCGTCACGGCTACCCACGCCGCGCTGATGGCTCAGCGTGCGAGACGGACTTTGCCATCATTGGTTACGGAAAACTGGGCGGCATCGAGCTGGGCTATACCTCCGACCTTGACCTGGTGTTCGTGCACAAGGCCGATCCGGAACAGGTCACCGATGGTGACAAATCCATCGATAATGCGGTGTTCTATACCCGGCTGGGGCAGCGAATTGTCCACATCCTCAATACCCAAACGCCCTCTGGCCAGCTGTATGAGGTGGACATGCGACTGCGGCCGTCCGGAAATTCCGGGCTTCTGGTCAGCACGCTCCAGGCCTTTGAGAAATACCAGCGCGAAGATGCCTGGACCTGGGAGCACCAGGCCCTGGCCCGGGCTCGGGGCGTGGCTGGTTGCAAAGATACCCTGGAGGCGTTTGAGGCCATTCGCCACGACATCCTGTGCGAAAAACGGGATCGGCAGAAGCTGCGCGATGACGTGGTGGATATGCGTGAAAAGATGCGGGCCAGCCTCGGTACGCCAGAAAGCCAGCAGGCAGAGGTGTTCCACATCAAGCACGATACCGGCGGCATTGTTGATATCGAATTCATGGTGCAATACCTGATGCTGGCCTGGTGCTTCGAACATCCTGAGCTCACCCAGTGGTCTGACAATATTCGTCAAATGGAAGAGCTGGGCCGCGCCGGGGTACTGGCGGTTGAAGATGCCGAAAAACTCCGGGAGGCCTTTATTTCACTGCGCTCGACCATCCATCGAAGGGCCCTGCAGAACCTGAACAGTCAGGTGGCCGGAGACGCCTTTCCCGACGAGCGTGACTACATCCGCGCCATGTGGAAAAAAGTGATGATTGAGACCTGAGGCAAATTCAATTCGGGCGGACTTTCCTGCTAGAATGCCGGTTCCCCGAAAACGGCTTTTTTAGGAGCAACGTAGCATGTCGATGGCTGATCGCGATGGCCTTATCTGGCTGGATGGTGAAATGGTTCCCTGGCGGGAAGCCAAAACCCACGTCCTGACCCACACCCTGCATTACGGCCTCGGCTGTTTCGAGGGCGTGCGGGCCTATAACACCGCGAACGGGCCGGCGATTTTCCGCCTGAAAGAGCACACCGACCGGTTGTTCCGCTCCGCGCATATCCTGAACATGAAGATGCCGTTCAGCAAAGATGAACTGAACGAGGCGCAGCGGGCGGCGGTTCGCGAGAACAATCTGGACGAAGCTTACCTTCGCCCGATGGCGTTCCTGGGATCCGAGGGTATGGGGCTGCGGGCCGACAATCTGAAGGTGCACGTGATGGTGGCGGCCTGGAGCTGGCCTTCGTACATGTCGCCGGAAGCCAAGGAAATGGGGATCAAGGTGCGCACCTCTTCCTACACGCGCCACCACGTCAACATCACCATGTGCAAGGCCAAGGCCAACGGTAACTACATCAACTCCATGCTGGCCCTGAACGAAGCCATTTCCGGCGGTGCCGAAGAGGCTCTGCTGCTGGACAACGAGGGCTACGTGGCCGAAGGTTCCGGCGAGAACATCTTCATTGTGCGCGATGGCGTGCTGCACACCCCGGAGCTGACCTCCTGCCTGGAAGGCATCACCCGGGCCACCATTATCGATTTTGCCCGTGATCTCGGCTTGACCGTGAAAGAGCGTCGCATCACCCGGGACGAAGTCTATGTGGCGGAAGAGGCCTTCTTCACCGGCACTGCTGCTGAAGTGCTGCCGATTCGTGAGCTGGACGGCCGGGTCATCGGCGCCGGTAAGCGGGGCCCGGTCACCGAGAAGCTCCAGGGCATGTACTTTGATGCGGTGAAGGGCAAGCTGGCCCAGCACAGCAACTGGCTGACCCACGTCAAGGGTTGATCATAGCCGGTATCGCGAGCCGCCGTTGACTGACACAGCCCGGCGGCTTTGTTGTTTCAGAATTCCCCGAACAGGCAGGGCAAGACCATGGCAGACGTAATCAAGGTTCCGGTATCTTTCGGCGAGGTGCTGGACAAGATCACCATTCTCGAAATCAAGTCAGAGCGCATCAAGGACGAGGCCAAGCTGAAGAACGTGCGTCTGGAACTGGACGAACTGAGCGCAACCTGGGACGAGGCGGTGAAGGACAAGGCCGCAGAGATCGCAGATCTGCGCCGACAGCTCAAGGCCGTAAATGAAGAGCTGTGGGTCATCGAGGACGATATCCGGGACCAGGAAGCAGCCCAGGATTTCGGTGCCCGTTTTATCGAACTGGCCAGGGCCGTTTACGTAACCAATGACAAGCGTGCCGCCATCAAGAAAGACGTGAACCTGGCGCTGGGCTCACGTTTTGTGGAAGAGAAATCCTACCAGGATTACACCGCACGCAAGTAAGGTGGCAGCCGCCTGACAGCCTCGAACGGCGCCGGGTCAATCAGGCCGGTAGGTCGGATTAGCAAAGCGTAATCCGACAAGACCCCACCGGCGCCCGAGTCAGTCAGCTCGTGGCGCCGTTGTTGTTTCTGGCGCAGGGTGCGCCTCAACCCACCGATCCAGCATTGCTGTGGCATCCGCCACTGTAATCAGTTCCATCGCCCCCTCGAATTCGGCCTTCGCGCCCCAGCGCGCCTGCTCCACCGACTTTCCGGTGAATTTCTGCAAAGCCTCGGGGTAGCGGTTCACGCACCACTCAAGGGAATTATAGGGGCCGGAGCGGCAGGGATTGCTGGCGGCAAACAATCCCAGAACATCGGTTCCAACGGCACTGGCAATATGCGCAGGACCCGTGTCAGGAGCCACGACAAGGTCGGCCCGGGCCAATAGCGCGGTCAGTTGTTTCAGAGTGTCCTTGCCGCAGATGTTGTGGGCTTTTTCCTTCATGGCGGATTCAATGGCCGCACAGTATTCGTTCTCGAAGGGGGCGGGGCTACCGACCAGTATGACCTTCATGCCATGTTTCTGAATCGCATGGTCGGCCAGCTGTGCGTAGCGCTCCGCTGGCCAGTTCCGCAGGATATGACTGGCACAGGGGCTGATCACCAGGTTCCGGCGGTCGGTTGCCAGTTGTGCCACGGCGAACGCGTCATCCTCATCAGTGAGGGGGATCTGCCAGCGGGGCGGGGCGGGCTCAAGCCCCAGCGGCTCCAGGAAACTGGCGAGACAATCACGCACGTGCTGCTCCGGCGCCGGCTTGATGCGGCGGTTGATGAAGAGGCTGTGCAGGTCCTTGCTCCTGGCCTTGTCGTATCCGACTCTCAGCCTGGCTGGAATACAGGCCGACGCCAGGTTGGCCCGAAACGCCACCTGCATATGCAGCAGTGCGTCGAACCGCCGGCCTTTTAGCTTCTGGCGTAACTCCGCGTAGCCCTTGCGACCGGCTTTCTTGTCGAAAACGATGAATTCGACACCCGGGAGATCACCGATCAGTTTTGCCTCGATCTTGCCAATCACCCAGGTGATTGCAACGCCGGGGATTTGCTCCTGGAGGCTCAAGACAACCGGAATTACGTGGGTAACATCGCCGATGGCGGACAGGCGCAGAATGCAGATGGACTTCATCAGAACAGTATCCGTGTCAGGGTGGTGCCCGGTGCTGTGGAGCTTTGCTGGCAATCATTGCTAAACTGGCGCCATTCTATCGCACTCGTGCCCGCGCGTCTCAACGGTGGGGCGCGGGTTTCCGTCATTATTCCGAGGATCGGGTAGCCCTTCATGGTGGAGTCTGAAATCTGTCTCCGGAACAAAGGCTCGGCCATGCTGGTTCATCCTGACTACCGGGGGCGGGTCAGCGAAGACTGGTTTCAGCCGGCATTCTGGGGCGACAGGGCCAGGCCGGTAAGCAGTGGTGGCCGGGGTGCCGCCTGGTTTGTTGAAGCCGGAGACAGCAGGCTGGTGCTTCGGGAGTACCGCCGGGGCGGTATGATGGCGAAGCTGGCCAGGCATACCTACTTTTTCAGTCGCGAATCGGAGGTTCGGTCGTTTGCCGAGTTCAGGCTGCTGTACCGGCTTGAGGCCATGGCGCTTCCCGTGCCCCGACCGGTGGCCGCCTGGTATCGGAAGCAGTCTCCCATCCAGTATCAGGCCGCGATTCTGATCGAGCGGTTGGAAGGGGTGGTTCCGCTGGCGGATCAAATCGCCGAAACACCAACCGAGGGTTGGGAAAAGCTCGGCGCCACCATCCGTCGGTTTCACGATGCCGGCGTCATGCATGCGGATCTGAACTGTTACAACGTGCTGGTGCGCGATGATCAGTATTTCCTGATCGATTTCGACAAGAGCCGCCTGCTGGGCCAGGGCAGTCCGGCCAGCTGGCAGCGGGCGAACCTCGACCGCTTTGCCCGGTCGCTGGTGAAGGTTGCCGGAGAAGAAGCCCGAAGGCGGGTCTGGGATTCATTCATGAACGGTTACAACAAGGGAAAGGCCTCTTGACCAATTCACAGCCAGACGGACCGCTTCCGTCCGTACTCTGCCTCACCGACGCCTGCGATCGTCCCGAAACCGAACTGTTTATCGGCCTCCGAGACGCCGGCTTTGACGTTGATGTCATGTGTAACCCCAAGGGCCGAAATTATCAGCGCCTGCTGGATGAAGGCATGGTCGCCAGACCCATGGCGCTCAGAAACCGGTTCGACAAGGACGGCACAGCGGCGATTCGTGACCAGCTTTCAGAGAAAGCCTACGATGTGATTCACGCCTATAACCCCCGAGCACTGGCCTGCGGCCTGCGGGCTTCCCGGGGCACCAATATCAAGGTGGTGGCCTATCGGGGCGTGATCGGCAATATCAGTTTCCTTAATCCGGAATCCTGGATTACCTTCCTGCACCCGCGGGTAAGCAAGATTGTGTGCGTGGCCGATGCCATCAAGGATTACCTGGCGGACCTGCGATGCCTGTGGATGCGCATTCCTGAGCACAAGCTCCAGCGCATTTACAAGGGCCATGATCTGGCCTGGTATCAGGCCCAGCCTGCGGATCTTACCGAGTTCGATGTTCCCGAGGGTGCTTTCGTCGTTTGTTGTACCGGCCGTAACAGCCCTCGAAAAGGCTTTGACGTTCTGATCCGCGCCATGGAAGAGTTGCCGGACGATATTGAGGCGCATCTGCTGCTTGTGGGCGACGTGGACAAGAACGAGGAACTCAGGTCCCTGGCCGGCCAGAGCGCCCACCCCGAACGGATTCACTTCACCGGATTCCGGACGGACGCGCCGGCTATCGCAGCGGCCAGCAGCGTTTTCGTATTGCCATCCACGGTGCGCGAAGGCCTGCCCCGCGCTGTTATCGAAGCCATGGTGTACGGAGTGCCACCGGTGGTAACCCGGGTTGGGGGTATGCCTGAGCTCGTCGAAGACGGTGTCAGTGGTCTTGTAGTGGCGCCCAGGAGCACCGGTGAATTGGCATCTGCCATCGAGCGGCTCTACCGCGATCGCGAGCTGGCGGCCTCTCTGGGCCGGGCCGCGCGGGAACGGATCGCCCGGGATTTCCATACGTCACAAACGGTCCGGGAAACCGGAGACCTATACAAGACACTGACGGGCAAGGGCTGAATGCGCCGATATCTGTTTTTTGTAAATCAACCCTATTCC
This sequence comes from Marinobacter gudaonensis, assembly GCF_900115175.1. Classification (NCBI taxonomy): domain Bacteria; kingdom Pseudomonadati; phylum Pseudomonadota; class Gammaproteobacteria; order Pseudomonadales; family Marinobacteraceae; genus Marinobacter; species Marinobacter gudaonensis. The sequence continues at coordinate 92,625 of NZ_FOYV01000004.1, forward strand.
TATTCCATCCTGCGTCCCCTGCAGGAAGAGATTCGCCGGCGTGGCGATGAAGCCGCCTGGTTTGTCGCGGGCTGTTCTACCGCCCCCCTGCGTGCGGATGAGCGTCGCCTGCGAACCGTCAAGGAGGTCATGGCTTACCAGGCGGACGCTACCTTTGTTCCGGGCGACTGGGTGCCCTATTTTTTCCCGGGTATCAAGGTAGAGGTCTTCCACGGCATGGCCAGGAACAAGCGTGGCCACAGCAGCGAGGACGAGAGCGATCATTACCGGATTCGCGGCTGGTTTGACCTGTACTGCACCCATGCCCTGAAGGACACGGAAAAATTCAGCGAGCTGGCCGAGCAGCACGGGCATTTTGCCGTTGCCCACACCGGTTGGCCGAAACTTGATCCACTGCTTTCGGCGAACCTTCCAGGCCGGCGGTCACTGCCTGCACCCGAGTTGCCTGTGGTTTTCTACGCGTCAACCTTCAGTCGCTCGGTGACTTCCGCGCCCCAGCTGCTCGAAAAGATCGGTGAGCTTGCCCGGAGTGGCCACTGGAAGTTCATTGTCACCCTGCACCCCAAGATGGACCCGGAAATCGTGGATCAGTATAGGGGCCTGGCTGGCGAGCACCTGCGTTTTGTGGAGAGTGACGAGGATTTACTGCCCCTGCTGCCGCAGGCAGATGTGATGCTGTGCGACACCTCGTCGATCATGTTCGAATTCATGTTCCTGGACAGACCGGTGGTAACGTTCCGCACGAAAATGCCCGGTCCCTATCTGATTGATGCCCAGGAGGTTGACGAAGTTGAACCGGCTCTGGAACGTGCCCTCGAGTATCCCCGCGATCTGATGGAGGAAACCCGTTCGTTGTGCGACCAGCTCCACAGTTTCCGGGATGGCCGTTCCAGTGCGCGAGTGCTCGATGCGGTTGAAGATTTCCTCAATAACAAACGCGACAAACTGAAACGTAAACCGATTAATCTTCTGAGAAAACTCAAGGTCAGACGGCGTTTGCGGAAGGAGTTGGCCAGGATGACTCCGGAGTAATGATGCTTTGACGGACTCGTCGGCCCCCATCAGCGTATTTGTTGCCAGCACGCCCCTGCAGTTGATCAGCTGCGCAGAGGCCAGACACGCTTATGGATGCAGGCAGGAAGACACTCTCCTGGTGATTGCACGGCCCGACAATCGCGAGACCGAACGCCAAATGGCCATGCTTGTGAACACCCTGGGCTGGCGGGGTGGCGAGATCAGCTATCTCACCAAGCGCACGTTTTACGTCCGCCTTGCTGCTCTGGCGAGGCGCCTGTCTGGTTGCCGAATTGAGCGGTTGTTCATTGGCAACAAGGCCAGTTGGATTCACGAGGTTTTCTATCGGAGCTTCGACAACAGTCAGGTGATTTTTGTCGATGACGGCTTGGCGACAGTGAAGTACTACCACGCGATCCATCGTGAAGGTATGCCATCGCGTATATCGGTGTCCAAGAGGCGGTTGCTCCGAACCCTGGGCATACGAACGCATCGGGCGATTCCCCAAGATATTGTCTTTTTTACTTTTTTTCCGTTACCGAGTACCGATCAGATAAAAATTCGCCATCACGATTTTCCAGTGTTCCGGCAGTGTTTCCGGACGACGGTCCGGGACAGTCGCCTGGAGCCGCTGGTGGGTTTTCTGGGGCAACCATTCGGCGGTAAGGATCGTCTGCAAAGGCTCGCGTTACAAATTCAGCACATCGTGAGCAGCTATCCCGGGAGGCGAATCGTTTATTTTATGCACCGGAAGGAAAGCCGCGACGAACTGCAAAAGGCGCTGGCGGAATTCCCGGTGGATGTCCGCCAGGCCGGACGGCCGATTGAAGTGGAAGTGGCGCTGTCAGGACACCGTTACCTGGCTTTCTTCAGCTTTGCCTCAACCGCGCTGTTCACTCTGAAAACCATGTTTCCGGACATCCGTGTTGTCCAGATCGACGATCCTGCTCTGGCCGTCAAGCTGGCCTATTACGATGAGATGCTTGAGCTGTTCAGGGCGGCCGGGATTGAGAGTGTCCGTCTGAATGAGGCCTAGGGCTCCCGCTTGCGTGACGGCCGGTCCAGCGTCCACAGCCCCGCATACTTGTTGAAGGTCACCTGGGCGTAGGTGACCGCCGTCAGATACCCCACCGCACCGTCCAGAAAACCGAACCGGATGAAATACACCTGAACAAAGGTCATCAGCCCCCGCAGGGTGGGGTAGATCATGGTGCGGGTTTTCTTGCCCTTGCGGTGTTTTTCCAGCGAGCCAAGCCAGGCGTACTTGGCGCTTTTCTCAAGGGAATGGCCGAAGTCCCGGTGGGTGTAATGGGTAAGCCGTCCCCGAAGCGTTCGAACTTTCCTGCCAGAGGGTATCAGTATCCGCTCGTGAACCAGTGCGTCGGAAAATCGGACGCCCTCCCGCCGGAACAGCCGCAAGGGCGCCCGGCCACTGCGGCCAAAGTCCAGGCGGCTGCCGTAGATGGTCACGGCCCAGGGCAGCTTGTAGGCGTCGGCATCCGGGTCAGCCAGGTGGTGGTTGATTTCCCGCGCCAGCTCCGGAGTGATCCGCTCATCGGCGTCCAGGGACAGCACCCACTCGCCCGTGGCTTTTTCCAGCGCCCGTTGCTTCTGGATGCCGAACCCCGGCCAGTCAGTCACCTCAACCACGTCGGCCAGTTCCCGTGCCAGTTCCACCGTTCGGTCGGTGCTGCCGCTGTCCAGAACGATGATCTCATCGGCCACCAGTCTCGCAGAGCGAAGGCAGTCGGCAATATGGTCTTCCTCATTCTTGGTGATGATGGTTGCCGATACCTTGCGGGTGCGGTTACGCACATAGGATCGGCTGAGTTCCGTGAACATCGCCGAGGCAATGGACGCCACCAGCAGCAGGTAGAAGGTCAGGAACAGCGACCGGTTAAAGGTGGCTTCGGTTAGCCCGAAGAGCAGATAGCCCGCGCAGACCATGACGCCTGCGGCAGCCAGATGGGACGTGGCAGCATGCCTGGAAAACAGGTGCCTCGAAAATACCGCGAGGGGTATGAACAGCAGCAGGGCCAAGCTCAGCACGCCGATGACGCCGCTGGTGGCGGCCGTGTTCAGCAGATCGTTGTGGGCATGGCCGGTGCAACACTCCAGGAAGGCCTCGGGCAGTTCACCGGCGGTCACCTGGGACTGGATGTGTCGGCTGAAGCCGCCGAGGCCTGCACCCGCCACCGGGTGCTCGGTGAACAGGTCCCAGGCTTCGTGCCATACCGCAACCCGGATTTCCATACCGTTGTCGAGCTTGCCATCGCTCAGGAATCCTTCCAGTGAACTGGACATCCGGTCGCTGGTGATGGCTGCTGCAGCCACCAGGATTGGAATGGCGATCAGGCCTGCGAGACGGGCCCGCTTGCCCACCAGCGGAATCAGGGCCAACAGCAGGAAGGGCAGGGCAACGAGATTGCTTCGGGTTTCCGACAGCATGGAAATGACAACAGCAGTCAATCCGAACAGAAAGACAGGAATGGCCGTGAGCCGGCGCCCGTCCCGGTAGAAGAACAGCGACCCGACAATCGTCAGCATGCCTCCGAGCAAGGCAAGGTTGCCAAAGCTGATGGGATTGATTCCGCCGCCAAAGCGGGAGTTGAGCACGTGATGCAGGGCACCCTGGCGGGCGGCAATGGTAACCAGGAAAACCGCCAGAACGGACACGGAAATCAATGTGATCGCGGTAAACGTTACCCATGCACCGATGGCGGCCCGGGTCAGCACAACGATCAGGGGCCAGAACAGGATAAAGCGAGCGTGGGTCCCCAGGGTCTTGCCACCCTCGTAATCGAATCCCTCAAGGACCCAGGAAAACGCGCTGACCAGTACAAAAAACCAGAAGGCAAAATGCAGGAGCCTGAGCTCCTTGGGTTTGTCCCACCCGGCGCGGTACAGGGATTTCCGGAAGCTGACGACCATGCCACCGATGGCCAGGAGCAGCGTGGCCCCAGCCAATACGCTGGACGACAGCAGGGCGCCGCCCAGGCCGGCCATCAACAGAGCTGCGGGGAGTAGTCGGTTCATGGCAGTCATGGCTAGCATACGCGATCCGGGTTGTAGGGGTTGATCTCCCCCGGCGGCCTGTGCCGCAAGCGTTTGTATTCCCACTGGTATTGCGCCGGAATTTCCCGAACGCAGTGCTCAATGGCCTGGTTCATGGCGGTGGTGGCCGCCACCGGATCGCTGTCGCCAAGCCCGGGCCCGGTGTCGCGCACCACAATCCGGAAGCCTGCCGCGTCTGGCAGGCGTTCGGCGTAGGTGATCAGCACATTGGCGCCGGTGCGCTGCATCAGCTTGGAGACGAGGGTCATGGTTTTCACTTCCATGCCAAAGAAGGGGGCAAACGCGTTGCCCTTGCCCCTTGGCGACTGGTCCGGAAGGATACCGGCAACGCCCCCTTCACGCAGGATCGCCGCAAGGCGTGCCAGCCCCCGTCGATCGCCCCGTACCAGTTCCGAGCCCAGGCGCCCGCGAACCTTGATCATGTAATCCTCGAATTCGGGCATGTTGGGCGGGCTGTACAGTGCCGCCATCTTGTAGCGGGAAGAGAAGAACAGGCCGGCCAGTTCCCAGTTGCCCAGGTGCGGTGCCAGCAGGATCAGGCCCTTGCCGCCGGCCATGGCCTGGTCAATCAGTTCCAGGCCCTCGGTTTCGCGAACCAGGCCCAGGCACTTTTCCACGGGCCATTCCCACATCAGCGGCACCTCCAGCATGGTCATGCCGGTCTGGCGCAGGGATTCCCGGACCAGGGCGGCGCGCTCGGGCTCTGTCAGCTCAGGCAGGCAGATATCCAGGTTAACGTCGGTGACCTGCCGGGACTTGGTGGGCAGGCGCCACACCAGGTAGCCGACAATCCGGCCGATTCGCTGAGCTCCGGCAAGGGAAAGCCCGCCGGCGATCCTGAGCAGGCCGGCAATCAGAAAGTATTTGATCTTGCTCATTTGCGGCCGTACCGGTCCTCGTACCGAACAATGTCGTCCTCGCCCAGGTAGGAGCCGGACTGTACCTCAATGAGTTCCAGGTTGATCACCCCGGGGTTTTCCAGCGAATGCACCTGGCCCACCGGAATGTAGGTGGACTGGTTCTCGGTCACCAGATAGGTTTTGTCGCCGTTGGTCACCCGTGCGGTGCCGCTGACCACAATCCAGTGCTCGGCGCGGTGGTGGTGCATCTGCACCGACAGCTTGGCGCCGGGCTTCACGGTGATGCGCTTGACCTGGTAGCGGGCGCCGTTGTCAATGGAGTCGTACACCCCCCAGGGCCGGTAGACCTCCCGGTGGTTCATATGCTCGTGGCGGCCGTCGTTGCGGATTTTCTCCACCACGGTCTTGACGTCCTGCACGCTGTCCTTGTGGGCCACGAGCAGGGCATCATTGGTTTCGATCACAACCAGGTTGTCGACACCCACGGTGGCCACCAGTCGGCTGTCCGCACGCACCAGGGTGTTGGCGGTGTTGTGGGTGATCACATCGCCCGTCAGGCTGTTGCCGTGGTCGTCCTTGTCGCTGACTTCCCAGAGCGCGGACCAGGAGCCGATATCACTCCAGCCGGCGTCCAGGGAGACCACGGCGGCCCGGTCGGTTTTCTCCATTACCGCGTAGTCCACCGAATCCGACGGGCATTCGGCAAACCGTTCTGCATTGACCCGGGTAAAGTGCAGGTCATCGGCGGTGTCGGCGATGGCGGCCTGGCAGGCAGACAGGATGTCCGGCCGGTGGACTTCCAGTTCTTTCAGGTATTCACGGGCGCCGAACAGGAACATGCCGCTGTTCCAGAGGTATTCGCCGGAGTCCAGATAGGCGTTCGCGGTGGCCAGGTCGGGCTTTTCCACGAAGCGGTCCACGGCAAAGCTGTCCGGCCCCAGTTCCGAACCCCGGTGGATGTAGCCATAACCGGTTTCAGGCTTGTTGGGCACAATGCCGAAGGTCACCAGCTTGCCTTCCCGCGCCAGGGGGATGGCCTTCTTCACACCTTCCTGGAACGCCGCCACGTCCTTGATCAGGTGGTCGGCTGCGAGCACCAGCATCAGGGGATCGTCCGCATCCGGCGCAACGGTTTCCTTCAGTTGCAGGGCGGCCAGTGCGATGGCCGGTGCCGTATTGCGTCCACACGGCTCAAGGATGATCCGGGAGTCCTCGTGACCGGACTGTCGCATCTGCTCGGCAGCGAGGAAGCGGTGCTCCTCGTTGCAGATCAGCAGTGGATTGGCTGCGTCCATGCCCTCAAGCCTGGCAACGGTGGCCTGTAACATCGACAGGGGGCCACTGGTCAGTTTCAGGAACTGTTTCGGGTTCAACTGGCGTGACATCGGCCAAAGTCTTGAGCCTGTGCCGCCGGCCATAATGACGGGGTGAATCATCTGTGCACTCCGGGCTTGAGTTATAGAATGCCGTGGAAATCGTCCAAATCAGGGGCGCCATCTTACCACAAGGCGGTTGTGGTATTGTTCTGAACCGGCCCTGAATTGCTTGCCTCAAAACGGAAATTCCGATGAAGCTACCGCTGTCCGTTTATTACATCACCCAGAATGAAGAACTCCGGTTACCCGAGTCCCTGGCCAAGCTGTCTGGCTGGGTGGATGAAATTATCGTAGTCGATTCTGGCAGCACGGACCGAACGCGGGACATTGCCGAGGCGGCGGGCGCCCGATTCGTGCACAACGACTGGCATGGCTTTGCCTGCCAGAAGGCCTTTGCAGCCAGCCTGTGCCGAAATGACTGGGTACTGGACCTGGACGCCGACGAGGTCCTCTCGGACCGGCTGGTCGGCAATATCCAGGCCTTGTTCTCACGTCCTGTTGCCGAGGATATTGCCGGTTTCCGGATGCGCTGGGTGTTGTCCCAGCCGGATGCCCGCCATCCCTTTCGCCACGACAAAAGCAAGTGGATCCTGCGGCTCTATCACCGAAAGCGAGCTGCTATCCAGCCGGAACAGGACAGCAATGACGATCGCCCCAGAGTCATGGCCGGGCGGGTGCTGGACCTGAAAGGCGACGTCCTGCACCGCACGCTGATTTCCCTTGAGCAGATGGAGCGCAAGTACTGCCAGCTGTCGAGCGAGCAGGCCCGGTTCCTGGCCAAAAAGGGGCGAAAAATCTCCAGTGCCCGGCTGTTTGTCGAGTTTCCGCTGAAGTTCCTGAAGTATTACCTCATTCATCGGCAGATCCTGAACGGCTGGTTTGGTCTGAGCGTGGCCATTACCGCTGCCAACCGGAATTTCATGCGTCTGGCCAAGGCCCGGGAACTGCAGATGCTGGCCAGTTTTGACGATGATGCTAAATAACCATAGCGGACCGGTCGGGCAAGTCGGTTCAGGGGATCAGCCTGGAAGGACTTCCCGATAAAGTGCCTCTGTTTTCGCCGCCATGGCCTCAACGGTGAGGTTGGCCCGGGCGAACGCCATGGCCGTAGCCTCGCGTTCGGCAAGTCCCTCCAGATTGGCCAGGGCGCGGGTCAGTACGCTGGCGATGGCGTCCGGTTCGTGACCCTCGCTGATGGCTTCGGGAGGAAGCAGCTCCATTGGCCCGGAAACCGGGGTCGAGACCACCGGGCAGCCGCACAGCAAGGACTCGATCAAGACGTAGGGAAAGCCTTCGCGATCGGAGCTGATCACGCTCAACCGGGCCTGTCGATAGTGTCGGGCCAGGCAGGGGCTGTAGCCGGGCAGGGAGATGGTGTTATCCAGGCCCAGGCCACGAATCTGTTGCGCCAGCGCCGGGCGCTGGCTGCCTTCGCCATAAATCGTCAGATGGCAGCCGTCAGCGGCCGGGCCAAGCAGGGACCAGGCGTGAATCAGCCGGTCGAAACCCTTCACGGATTCCAGCCGGCCGGCGGCAATCACATGGATGGTCCCTGGCGACAAATCCGCTTCCGATGGCGATAGCCTTGAGTCTTCGTCGACGCGGGCACCGTTGTATATCAGATGACTGCGGGGATGAGTGAGGGCACGTTTGATCGCCGGGCTCACGGCGATTACGCGGTCCATCCGGTCAAAGGCTGTGTGGCTGGACTTGATGCCATGGACCGTGCCGATTCGTACGGTATTCGGCCCGCCGACTTTACCGGCCAGCCGGGCCGCCTTGTTGCCCTGGGCGTGCAGGATATCCGGTGCCATCTGGCGAAGGTTCCGGCGAAGCAGGAAGTGCAGCAATGGGTTGTGACGACCCAACTGAACCGGCAGCGCGTGAAAACGCACGGGTGCAGGAAACCTGGCCTCGTAGGCCCGATGGCCCAGCACATGCACCCGGTGCCCCATGGCCGCCAGCGCACGGGAGAGATCGGCCGTGTGCTGCTCCATGCCGCCCCAGGCTCCCCCGGGAGTGGCCAGTAGCAGTGCAATGGTCAGCGGGCGCCCGGACATCATCTGGATTTGCCGGAGCGCTGGTTGAGGAGGTTCTCATAAACGTTCAGGGAGGCCTCGGTCTGGGCTTCCAGGCGGAACCGATAGGGAATCTCGATAGTCGGTTTCGGCGCATCCAGCAACCGCGCGACCACCCCGGTGAACGCATCGATATCGTCTGGCGGCACCAGGCCCCGGGGGAAGCAGGCTTCCAGGGTCTCCGCTGCGCCGCCGCGATTGTAGGCAACCACCGGCGTTCCCGAGGCCAGGGCTTCGGTGACAGTACGGCCAAAAGGTTCCGGTTTGGTGCTCATATGGCACACCACGTCAGCCAGCAGGTACAGGTTGGTCATGTCATTGCGCTGGCCCAGGAAACTGACGCGCTCGGTGAGTCCCAGGCGATCCCTCGCCCGCTCCAGTTCCTCCAGAAAATGTTCCTTGCCGGGCTCGGCGCCACCGGCGATCACGCCATGACAGTCCGGGCGGGCCTGCACCAGTCGGGCCATCATGGCGAGGAAGTCCAGTTGGCCTTTCCAGCGCGATATCCGACCCGGCATCATGATGATCCTTTTGCCGGCAAGTTGTGGGTACTGGCGGAACCATCGCTCAAGCCATTGCGGAGGTAGCTCGCGCTGGCGGAAGGCATCGATATCAACACCGCGCTGGATAACCGTGAGCCTGTCGGGTGGCACCTGATAGTTCTTCAGCACATACTCCTGCACGCATCGTGACACGGCGATCATGTGATCCGCCCGGGTCATGATGGCGCTGTAGGGCGTGACCGAATACATGCCGTGGAAGGTGGAGACCACCGCGGGGTGCTGGTTCCTCGGGATGGTTTTCAGGGCCAGGAAGATGATCCAGGCAGGCATTCTGGAGCGCACGTGGACAATGTCCGGCTTGAGATCCAGAATCAGCTTTCGCATGGGCAATATCTGCCCGAAGGAGGCAGGGGACTTTCGGTGAATCGGCATATACACGTGCCTGGAGCCCTGGCCACGGAGTTGTTCCGCCATGGGGCCACCCTTTGAAACCACCCAGGATTCGTGCCCTCGTTTGACAAGATCCGCCGCGAACTCCACCGTGCCGCGTTCAACACCACCACTGTAAAGTGCCGGCAGTGCCTGAAGAATCCTCACGGTGCAGGTCCTCCCTTGCTCTGCTCGAAGGTGTTGCGCTTACCGGCCTGGGAGGCGGGAAGCAGTTTCTGCTCAACAATCCAGCGGGCGGCACGATCGGCTTCCCAGAGTGTCCGGTTGCCAGGGTTTCGGCCGGCCATGACGATCGCGTGGTCGGGCCAGCGCGCCACATACCCTTGCTGTACCAGGCGTTCCACGCCTTCGGCGACGCGGCTGCCGGTTCGGTTGGCCAACTCGAACACCCCTGTGGGCACGGCCGAGGTGGCGGCTTCACAAACCATGGACATGCTGTCTGGCGTGACCCAGGCGGCTCGTGAACCGGCCAGTTGGTGGCTCAGCCAGTTCTCGTGGGTTTGCTCGGGGTGTACCACAGACACCCGCAGCCCGGACAGATCGTCCAGGCGCGCCTGTAACGTTCCCGGTGTGCGACGGGAGGTGGCGATGGTCCAGCGCCAGTCCGGGTACTGGCCGATCAGATGGTTAATCTGGCCGAGCAGGACATCGTCGTCCCAGTCGAAATGCGGTGACGGGCCACCAACAAGCAGCAGCGCCTCCCGTTTTTCGGTAATCCGGGCCAGGGGCGTGAGCGCATTGATCACCCCCTCGGTGACCAGGGTACGGGGCCCGGGCGGTACGCGGTCGTGGGCGGGGATCACCGCGCCGTTCACCAGCGACAGGGGAAAGCCCGGTTTCATAATCACCAGGGTTCTCACCCCACGCAGTCGGCGTAGCGACAGCAGCAGTCGGTGGGTGCCGGTGCCTGCGGCCACCACCAGGTCCGGGTGCGGCAGCTCTGCGTGCATTCGCGGTGCCGCGCCCAGGACCGCGCGCCACAACGAAATCGATTGTGTGGTGGCGTCCACCCAGTGTGTGGCAGCGCCGGTCAACACCCGCAGCCGATTACCAATCCCCTTGAGCTGGTTGCGATGACCGGGCTTGTTGTCGGTCAGAAGCCAGACGACGGGTGCTTCCTTTCTGGCCTGTTTCGGGTGATCCGCCATGGCGCTCTGTTACCTGCGTTTGTAGAAACCCGGATCTGACTCGTCCGGACGGGTTTTGAACCGTCGATGCATCCACAAGTACTGGTCCGGGGCACGCCGGACTTCGCGCTCGATGGTCTGGTTGATCAGGGTTGCGTCCTGGAGGTCATCTCCGCTCGGGAAGTTCTCCAGGGCTGGATGGAAGTAGATATCGTAGCCCGGGCCATCCTCCCGCCGGAAGTGGCTGAACGGCACCACCTGGCAGCCACTGCGTTCGACAATCCGGGACGTTGCGGTAATGGTGCCCGCCTCAATGCCGAAAAACGGCGCAAAGACAATGTCCTTGCGTCCGTAGTCCTGGTCGGTGGCGTACCAGACCGCCCGGTTCTGTTTCAGGCTGCGGAACAGTCCGCGCAGGTCGCGGGCGCCCAGAACCGTGCCGTAGCGGCGCTCCCGGGCCCGGGTCATCACCGCGTTCATCAGCGGGTTGTTGTGGTCCCGCTGCATGACATCGGCTTCTATGTACTGGGTTACCAGGCTGCCGCCCAGGTCGAGAGTGCTGTAATGCCCGCCCAGCAGCAACACGCCTTTACCGTGTTTCAACGCATCTTCAAAATGCTCAAGCCCGTGAACGCGGGTAATGCCGGTAAGTTTGGCCGGGTCGCGGAACCAGGCAATGCCCAGCTCCAGAAGGCCGATGCCGTTGGCAATAAAGGCCTTGCGCACCAGTGCCTGCTGCTGGGGCGCGGTCAGTTCGGGAAAGCACAGGCGAATGTTCACCTCGGTGATGTGGCGCCGACTGCCGGCCAGTCGGTAGGCAAGCAGACCGGCGAGCTTGCCGAGCCACCATTGCAGCCGGACAGGCAGTTGCGATACCAGCCACATCAGGGCAATACCCAGCCAGGTGGGCCACCACCGAGGATGTCGGTAGGCGGAATAGTCGGTGTTTCGCGGGAGCTTACGGTATTTCCTGTTCACGTGGAGCGGGTCCTGCAAGATGTCGGTTTCCGGGCCGGGCGAGCCTGGTTGCCCGGCGGCAATCGGAAGCAAATCAATAGGTTTTGCGCTATCATAACGCACTGTTTTGCCCGGAGTCCCCTGTGCTGCACTTTATCTACTCCCAGTTGATACGGCTGATTCTGCCGTTCATTCTCCTGCGCTTATGGTGGCATGGCCGCAAGGCTCCGGAGCTCAGACGTAACTGGTACCAGCGCCTGGGTATTGTGCCCCGTGCCAGCGGTACGGTGGTCTGGGTGCACGCGGTCTCCGTGGGCGAGACCATCGCCGCTGCGCCGATGGTGCGACGCTTGCTCACCCGCAATCCGGGCATCACCATCCTGATGACTGCCATGACCGACACCGGGCTGGCCCAGGCGCGCAAGATGTTTGGCGATCAGGTGCGTTACGCCTACGCTCCGTATGACACGCCGGGGAGCATCCGCAGGTTTCTTGACCGGGTCAAGCCCCGGATTCTGGTGATTATGGAAACCGAAATCTGGCCCAACATGATCCGCCAGAGCAGGAAGCGCCGGGTGCCCGTGTTTCTGATCAACGCCCGGTTATCCGAGCGCTCCGCCCGCGGCTATGTGCGCGTCCGCAGTCTGGCCCGTCCGATCATGCAGAGTATCAGCTGGGTGGCGGCCCAGGCCGAGAAAGACGCCGAGCGATTTCGCCGTATCGGTGTGGCGCCGGCCAAGGTCGCCGTGACCGGCAGTGTCAAATTCGACGTGGACATCCCCGAGCCGGTGCGCGAAGCCTCGCAATCCCTGAAACAATCTCTGTCTGGCCGGCCGGTATGGATTGCCGGCAGCACCCACGGCGTCGAGAACGACCAGCTGCTGGCGGCCCACTGCAAGGTTCTGGAGAAGCACCCGAGCGCATTGCTGATCCTCGTGCCCCGTCATCCGGACCGGTTCGGGCCGGTCGCCGAGCGTACCGGAAAGATGGGGCTGAGCCTGGCCCGCCGGTCACTTTCTGAAGATCCCGCCGGGGCCCAGGTATACCTGGGCGATACCATGGGCGAGTTGATGATGCTGTACGGTGCCAGTGATCTGGCGTTTGTAGGCGGCTCTCTGATCGAGCGCGGTGGCCACAATCCGCTGGAGCCTGCCGCATGGGGCATCCCCGTGTTTTCCGGCCCCCATGTTTTCAATTTCGAGACCATCTACCAGCGTTTGCTGGATGATCATGGCGTAAAACTGGTCGACGATGGTGACGACCTCGCCAGCCATATCTGTCATCTGTTCAGTGACGATGAGGAAAGGCAGGCCATCGGGCGCCGGGCCCTGGAAGTCGTCAATCGCAATCGTGGTGCACTCGATCGCGTCGTGGACGGCATCATCGAGCGGGTCTGATATCGGGCGGGCTGCCCGGCTGCGGCCCGCCCCCGTGGCTGTGTAGCGTGGTTAGCGGGTCGGGTCGTCCAGCGTTTCTTCCTCGTGGGCCAGTGCCTCGATCCCTGGGGCGGTCGCGCTCAGCCAGTTGTTGAGTTCAAGCAGGTCCTGGGGGCTCAGGGTGCCGGCGGCCTGTTTCAACTGCAGGGAATTGATCACGTAGTCGTAGCGGGCATTGGCGTAATCCCGCAGGGCCACATAGTAGGCCCGCTCGGCATCCAGCACCTCCACGATGTTGCGGGTGCCCACCTCGTAGCCGGCCCGGGTTGCGTCCAGGGCGCTACGGCGCGAAATGATGGTCTGCTCCAGGGCCGAGGCCGTTTCGATGTTGTTGTTAACGGTCAGGAACAGGCTCCGGGTGTTCACCCGTACATCCCGGCGTACGGTATTCAGTGACTGCTCGGCAACAGTCACCAGGGACCGCTGCTGGCGCACGCCCGCTTGGGTGCCGCCGCCGGAGTAGAGCGGCACGTTCAGGGTCAGCCCGATGACGCCGCGGGTGGTTGTGCCATCCCGCTGACTGGTCAGAGGCGCGCCAGTGCCGTCAATGCCGTCCAGATTGGTTTTGCCGTAAGACGCGTTCAAGTCCAGGGTCGGGTAGTGTCCGGCCTTCGCCTCTTTCAGTCCCGCCTCGCTGGCGTTCAGGTCATACAATGCTGACTGGATAGACCAGTTCTGCTCCAGAGCAGTTGCCTCCCAGGCGGACGGGTCCATGGGCTCCGGTCGGCCGAGGGGGAAGTTCTGGCGCAGATTCTCCAGGTCTTCGGCATACTCTCCGGTCAGCCGTGCCAGCTGCTCGCGGGCAACGTTGAGCTGGTTCTCCGCGGCGATGCGCTGGCTCTTGCTGTCGTCGTAGCTGGCGCGCGCCTCGTACACCTCGGTAATGGCAATCAGCCCGACATCAAAGCGCTCCTGGGCCTGCTCGTACTGCCGCTGGATGGCCGCTTCGGTTGCCCTGGCCGTGGTCACGGTGTCCCGTGCCCGCAGGACGTTGAAGTAGGCCGTTGCTACGTCAAGGATGAGTTGCTGCTGAGCCAGATTGTAATCGGCCCGGGCAGCTTCGGTCTGATACTGGCTGGCGTCGTAGCGGAACCAGGCATCGGCCCGGAACAGCGGCTGGGTCAGCTGCACGCCGTAGTTCAGTTCGCGGTAGCTGTTGTCCTGCCCCGGCCCGTCGACGTCTATGTAGTTGCCTTCACCATAGGCATTCACCTGCGGCAGGAGGGCGCTCTGGCTGACGTCGCTGGCCGCCTGCTGGGCTTCGAAGCTTGCCCGGGCCGCGGCAATGCCGGAGTCATAGGAAAGTGCTTTCTCATAGGTCTCGACCAGATCCATGGAAAGGACGGGCTGGGCCGCCATGAGGCCAATAAGTCCGGAAAGCAATCGCTTTTTCATTCTTTCTCCTGAATACAGTATCGCATCGTTGTCCGGCTAGCAGGGCGCGGATCGACGGGTCTGGACGGCCATTATGGACAATAATCGTTCGCAGCTCTACACTTGCAAATGGCACTCATTTTGAGTGTCACGCATTACAGATTCGCGTCTTGACGGGGTGCTGGTCTGTCTTCCGGAAAACGGCAGGCAGACGGCTGAGATTGCATCGCAGAACCCGCGACCTGATCCGGATAATACCGGCGTAGGGATTTAAGACCACAGCGCTGAAAGACCAGTGTTTCCCAAGGGAAAGCCCGTGTCCAAGGCTCCGTCATACGCGACCCGACATCCAACAATTGTTCCGGGAGCGAATGATGACCAACTTGCCCGATTACCTCAGCGACTCCGCCACGGTGGATTCCGCCGCCATACAACCCCTGCCGAGTTCACGGAAAATCTACGTACAGGGTAGCCGACCCGATCTGCGCGTGCCCATGCGGGAAATTACCGTGCAGGACACGCCCACCGAGATGGGCGGTGAGAAGAACCCGCCGGTGGTTGTGTACGACACTTCTGGCCCCTATACCGATCCCGAGGCCACCATTGATCTGCGCAAGGGGCTCAAGCCGGTGCGTGCCGCATGGATTGCCGAGCGTGGCGATGTAGAGCAGCTAAGCGGCTACTCGTCGGAATTTACCCGTCGGCGCATGAACGACCCCCAGCTTGATCCACTGCGGTTCATGGACGAACGCAAGCCATTGCGTGCCAGGCCAGGCTGCAACGTGTCTCAGATGCATTACGCCCGCCGGGGCATCATTACCCCGGAAATGGAATACATCGCCATCCGCGAAAACATGAAGCTGCAGGAAGCTCGGGCTCAGGGCCTGCTCGACCAGCAGCACCCGGGCCAGTCGTTTGGCGCCAATCTGCCGCCGGAAATCACCCCGGAGTTCGTCAGAGACGAGGTGGCGCGTGGCCGGGCGATCATACCTGCCAACATCAACCACCCCGAGATCGAACCGATGATCATCGGTCGCAACTTCCTGGTGAAGATTAACGGCAACATCGGCAATTCAGCGGTGACCTCCTCCATCGAGGAAGAGGTGGAGAAGTTGACCTGGGGCATTCGATGGGGCGCGGACACCATCATGGATCTCTCCACCGGCAAGAACATCCACGAGACCCGGGAGTGGATCATTCGCAATTCCCCGGTGCCCATCGGCACAGTGCCCATCTACCAGGCGCTGGAAAAAGTCGGTGGCGTGGCCGAGGACCTGACCTGGGAAATCTTCCGGGACACCCTGATCGAGCAGGCCGAGCAGGGCGTGGACTACTTCACCATCCACGCCGGCGTGCGACTGCACCATGTGCCGCTGACCGCCAACCGGGTCACCGGCATCGTTTCCCGGGGCGGTTCGATCATGGCCAAGTGGTGCCTGGCCCATCACAAGGAAAGCTTCCTGTACGAGCACTTCGAGGACATCTGCGAGATCATGAAGGCCTACGACGTGTCCTTCAGCCTCGGTGATGGCCTGCGCCCCGGCTCCATTGCCGATGCCAACGACGCCGCCCAGTTCGGCGAACTGGAAACCCTGGGCGAGCTCACCAAGATCGCCTGGAAGCACGATGTGCAGTGCATGATCGAGGGCCCCGGCCACGTGCCCATGCACCTGGTGAAGGAAAACATGGACAAGCAGCTGGAATGCTGTGACGAGGCGCCGTTCTACACCCTGGGCCCGCTGATCACCGACATAGCGCCGGGTTATGATCACATCACCTCGGGCATCGGCGCCGCCATGATCGGCTGGTACGGCTGCGCCATGCTCTGTTACGTCACGCCCAAGGAGCACCTGGGCCTGCCCAACAAGGACGATGTGAAAACCGGCATCATCACCTACAAGATTGCCGCCCATGCGGCGGATCTGGCCAAGGGGCACCCCGGCGCCCAGATTCGCGACAACGCCCTGTCCAAGGCCCGTTTCGAGTTTCGTTGGGAGGATCAGTTCAACCTGGGGCTGGATCCGGATACTGCCCGGGCCTACCACGATGAGACCCTGCCCAAGGAGTCTGCCAAGGTGGCCCACTTCTGCTCCATGTGTGGCCCCAAGTTCTGCTCCATGCAGATTTCCCAGGAGGTGCGGGACTATGCCAGAGAGCACGGGCTGGACGAGGTGTCGGCCGTGGATGCGGGCATGCAGGAGAAGTCCAGGGAGTTCCTGGAATCGGGGAGCAAGCTCTACGACAAGGTTTGAGCTTGAAGTCATGGCCGACTAGAGGCTATCGTTCAAAGTCGATTCAACGACCGGACGAAAAATGACCAAGCCGTTCCAGTTCACCGCCGACGACGTCAAAGTCGAAAAACGCGAGACCGTCTTCCAGGGCTTCTTCCGCATGGACAAGCTCTGGTTGACGCACCGACGTTTTGATGGCGAAGACATGCCCATCTTCACCCGGGAGCTGTTCATCCGGGGCGACGCCACCTGCGTGCTGCCCTACGATCCGCAGCGGGACGAGGTGGTTCTGCTCGAACAGTTCCGCCTCGGCGCCCTGGGGCGGAACCAATCGCCCTGGCTGCTGGAGCTGGTGGCCGGCATGAACGAGGACGGCGAGAGCCCGGAAGAGGTGGCCCAGCGGGAAGGGCAGGAAGAGGCCGGGCTCACCTTCGAACCGCTCGAGAAGATCTGCGATTACCTGGTCTCACCGGGCGGCAGCACTGAAATGATCCATCTCTACTGCGGGCGCGTCAGCACGGAGAATGCGGGTGGCCTGTACGGCATGGAGCATGAGCACGAGGACATCCGTGCCCACGTGGTGTCGGCGGAGGACGCCATAGCGATGATCCACGATGGTCGTATCAACAACGCCGCCGCCATCATTGCGCTGCAGTGGCTCGAGCTCAATCGGGCCCGTCTCAGGAAAGGATGGCAGTGATGGGCGAGTGGACCATGAAACCCCGGCGCTATGTTCCGGATCTCCGGCAGCTCGGTGCCCTGTGTGATGGCAATTACCAGCGGCTGGCAAAGCTTCGACAACTGGAGGTGGACGGCAAGCCGGTGTGCGAGTTCGAGCTGCACCGTGAAAACCACTATCTGGGCCGCGTGCGGATCGAAGTGCTGCAAACCGCAAAGTTCACCGAAACCCTCCTGCTTGAGCAGGTCCACAATTCCGGACGCTGGCTCAACAACCCGCAAATGACCGTGCGCGTCTACCATGATGCCAGCATGGCAGAGGTCATCAGTTGTTACCGGGATCGCCAGATTGCGCCGGTGAACGATTATCCCAACCGCTTCATGCATCACCCCGACGAGAAGGTCCAGGTCAACGGCTTCCTGGCCGACTGGCTGGACTATTGCCTGCGTTTCGGCCACTTGCCCATGGAACATGCGGCCTGGTCAGCCGGTGAAGGCGTCGACTGACGTTTCCGCCGCTGTCGCGGAAAGCCCGGTTATGCCACCCCACGCCACCCCGCGCTGATCCGGGTGCTGTACTAAAGTGGTGTGGTTCTGGGCGGGGGATGTGCCATAGTTGTCAAAAATTGCAATAAATCGCCATGGGCTGGCCAGAATGTGACTCGGGTTCGATTCGAGGGTGATAAATCCGGGAACCTGCGTCGTACACTGGTGTCCAGACAGGGAATTGCCAGCGAGTAGATCCAGACATCCATGACCGCCAAGGAATCAACCCGGCCGTTCCGGGTACTGCAACTGACTGATCCGCATCTGATGGCCCGGGCCGACGGCGATCTCCTTGGCGTCCGGACCCTGGACAGTTTGCGGGCGGTGATCAGTGAGGTTCTCAGGACGCATGGCCAGCCGGATCTCATCCTGGCTACGGGCGATCTTGCCCAGGACGGCTCCGAAGAGGCGTACCGGGTGTTTGGCGATTGCCTGAGGGCGTTTTCCTGCCCGTCACTCTGGATTGCCGGTAATCACGATCACGCCGACAACCTCAGCAGGATTGCTGCCGAGTTCCGCGCCACTGCCCGGCATGTCGTTGAGGGCGGATGGCAGTTCGTAATGCTGGACTCCTCGGTGCCTGGCAAGGTGCACGGTGCCCTGGCCGACTCGGAACTGGCGTTTCTCGCCGACACCCTCGAGAAGCATCCGGATTTGCCGGCGGTGGTCGCGTTGCACCATCACCCGGTAGACATCGGTTCTGACTGGATGGAAAAAATCGGACTCACCAATCGGGATGCGTTCTGGCAGGTTGTAGACCGATTCCCGCAAGTGAAAGTGGTGCTCTGGGGCCACATCCATCAGGAGCACGAACGCGACCGGAACGGCGTGACACTCTTGGCCACGCCTTCCACTTGCATTCAGTTTACGGCCGGCTCCAGCCGGTTCGCTGTTGAAGACCGCCCGCCCGGCTATCGCTGGTTTGAATTCCATGACACCGGGGACTTCACCACGGAAGTCCGCCGGGCCACGGGGTTCCAGTTCCAGCTGGACCAGAACAGTACCGGTTACTGAGTCGTCTCCCGCAACGTCCGGGCTGCCGCCACCATCTGCTGCAGAGCCGGAATCACCTCCTCCCACTGCCGCGTCTTCAAACCGCAATCCGGGTTCACCCAGAGCCGCTCGGCGGGGATCCGTTCTGCCGCTTTCTTCATCAGTAAGCGGACCTGCTCGCTGTCGGGAATGTTCGGGGAGTGAATGTCGTACACGCCGGGGCCGATGTCGTTCGGGTACTGGAAGTCCTGGAAGGCGTCCAGCAGCTCCATATCCGAGCGCGAGGTTTCAATGGTAATGACATCGGCATCCATGCGTGCAATGGCTTCAATGATGTCGTTGAACTCCGAGTAGCACATGTGAGTATGGATCTGGGTTTCGTCCCTGACGCCGTTGGCTGCCACACGGAAGGCTTCGATGGCCCAGTCCAGGTAGTCTTTCCAGTCGGATGTGCGCAACGGCAGGCCCTCGCGCAGGGCTGCCTCGTCGATCTGGATGATGCCAACACCGGCGGCCTCCAGGTCCAGGACCTCGTCCCGGATGGCCAGGGCCAGCTGCCGACAGCTTTCCTGGCGGGGCTGGTCGTCGCGAACGAATGACCAGTTGAGGATGGTCACCGGGCCGGTAAGCATGCCTTTGAGGGGCTTGTCGGTCAGGGACTGTGCATAGCGGATCCAGTCCACTGTCATGGCCCTGGGGCGCGAGATGTCACCAAACAGAATGGGCGGCTTCACGCAACGGGAGCCGTAGGACTGCACCCAACCAAACTGGCTGAAGGTGTAGCCGTCGAGCTGCTCGCCAAAGTACTCCACCATGTCATTGCGCTCTGCTTCGCCGTGTACCAGCACATCAAGGCCCAGTGCTTCCTGTTCAGTCACGCAGCGGCGGATTTCCTCGCGAATGCGCGCCGTGTAGTCCGCTTCGCTAAGTTCGCCCCGGCGAAACTGCAGGCGTGTCTGTCGAATATCCCGGGTCTGGGGAAAGGATCCGATGGTGGTGGTCGGAAAGCGCGGCAGGCCGAGGCGCTTCTGCTGGGCAACGATGCGTTGGGTGTACGGGCTCTGGCGTTGCCCCAGTGAACGGGTAATGCCCTCAGTCCGGCTACGCACGTCGGGATTGCACACCCGGCTTGATGTTTTCCGACTGAGGGCAGCGCTGGCCGAGGCTTTCAGTGCCTCGGAAACCGCGGCTCTGCCCTGGTTCAGGGCAGTGGCAAGAGTCGCCAGTTCCTCGAGCTTCTGCACGGCAAAGGCCAGCCAGTTGCGGATTTCCGGGTCCAGCTTCTGCTCACTGGCAAGATCGACGGGTACGTGAAGCAGCGAACAGGAGGGCGCAAGCCAGAGGCGATCACCCAGCTTATCGTGAATTGGTTCCAGCCAGTCGAGGGTGTGTTCCAGGTTGGTTCGCCAGATGTTGCGACCGTTGATTACCCCCAGGGAAAGTTGCTTGTGGGGTGGCAGCCAGTCAACAACCCGTGCCACCTCCTGGGGGGTACTGACGGCATCCAGATGCAACCCTGCGACCGGCAGCTCGCATGCCAGTTGCAGGTTGTCCCTCAGTTCCCCGAAGTAAGTGGTCAGCAGCAGCTTCGGCTTGGCGGTTTTCAGCTGGTGGTAGGCCAGGCTGTAGGCGTGGCGCCAGTCAGCGTCCAGATCGGTCACCAGGGCGGGTTCGTCCACCTGTACCCAGTCAATGCCCTGGTCGGCCAGGCGTTCCAGGAGCTCCGAGTAGAGTGGCAGGAGTGTGTGCAGCAGGTCGAGGCGATTACTGCCGTCTTTGGACTTGCCAAGCCAGAGGTAGGTCACGGGGCCAATGATTACAGGCTTGGGTGTCTGTCCCTGGGCGCGGGCTTCGGCAATCTCTCCGATCAGTCGGTTGGCATTTAGGCTGAAGCGCGTGTCGCGGGAAAACTCCGGCACGATGTAGTGGTAGTTGGTATCGAACCACTTGGTCATTTCCCCGGCCTGAACGCCACAACAGGCTGTCTCCTGGCCGGAGCGGCCGCGGGCCACGCGAAAATACCGTTCAAGCTCGGTGCCACCGGATTCTGCCGCGCGCTCAGGCAGGTTGCCGAGGGTGGCGCTCATATCCAGTACCTGGTCGTAAAAGGAAAAGTCTCCTACCGGAACCCGGTCGAGACGCTGTTGGAGGTGCCAGTGCTTCCGCCGCAGATCGGCGCCGGTCGCCTGAAGTTCCTGTTCGCTGATCTGGCCTTTCCAGAACGCCTCCTGGGCGAATTTCAGTTCGCGACGGGCGCCAACGCGCGGAAAGCCGAGATTGTGTGTGGTTACCATGGGTTGCCCTCTGTTTGATGCGTGTTGTGAATCGAATAGGGAAGAAAGGGCAGGGTATCGGTCTTGATTGATGAAGAATAATGGTATTATTTCACTGTTCCATGAAAATAACTCATGCCAGGGCGTGCGATGATCGAACGTAACCATCTGGAAATCCTCCGTGCGGTACACCGGCAGGGCTCATTAACGGCGGCTGCCGAGCACCTTCACCTGACCCAGTCTGCCCTGAGCCATTCGATCAGGAAGCTGGAGCAGCAACTGGGCACCGACCTCTGGGTAAGGGAAGGGCGACAGCTCCGGTTGACCCAGTCAGGTGAGTACTTACTGTCGCTGGCTAACCGGCTATTGCCGCAGCTTGAGCACGCCGAAATGTTGGTTGGCCAGTTTGCCCAGGGCCAGCGGGGTACGTTGCGCATCGGTATGGAGTGCCATCCCTGTTATCAATGGCTGCTGAAGGTCGTGGGGCCGTATCTGGAACGCTGGCCGGGCGTCGATGTGGATGTAAAACAGAAATTCCAGTTCGGTGGCATTGGTGCGCTCTTCGGCCATGATATCGACATGCTCGTCACGCCCGATCCCCTGCACCGTCCGGGGCTGGTCTTCGAGCCAGTGTTTGACTACGAGCAGGTGCTGGTCGTTGGTAAGGACCACTGCCTGGCAGGCAGGGCCTGGGCCGAACCGGAGGATCTGGAACGAGAAACCCTGATCACCTATCCGGTGGAGGTGGAGCGTCTCGATATCTACACCCGGTTCCTGTTGCCGGCCCACACCAGTCCGGCCCGGCACAAGACCATCGAGACCACCGACATCATGCTGCAGATGGTCGCGGCTGGCCGTGGTGTGGCGGCCTTGCCTCGCTGGCTGGTAGCCGATTACGCCAGTCGTATTCCGGTGGTGCCGGTGCAGCTCGGGGCGTCCGGCATTCCCAAGCAGATCTTCCTGGGCCTTCGTGAGCGGGACCGCGAGGTGGATTACCTCGAGGCGTTCATGGAACTGGCCCGCGGAACCGTTCAGGGGTTCGCTGGAAACGATGTCTTCGGGTAAACTGCGCAGAAAATTCTTTCAGGAAACCGGACAATGAGTGAGATTCCCGCAGATCTGAAATACATCGAAACCCACCAGTGGGTTCGCGTCGCCGATGACGGCACCGCCACGGTCGGCATTACCGATTTCGCCCAGGAGCAGTTGGGCGATGTGGTGTACATCGGCGTGCCGGATGTGGGTGCCACGGTCAATGGTGGCGAGGAGGCCGGCGTGGCCGAGTCGGTGAAGTCGGCGTCGGATGTGTTCAGTCCGGTCACCGGCGAGGTCATCGAGGTGAATGAGAGCCTGGAGGATGAGCCGGAGAAGGTGAACGAGGATCCTTACGGCGATGGCTGGATGTTCAAGGTTAAGCTGGCCGACCTCGGTGAACTCGAGGGCCTGATGGATGCGACGGCCTATTCGGAGCATGTGGCTGCCGAGCAATAATTGCAGGCGTGAGGGGAGGTCTGCCGGGGCAAGCCTCCCAAAACACGCTGTAAATACCTCCCTGTACGCTTGGCTCCGCCATCCCTGGCTCCGCACAGTTTTGGGAGGCTTGCCCCGGCAGACCGTCATGCTTCGGCGCCCGTTCCCGTTTCGATCCTACACCCTTTTGTTCTCTTCAGGTGGTCCTCATGAATTTTCCGGTTCTGTATCTCCGTAAAGGCGCCGAGCGCCGTCTCCGTGCTGGCCATCTCTGGGTTTACAGCAACGAGGTGGACACCCGGCGCAGCCCGCTGGCCGATTTCGAGGCCGGCGTGCAGGCGGAGCTTCGGGCAGCCAATGACAAGGCCCTGGGCACGGTGTTTGTTAACCCCCATGCCCTGATCTGTGGCCGGCTGATCAGCCGGGAAGCGGGACATGGTATGACACCGCAGCGGCTGACACACCGGATGGAAGCGGCACTGGCAATGCGTGAGAGGCTGTTTGACCGGCCGTTCTATCGGTGGGTCTACGGGGACAGCGACGGGCTGTCGGGGCTGGTGATTGACCGGTTCGATACCACGGTGGTGGTGCAGATTTCCACCGCCGGTATGGAGCTTATGAAGGACGCCATCGTGCGGGCGGTGCAGCGGCTGGCGCATCCGCAGGCCATTATTCTCAAGAACGATGGCAAGATGCGCAAGGTTGAGGGCCTGGACACCTACGTGGAGCAGGCGCACGGGCCCGAGGTCAGTCTGTTGGAAGTGGAGGAGAACGGGGTTCGGTTTCAGGTGCCCCTGGAGGGTGGCCAGAAGACAGGCTGGTTCTACGATCACCGGATGAACCGGGCGCGCCTTCAGGCCTACGCACCTGGCAAGCGGGTGCTGGACGTGTTCAGTTACGTGGGCGGCTGGGGTATTCAGGCGGCGTGTGCAGGCGCAACCCAGGTGACCTGTGTCGACAGCTCGGCCAGCGCCGTTGATTCAGTCCACCACAATGCCCGGCTGAATGGCCTCGACAATGTGGAAACCATCGAGGGCGACGCCTTCGACGCGCTGAAGGCGCTGGCGGAGGAGAAAGAGAAATACGACGTTGTGGTTCTGGATCCGCCGGCACTGATTCCCCGGCGCCGGGACCAGAAGGCCGGCGAGGAGGCTTACGCCCGACTGAACCAGCTGGGGCTCCGGCTGTTGGAGCGGGATGGCATCCTGGTCTCCGCCTCCTGCTCCATGCATCTCTCCCAGGAGAAGCTGGTAGACATCATCCGCGCCAGTGGACGGAAGATCGACCGCTTTGTCCAGCTGCTGGAGCAGGGCCACCAGGCGCCGGATCATCCGGTGATTCCCGGCATTCCGGAGACGGATTACATCAAATCCTTTTTCGTGCGTTCACTCACCGGATTCTTCTAGGCAGGCCGTTAGTCCCTGAGCGACATCACCTTCCAGCCCTGGTCCCGGGCAAACTTTTCCAGTCTGGGGTCCGGGTCCACGGCCACCGGGTTGTCGACTTTCTGCAGCAGCGGCAGGTCGTTGTGGGAGTCGCTGTAGAACCAGGCGCCGTCCAGCGTCCGATTGTAGGCTTCCAGCCAGTCGTACAGCCGCGTTACCTTGCCGTCCTGGAAGCTGGGAGTGCCGGCTACTTCCCCGGTGAACTGGCCGTTGATCAGCTCCGGATCGGTCGCAATCAGGTGCTCAATACCCAGCGCTTCAGCGATGGGTTCGGTCACAAAGCGGTTGGTGGCAGTAATGATCATCAGTGTGTGGCCCAGGGCCCTGTGGCTGTCCAGCAGGGTTTTGGCGCTGGCCAGCATCATTGGCTTCACTTTCTTCTCCATGAAGCGCTCGCGCCAGGTCAGGAGGTCGTCCATGCGGTTACGCGCCAGCGGCTGCAGGGCAAAGCCGAGGTAGTGAAGGATATCGAGCTCTCCGTTCAGGTACTCCTCGTAGAACCGGTCGTTGGCCTGCCGGTATTCCTCGGCATCCACAATGCCTTCCTCCACGAGAAACTCGCCCCAGGCGTGGTCGCTGTCACCGGCCAGAAGGGTGTTGTCCAGATCGAAAATTGCGAGCGTCAAGCGGGTACCTCCAACGGTCACGGGGGTTGCAAGGAAACGCCAAGTCTACCACGACCTGTCATCATCGGCTGCGTTTGCCGAACCCTTGGGATTCTGTAAGAATGAGAGCAACTTGGATAAATCCGACCGGTGAATTTTTGACCGGTCCACCGACTTTTAAGAGGACTGTGCCGTGATCGATTCAGACGGTTTCAGACCCAACGTCGGAATCATTCTGGCCAACCACAGAGGCGAAGTGCTCTGGGCAAGGCGAATAGGGCAGGACTCCTGGCAGTTCCCTCAGGGTGGCATCAAGCACGACGAATCCCCCGAGGATGCACTGTACCGGGAGCTTGGAGAGGAGGTCGGCCTGAGTGCCAGTGATGTGGAAATCATCAGTTGCACCCGGGGCTGGCTGAGGTATCGACTCCCCAGGAGAATGGTACGCCAGAACTCGCACCCGGTTTGTGTGGGCCAAAAACAGAAATGGTTCCTGCTGAGGATGTTATCGCCAGACGCGCGGGTGTGCGTGGATGGCACCGATTCACCGGAGTTCGACGGATGGCAGTGGGTCAGCTACTGGTATCCGTTGGGTCAGGTGGTTTCATTCAAGCGTGAAGTGTATCGACGCGCGCTGAGAGAGCTTGCGCCGCGACTGTTCTATAACATGGACCAGTGGCACCGAGCCGAGCAGAACCAGCGCTTAAAGGAACACCAGAAATGACGGACTGACACCGCCATGCTGAGCATTCTGCGAAGTCTTGTACAAGAGGTAAACAGCGCCCGCGATCTGCAGGAGGCGCTGGATATCATTGTATCGCGGGTGCAGAAAGCCATGGGCACGGAAGTCTGTTCCGTTTACCTGCTGGATCCGGCCACCAACCGTTACATCCTCATGGCCACCGAGGGTCTCTACCGCAAGGCGGTGGGGCAGGTCAGCCTGGCGTACTCCGAAGGCCTGGTGGGCCTGGTGGGCTCCCGGGAGGAACCCATCAACCTCGAAGATGCGCCCTCGCATCCACGTTACCGCTATTTCCCCGAGACCGGGGAGGAACGCTTTCGCTCGTTCCTGGGTGTGCCCATCATTCACCATCGTCGGGTGCTGGGTGTGCTGGTGGTGCAGCAGCGGGAGAGTTCCCGCTGCTTTGATGAGGGCGAAGAGGCCTTTCTGGTCACCGTCTCTGCCCAACTGGCCGGCGTGATTGCCCACAGTGAAGCCACCGGCGCCATCAGCGGCCTGTCCCTGACAGGTGAAGAGGCTCACGACGTCAGCTTTAACGGCGTGCCGGGTGCTCCGGGGGTGGCCATTGGCCAGAGCGTGGTGGTCTATCCCGCCGCCGACCTTGATGTGGTTCCCGAGAAGCCGACAGACGACGTAGACCAGGAACTGGAGTTGTTCCATGCCGCGGTCACCGCGGTGCGCGAGGACATCGAGCGAGTGGCGAAGCGCCTGGCGTCTCAGCTGCGCCCGGAAGAGCAGGCGCTGTTTGATGTCTACCTGAGGATGCTCGGTGACGACGCCTTGCCTGGCGAGGTGGCCAACAAGATACGCGAAGGGATCTGGGCCCAGGGCGCCCTGAAACAGGTGGTCCAGCAGTACGTGCGCCACTTCGAAATGATGGACGACCATTACCTGCAGGAACGGGCCGTGGATATCCGCGACCTGGGCCGGCGCCTGCTGTCCCACCTCCAGGAAGGTGAACAGAAGCACCTGAACTACCCGGAGCGGACGGTTCTGGTCAGCGAGGAACTGACCCCCGCCATGCTCGGTGAAGTGCCCAAGGGGCAGTTGGTGGGCCTGGTGTCGGTGAAAGGTTCGAGTAACTCCCATGTGGCGATTCTTGCCAGGGCGATGGGTGTGCCCACGGTCATGGGCCTGGTCGACATTCCGGTAAACCAGCTCGATGGCAAGGAACTGATTGTTGATGGCTTCGAGGGCCAGATTTTTGCTTCGCCGTCGGCAGATTTGCGCTCCTTTTACCAGGCGATCTGCGATGAAGAAGATGAGCTGATTCGCGGCCTGGAAGTGCTCAAGGACAAGCCCTGCGAGACCACGGATCACCACCGGGTCTCAATGCTGGTGAACACCGGCCTGATGACCGACGTGGTCCGGTCGCTCTCCAACGGTGCCGAGGGCATTGGCCTGTACCGCACCGAAGTTCCGTTCATGATCAAGGATCGCTTTCCTTCGGAGCAGGAGCAACGGGAGTATTACCGGGAGCAGTTGGAGGCGTTTGCCCCTAACCCCGTCACCATGCGTACCCTGGATATCGGTGGCGACAAGGCGCTCACCTACTTCCCCATACAGGAGGAAAACCCGTTCCTCGGGTGGCGCGGCATTCGTGTGACGCTCGACCATCCGGAGATCTTCCTGGTGCAGGTGCGGGCCATGCTCAAGGCCAGTGAAGGACTCAACAACCTGCAGATCATGCTTCCGATGATTTCCAACATTTCGGAGGTGGAGGAATCTCTGCACCTGATCTACCGGGTGTATCACGAGGTTCGGGAAGAAGGGTATGAGATCCACATGCCGAAGGTCGGTGTGATGGTGGAGGTTCCAGCGGCGGTCTATCAGATTCGTGAGCTCGCTGACCGGGTGGACTTCCTGTCGGTGGGCTCCAACGACCTCACCCAGTATTTGCTGGCGGTGGACCGCAACAACCCCAGGGTGGCGCAGCTCTATCATTCCTACCATCCTGCCGTGCTGCAGGCGCTGGTGCGCATAGCCCAGGATGCTCATTCGGTGGGCAAGCCGGTGGGTATCTGTGGAGAGCTGGCCGGTGATCCCGGCGGCGCCCTGTTATTGATGGCCATGGGTTACGACTCGCTTTCCATGAACGCCGCCAGCCTGCCGAAGGTCAAGTCGGTGATTCGCAGCGTGAGCCGGGAATGGGCAATTCAGCTCCTCGAGGATGTGCTATTGCTGGATTCGCCACACGTGATCAAGAGCTGTGTCGATCTCGCCCTGAGAAATGCCGGTTTTGGCCGCTACCTGCGCCCCGGCAAGTCCACGGCCATGGCGGTGTCGGAAGCGGCGGTTTCCTGAGTGTTGGCGGATTTTCCGGCAATATAGGGTGTGAACTCTAAAACCGGTTGTTATCTTGTTACCTGAAGTATCCGGTGGCCCTCGATACGGGCCCGCATTTTCATCCGGAAAAAGGAAGGCTATGACGTCGCCAACTGATCCTCAATCCGCTCCCCGCATTGGGCTGGCCCTCGGTGGCGGCGGCCCGTTGGGGGGTATCTACGAGATCGGAGCCCTGCGGGCCCTGGATGAGGCCCTCGACGGTCTCGACTTCAACAACATCGATGTCTACGTTGGCGTTAATGCCGGGTCCTTTGTCGCTGCTAACCTGGCTAACCAGATGACCACGGCGCAGCTCTGCCGAATATTCGTGCGTAACGAAGCCGAGGTGCATCCGTTCCATCCGGAAGTGTTCTATCGCCCGGCGTTCCGTGAAATTGGCAGCCGGTTGCTGGCGGTGCCGGGCTTGCTTGCCACCGCCATGAGCCGCTTCATCAACAACCCGTACGACCAGAGCCTGCTTGAGGCCATGACTATCCTGGCCCAGGCGGCACCGGCGGGCCTGTTCGATAACGAGGGGCTGCACGAGTACCTCAAGCGGGCCTTTACCATGCTGGGTCGTACCAACGACTTCCGCCAGCTCAAGCGCAGCCTCTACATTGTGGCGGCGGATGTCGAGAGCACCGAGGCGGTCTGTTTTGGCGCACCGGGCTTTGATCACGTGCCCATTTCCAGGGCCATCCAGGCCAGTACCTCGTCACCCGGGCTCTACGTACCGGTGGATATTGACGGTCGCTATTATGTGGATGGAACCCTGCGCAAGGGACTGCACGCCTCCGTGGCCTTCGAGGACGGCGCGGATCTGGTGTTTGCGGTCAACCCGCAGGTGCCGATAGACGCCAGTGCCGCCGTGCGGGCCGGCTCCATGAAGCCCGGAGAGCTTACTCGTTCAGGTATGCCGAACCTGCTTTCGCAGACGTTCCGGACCATGGTCTACTCCAGAATGCAGTCGGGTATTGCCCAGTATGCGAGGGATTACCCCGACAAGGACATACTGCTGTTCGAGCCGACACGGGATGACGCCAAGCTGTTCTTCTCCAATGTGTTCAGCTTCCAGTCCAGGCGAATGGTGTGTGAGCACGCGTACCAGATGACGCGCCGGGATCTGTTGGAGCGGGCTGACCAGCTGGAACCTCGGCTGGCCAAATACGGCATCACCCTGAGACGGGATCGTCTGGAAGACGAGCAACGAACCATCAGTACCAGCCTTTACGGTGAAATGCTGCCGCTTTATGTGGCCAAGGGGAGGAAGAGGAAGGCCGACAAGGGCAAGCTGGCCTCAGGGCTGGAGAACGTGACCCACCTTTTCTCTAAGGCTGAATAATTCGGGTTGGGGCCGGAGCGCGGTTGGCTCCGGCCCGGCTTCCGGCTTACAGAATATAGCGACTCAGGTCCTCGTCCTCGGACAACTCGCCCAACTTTTCGTCCACGTAGTCAGCGGTCACCTCGAAGGTGTCGGTCACCTGGTCACCGGCATCGAAAGACAGGGTCTCCAGCAGTCGCTCCAGTACCGTATGAAGGCGTCGCGCCCCGATGTTCTCGGTGCTCTCGTTAACCTTCCAGGCCACTTCGGCAATCCTGGCAATGGCATCCTCGCCAAAGGTCAGCTTCACGCCCTCGGTGGCCATCAGCGCCTCGTATTGCTGAACCAGTGAGGCGTCCGGTTCGGTCAGAATGCGTTTGAAATCCTCCGGTGTCAGGGCCTGAAGTTCCACGCGAATCGGCAGACGGCCCTGCAGTTCCGGAATCAGATCCGACGGCTTGGACAGGTGGAAGGCGCCCGAAGCGATAAACAGTATGTGGTCGGTGCGGACCGCGCCGTATTTGGTGCTCACCGTGCTGCCTTCGATCAGGGGCAGCAGGTCCCGCTGTACGCCCTCCCGAGAGACGTCCGAGGAGGTGTTTTCCGAACGCTTGGCCACCTTGTCGATCTCGTCGATAAACACGATGCCATTCTGTTCCACAGCCTGGATGGCCTTCTGCTTGATCTCTTCCTCGTTGACCAGCTTCGCGGCTTCTTCTTCCTTGACCCGCTTCAGGGCGTCCGACACCTTCATCTTGCGAGTCTTGCGCTTGTCCGAGGAGAGGCTGGAGAACATGTTCTGCAGCTGGCTGGTCATCTCCTCCATCCCCGGCGGTGCCATGATCTCGACGCCGGCGCCGGAGTTGCGGAGGTCAATCTCGATCTCCTTGTCGTCCAGTTCACCTTCGCGGAGTTTCTTCCGGAACAGTTGGCGTGTCGAGGAGTCGGAGCTGCGCTGGCTGTCCTCTCCGAAGTCCCGGGGTGGCGGAATCAGGGCATCGAGAATGCGTTCTTCCGCGGCATCCAGCGCCCGGTTCTCGTGCCGCTTCATCTCCGCTTCTCGAAGCATCTTGATGGCCATGTCAGCGAGATCCCGAACAATGGATTCCACATCACGGCCAACATAGCCTACTTCGGTGAATTTGGTGGCTTCCACCTTCAGGAAGGGCGCATCGGCCAACTTGGCCAGACGCCGGGCGATTTCGGTTTTGCCGACACCGGTGGGGCCGATCATCAGAATGTTCTTGGGGGTAATCTCTTCGCGCAGGCTGCTGTCGAGCTGCATCCGGCGCCAGCGGTTACGCAGGGCGATGGCCACCGCCCGTTTTGCTTCTTCCTGGCCCACGATGTGTTTGTTGAGCTCGTGGACAATCTCACGGGGAGTCATTGCAGACATGGTCGCTCCGGATCACTCGTTGGCAGAGAGCACTTCAAGGGTGCGATTGTGGTTGGTGTAGATGCAGATGTCGGCGGCAATATCCAGGCCCTTCTCGACAATCTCGTGGGCAGACAGGTCGGTATTCTCAAGCAGGGCCCGAGCTGATGCCTGGGCAAAAGGGCCGCCGGAGCCAATGGCAATCAGGCCCTGTTCCGGCTCAATGACATCACCATTGCCGGTTATGATCAGGGATGCGGTCTTGTCGGCCACCGCCAACAAGGCCTCCAGTCTGCGAAGGGCCCGGTCGGTGCGCCAGTCCTTCGCAAGTTCGACGGCAGCCCGGGTCAGGTTGCCCTGGTGTTTCTCCAGCTGGGCCTCGAAGCGCTCAAACAGGGTGAAGGCGTCCGCCGTCCCGCCGGCAAAACCGGCAATTACTTTGCCGTTGTAGAGGCGGCGTACCTTTCGGGCATTGCCCTTCATCACGGTGTTCCCCAGGGAAACCTGGCCGTCGCCACCCATGGCAACTTCGTCATCACGTCGGACCGACAGAATGGTAGTCATTTGGGCTCCAATTGCCTGATTGAAATTGGTATCCCGTTGTTATGGAGGCGGGTGGTACGAATTCAAGGAGGGTGGATGCGAGCGTGTCGGATCAACCCTCCTTGGGAATTTTCCGGACGAGAGGTTGAATGTTCATCGACACCAGCTTGTCGATTGCGGAATTCATCTGGCTGCGTGAGGTGAACGGGCCCACGTTGACGCGATACCAGACCGAACCGCTGTCGAGATCGATGCGCTGAATGCTTGCCCGAAGGCCCTGGAAGGCGATCTGGGCTCGCTGGCGCTCAGCGTCTTGCTGGCTTCGGAAGGAGCCGGACTGTACCAGATAGTTGAACTCCTGCTGCGCCGGCCCTGGCGTGTACTCCTCGACCTTCGGGGGCACCACCTCGGATTCGGGCAGCATCTCGTAGAAGCGAAAGCCCGGTTTTTCTTCCCTGCCCGTCACCCCGGGCGATTTTTCCGCCGGCTTCGGAGCTGGCTGGGTAACGGCCGGCTGCTGGGGGCGTGAGGTTGTAGGCAGCGAGTTGAGATAGACGATGAACCCGATAAAGCCGCCGACCGCTGCCAGTGACAGAATCCATTTCAGGGACAGCCCGCCTTGCTGCGCACGGGCGGAGGGTGCCGGCCTGGCGCGACCGGTCTTCGGCTTCGCCGCTTTCGCGGGTTTGCTGCGTGGCGAGGCCGAAGCCTTGGCGGGCCTGTCCTTGCGGGCGTAATCTCGGGACATTAGCGGTTACATCTCTTCCGGAGCGCTGACGCCCAGCAGGTCGAGCCCGTTGGCGATGACCTGCCTGATTGCCAGATAGAGACTTACTCGGGCGTCGCGCAGAGCCTTGTCCTCTATCAGCACCTTGTGGGCGTTGTAGTATGTGTGGAACTGGCCAGCCAGTTCCCGCAGATAATGCGTGAGATGATGAGGCTCACGCTGGGCCGCGGAGTTGGCGATCAGTTCCGGGTACTTGGCCAGTTGGTTGGCCAGGTCCTTTTCCTCATCCAGGGTCAGCAGCGACAGATCACCAATGCACTCGTTGCGGCCTCGGGTCTCGCCTTCCTCTGCCAGTTTGCGCAGTACGCTGCAGATACGGGCATGGGCATACTGAATGTAATAGACCGGGTTTTCATTGGTCTGGGAGCGGGCCAGATCGATATCAAAGGTCAACTGTGAGTCCACCCGACGGGCCGCCAGGAAGAAGCGCGTGGCGTCGCGGCCCACTTCGTCGATCAGGTCACGAACGGTCACGTAGCTGCCGGCCCGCTTC
Source organism: Marinobacter gudaonensis (assembly GCF_900115175.1). Classification (NCBI taxonomy): domain Bacteria; kingdom Pseudomonadati; phylum Pseudomonadota; class Gammaproteobacteria; order Pseudomonadales; family Marinobacteraceae; genus Marinobacter; species Marinobacter gudaonensis. The sequence continues at coordinate 124,702 of NZ_FOYV01000004.1, forward strand.
GAGATCTTCACCTCCTGGCCGGAGCGGGTAACCATCACCATCTGGTGCAGCACGTAGTCGGGCCAGCCCTGCGGGATGCCGGCATTCAGGGCCTGGAGCCCCGCACGCACCCGGGTAACCGTGGAGTGATGGTCGGCGCCCTGCTCGTTGATCACGGTGGTATAGCCGCGCTGCCATTTGTCCAGGTGGTAGGCCACATCCGGCAGGAAGTAGGTGTAGCCACCGTCCTTCTTGCGCATCACCCTGTCCTTGTCGTCGCCGAATTCTGTGGTTTTCAGCCACATGGCGCCGTCCTGTTCGTAGGTGTAGCCGTTGTCCTGCAAGCGCTTGACCGTGGCCTCCACCTTGCCGTGCTCGTAGAGGGAGGATTCGAGGAAGTAGACATCGAACTGAACCCCGAAGGCTTTCAGGTCCAGGTCCTGCTCCCGGCGCAAGTAGGCGACGGCGAACTCACGGATCGCATCCTGATCCTCTGGGTCAGCTTTGGCCGTCACTGCACGGTCGTCTGCGGTAACGGTTTCACCAGCAAGATAAGCCCTGGCCACGTCCACAATGTAATCGCCCCGGTAGCCGTCCGCCGGCCAGCTGTCATCCTCTGGCGTCAGGCCTTTCACCCGGGCCTGGACCGACAGCGCCAGGTTATTGATCTGGGCTCCGGCGTCGTTGTAGTAGAACTCCCGGGTAACGTTGTAACCGTTGGCTTCGAGCAGCCGGCACAGGCAGTCACCAATGGCCGCTCCACGCCCGTGGCCCACATGCAGAGGGCCGGTCGGGTTGGCCGAGACAAATTCCACCTGCACTTTCTCGCCCTTGCCCTGATTGTTGCGACCGAATCGCTCCGCCTGGTCGAGGATGGTTTCAACAACTTCGAAGGCGCTCGCCGTGCTCATGAAAAAGTTGATGAAGCCCGGCCCGGCGATTTCCACCTTGTCCACGGCCTTACTGGCTGGCATGTTCGCCACCAGCGCCTCTGCCAGCTGGCGAGGTGCGCAGCCCGCAGCCTTGGAGGCCACCAGGGCAATGTTGCAGGCGTAGTCCCCATGGGATTTGTCCTTGGTGTTGCCAACCTGCGGCGTGAAGGTCTGGTCCGCTGGCAGGGTACCATCGGATTGAAGGGCCGCCAGTGCAGACTGGAGCAGTTCGGAAACGGTCTCTTTCATGCTGTCAGATGACTCGGGTTTCAGGGAAATTGGAATCGGGCAGGGCGCCCGTTGAACGTGAAAGGCCGCTATTATCGCGGAAAGTTGGGCTGCAAGCAAAAGCCGGATCCCGCCCGACGGGCGCAGGGATCATCCGGTTTCCTGCGGGTCCACGTCAATCATCCAGCGTGCGCCGGCGGGCAGTTTTTGCTGGTCGAGGTGCTGGCAGATCTGGGTGAGCAGGCGATTCAGGACACTGCGGTTATTTGCGTTCAGGATCAGTTGGGCCCTGTGCCGGTCCGCACGCCGGGCAATGATGGCCGGTAGCGGACCCCAGACATCAATGCCCGGAGCGCTGGCCAGCGACTTGATATTGTCGAGCACCTGCAGGCTGTTGGCCATGGTGTCGGCTTCCGCGCGAAAGATGGCCATGGCCCGGAACGGGGGAAACCGGCCTTCTTCCCGTTCGTCAAGCAGCTGGTCGGCCATGTCCAGATAGCGGCCCTGGCACAGGGTCTTCAATAGGGGGTGATCGCTGTGGCAAGTCTGCACCAGGACTTTGCCCGGCTTCGAGCCACGTCCGGCGCGGCCGCTGACCTGAAGCAGTGTCTGGATCAGCTGTTCTGGTGCGCGAAAATCGACACTGAAAAGTCCGCCATCTGCGTTGACCACGACCACCAGCGTAACGTTTGGGAAGTCATGACCCTTGGCGAGCATCTGAGTGCCCACCAAAACGCAGGGCTTGCCGCTGTTGACAGTCTTGAGAATGCTCTGGATGCTGCCCTTGCGCTGGGTACTGTCGCGATCCACCCGCACCACGGGGGTCTCCGGGAACGCGGATGCCAGAATGTCCTCGGTTCTTTCGGTTCCCTGGCCTACCGGTTTGAACGCTTCGCTCTGGCACTTGGGGCAGTGGTCCGTGGCGGCGGTCTGATAGTCGCAATGGTGGCAGCGCATGGCCCGATCGCGGCGGTGGTAGGTGAGTCGGGTGTCGCAACGCGGGCACTCGATGATGTGGCCGCAGTCAAAACACATCATCACCGGCGCAAAACCCCGACGATTAACGAACACCAGTGCCTGTTCGCCGCGCTCAAGGGTCTGTTCAATGGCGTTGAGAGCTGGCCGTGAAAGGCCGCCTTCCAGCGGGCGGCTGCGGATGTCCAGCAGGCTGATGTCAGGTGAGGTGGCATTGTTTGCCCGGGTTTCCAGGCGCACCAGCCGATATTTGTCCTGCCGGGCATTGTGGACAGACTCCAGCGATGGGGTGGCGGACCCAAGGATAATAGGGCAGCGATTCAGGTGGGCGCGATAAACGGCCATGTCCCGCCCGGAATAGCGAAAGCCCTCGCCCTGCTTGTAGGAGCTGTCGTGCTCTTCGTCGACAATAATGGCGCGCAGATTGGTGAACGGCAGCAGGACGGCCGAGCGGGTGCCAATCAGGATCACCGGCTCGCCGTTGCGAATTTTTAGCCAGGTGCTCAAGCGTTCGCCATCGTTCAGTGCCGAGTGCCAGACGCGAATTCGGGCGCCGAAATAGTGCTCGAAGCGGGCAACGGTCTGAGGGGTCAGGTTGATCTCCGGCACCAGTACCAGGGCCTGGTCTGTGTCCTCGAGTTTGTTTTTTAGATAATGCAGATAGAGCTCGGTTTTGCCGCTACCGGTGATGCCGTATAGAAGGAAGGCGCTGAAGCTGTCTCGTGCGCTGCTTTCAAGCACCGAAGCCGCCGCGCTTTGCGCATCGGAAAGAACGGGCTGTCGGTCCGGGGACTCAATCGGGGTTGCCGGGTGGCTGTTGGCTGGGGGTGCAACCATCCTGGCCAGTTGCCGTTCAAGGAGTGCTTTCAACTGGGCGCGGGTAAAGCCGGCCTGAACAATACGGCTTTCAGGGGCGCCCTCCGGCTGGGTGGCCAGCCAATCCACCAGGGCACGCTGGCGATGGGCGTTGGTGGGCAGACTGGCCGAGGTGTTGCAGGCGCACCACCACTGTTCGGTTTTCTCTTCCGCCTTTCGCCCCCGCCTCAAGGAAGGAGGCAGTGCGGTGAACAGGCACTCCCCCAGAGGGTGTTGGTAATAGTCGCTGGCCCAGCTCAGCAGGCGAAACGTTTCTTCCGGCAGGGCTGGCCAGGGCTCCAGAGTCCCGGCAACCGGTTTGAGTGTGATGCCTTCGGGTGGCTTGACTCCGGTTTTAACTACGAGCCCGGTGGCCTGCTGTCGACCAAACGGAATCGTGACCCGCTGGCCCTGCGTCAGATCCATTCCCTCCGGAATCCGGTAGTCAAACAGTCGGCGCAGGGGGCGATTGAGGGCAATACGTGCTGTCAGGGGCACTGGGCTCTCCAAAGAAAAACGGACATTACGGTATTTCCCTATCCTTTGCAGGCGCTGGCCTGTCGGTTGATCCCTGGAGGTGGTGCGGAAAATCCGAGTGGCGCTTGCCTGGATTGGCAATTGCAAGTAAGATTCGCGGTCTGTTTCCGGCAGGGCATGATTGTGCCCCGTCTTCACACTTGATTCAAACATGCGGTGCCTGGCGCCAGGGTAGTTCAGATACCCCGCGACCTGGTAGCGGCATGACTTAACGAGGTTCGTCATGAAAGAAGGTATCCATCCCAAGTACGAAGAAATCACCGCCACCTGTTCCTGCGGTAATTCCTTCAAGACCCGGTCTACCTACACCCAGGATCTGCAGCTGGACGTGTGTTCACAGTGCCACCCGTTCTACACCGGCAAGCAGAAGGTTATGGATACCGGTGGTCGTATCGATCGCTTCCAGAAGCGTTTCGGCGGTCGTATTGGTGGCAAGAAAGACTGATCACCAGAGATCTGAAAAAAAGCGCCTTCGGGCGCTTTTTTTATTTTGTCCGGGCTAATGTGTAGGTCAACGGTACATACGCAATTCGCCTTATTGACTGCTCATAAATTGTTCGGGAGCCACTTGTCGTTTCGGGTCTGGCGGGCCATAATGTCGCGCTCTGCCGGTTAGGGGCAAAGCCCTCTGCCAGCGGTTCATTACCTTTATAAACGTGACAAACGGAACAGTGGCAATGTCTCAAGATCTGAAAGAAGCAGCCCTTGAATATCACGCCAAGCCGCGGCCTGGGAAGCTGAGTGTTGAAATCACCAAGCCGACCAAAACCTCCCGCGATCTCTCCCTGGCGTATAGCCCCGGGGTTGCCGAACCGGTCCGCGAGATCGCAAAGGACCCGGAGAATGCGTACAAGTACACTGCCAAGGGCAACCTGGTAGCTGTTATCTCTGACGGTTCCGCAATTCTTGGTCTGGGTAATCTGGGTCCTCTGGCGAGCAAGCCGGTTATGGAAGGCAAAGGCGTACTGTTCAAGCGCTTTGCCGGGATTGATGTCTTTGATATTGAAGTCAATTCCGAGAGCCCGCAGGCGTTTATCGAAACGGTTGAGCGTATCGCTGATACCTTTGGCGGTATTAACCTGGAAGACATCAAGGCGCCAGAGTGTTTCGAGGTTGAGCGGGCCCTGATTGAAAAGTGCAACGTGCCCATCTTCCACGATGATCAGCACGGTACGGCTATCGTTACTGCGGCTGGCATGATCAATGCCCTTGAGCTGCAGGGCAAGAAAATTGAAGAGGCGACAGTGGTCTGTCTCGGCGCAGGTGCTGCCGCTATCGCCTGCATGAAGCTGCTCATCAGCTGTGGTATTCGCTCTGAGAACATCTTCATGCTTGACCGTAAGGGTGTGATCCACTCGGGTCGTGATGATCTGAACCAGTATAAAGCCATGTTTGCCAACGAGACCGACAAGCGCACTCTGGACGACGCCATTGACGGCGCGGACGTGTTCCTCGGTCTGTCCGGTCCGGACCTGTTGAGTGCTGACCAGCTCAAGAAAATGGCGCCGAATCCGATCGTGTTTGCCTGCTCCAACCCGGATCCTGAGATCAGCCCGGAAGTCGCGCTGGCTACCCGTGATGATCTGATCATGGCGACCGGTCGTTCCGACTACCCGAACCAGGTCAACAACGTTCTGGGCTTCCCCTTCATCTTCCGTGGCGCGCTCGATGTTCGCGCGACCGCCATCAACGAAGAGATGAAGGTTGCCGCTGTCAACGCCATTCGCGAACTGGCCAAAGAGCCGGTGCCGCAGGAGATCTGCGAGGCCTACGGCGTGGAAAGCTTCGAGTTCGGCAGGGAGTACATCATTCCCAAGCCCATGGATGTCCGGCTGCTCGAGGTGGTGCCTGCGGCTGTTGCACGTGCGGCCGTGGATTCTGGTGTTGCACGCAATCCCTACCCGGCACACTATCCCCTGAAATCCATGGATGACATTATCTGATCCTGGAGTTCGGGCAATAAAAAAACCGGCGGTGATCCCGCCGGTTTTTTTTGGGGTGTCTGTCCGGTGTCAGAAGATCCTGCGGGACAGATCGTCTTCCTCGGCACCGCCGCCCCCGTTGCCGTCGTCCTGAACGGACAGGGGAGGTGGCGCGTCCTCTTCACGGAATATCTCGAAAATGCCTTCCTCACCCGGGCGCACGCGTTGCCCGGTTTCCGGGTTTATACGAATGTTAACGATGCCGTTGGGGCGCGGCATCACTGCCGGCTCGGTGCCTTCGAGAGCCACTTCCATGTAGTCCAGCCAGATGGGTAGGGCAGTGCTGGCACCGAATTCGCGGCGGCCAAGGGGCGCCGGCTGATCAAAGCCTACCCAGGTGGTTGTTGCAATCTTGTGGTTAAAGCCGGCGAACCAGGTGTCCTTTTGTTCATTGGTGGTGCCGGTTTTGCCTGCGATGTCATCCCGGCCAAGCGCCAGCGCTCTGCGTCCTGTGCCCAGGCGAATCACATCCCGCATCATGGAGTGCAGAATGTAGACCGACCGCTCGTCGGCAAGGCGGCGCATCACCCGGGTCTTTGCCTCTCTTTCGGCGCTGTTTCCCTGCTCCTGCGCGTCTGTGTCCGGCGTGGAGGCTTCGTCGGTGCCGGTGGTGGACGCCGTCTGTGCCAGCAGTTCGTCGCAGTTGGTGTCGCAGAGTATGGTGTCAGGTGCTTTATAGATCGTCTTGCCCTGGATGTCCTGGATGCTTTCAATCAGGTAGGGCTGCACGTCATAGCCGCCGTTTGCGATGACGGCGAGTGCCCGGGCCAGTTCCATTGGTGTTAACTGGCCGCTGCCCAATGACAGGGAGAGATTGTCAGGCATGTTGGCGGTGGGGATTTTCAACTGCTCCAGATAGTCCAGGGTGTTCTGGATTCCCAGGTCCCGTAACAAGCGGATGGATACCAGGTTTCGGGAGCGATACAGGGCTTCCCGGAGCCGTGTGGGGCCGTAGAACTGGCCCGAGGAATTCTGGGGGCGCCAGGCGGTTTCAAGTTCGGAATCGTCGAACACGATCGGAGCGTCGTTGTAGATGGTGGCCGGGGTAATCCCTTTCTCCAGAGCGCTCAGGTACAGGAAGGGCTTGAACGTGGAGCCCGGCTGGCGACGGGCCTGGGTGGCCCGGTTGTACTTGCTCTGGCTGAAACTGTAGCCACCGCTCAGGGCTTCGATAGCGCCGGTCTCCGCGCGCAGGGAAATCAGTGCGCCCTCAACCCGCGGGATCTGCGCCAGGGCCACGCTCGCCGGTGCCGCTGCCTGTTCCAGGTTGTCTGTCTCGTCTTGCTGATCTCCGGCATCCGGAGTCGCGGGCGTTGTTGGGCGTACGTAGACTACATCGCCTCGGGCAACGACATCCGACGGCTTTTCCGGCTCCGGACCGGTCAGGTTTTCCGTTTTGTAGCGTTGGGCCCAGGTCATGGTATCGAACGGCATGACGCTCGCTCCCAGGCCGCGAACGTGGACTCGGGCTACGCCCTCCTCGTCATTGACTTCGGTTACTACGGCAGGGAGCAGGGAGGCCACTTTCGGATAGTTGAGCATAAGGTTGCCCAGGTCACGCTCGGCGAGGCCGTCGGTATCCAGTTGACCGATCGGTCCCCGGTAGCCATGCCGGCGATCGTAGGCCTCGAGACCGTCGCGAAGGGCTTCGGTGGCCGCCTGCTGTTTGCGGCTGTCCACGGTGAGGGTCACCGTGTAGCCATCGGTGTAGGCGTCCTCTCCGAAGCGGCGGACCATTTCAGAGCGCGCCATCTCGGCCACGTAATCGGCATCGATCTCGGTCTCGGTGGAGTTGTAGCTTGCGGTCAGAGGCGCCGCAACAGCCAGATCGCGGGCATCCTCGGTAATGAAGCCGAGGGAGTGCATGCGGCCCAGGATCCAGTTTCTCCGGATCGTGGCGCGCTCCGGATTTGCCAGCGGGTTGAATGCCGACGGTGCCTTGGGCAGACCTGCCAGCATGGCCATTTGGGCAAGCGACAGCTGGGCGACCGGCTTGTCGTAATAGACCTGTGCCGCAGCAGCAATTCCATAGGCCCGGTTGCCGAGATAGATCTTGTTCAGGTAGAGCTCAAGAATCCGGTCTTTTTCCAGTTCACGTTCAATCTGAAGAGCCAGAAGTATCTCGTTGAACTTCCGGATAAAGGTTCGGTCGCGTGACAAAAAGTAATTTTTTGCAACCTGCATGGTGATGGTACTGCCCCCGGACTGAATCTCGCCGGTGGAGACCAGTTCGATGGCAGCCCGCGCCAGGCCTTTGATGTCGACCCCGAAGTGCTCGTAAAAACGCGCGTCTTCCGCGGCCATAAAGGCTTGTAACTGAATTGTTGGGATCTGTTCGATTGTGATCGGTGCCCTTCTCTTTTCACCGAATTCTGCTATTAATCTGTTGTCTTTGCTATATACCCGCAGCGGCGTCTGGAGCTTGATGTCCAGGAGTTGTGAGACGGGAGGGAGTCCCGGGCGGAGATAAAGATAAAAGCCTGAGGTTACGATTACGGCGACACTCAGTCCGGTAAGAAACAACCAGGCAATAAGGCGAGATGTGCGCAACAAATGAGACATTTTTTTCTGACAACTGTTGGATATAGGTCTATCATTTGAGAAATTGCTTTAGGAAGGATGAGACGCTTCACCGCTGCAATGGTTCTCGAGAATAAATAAGAACACGCATTGTAGACGGAATAATGAAGAAATTCTCTTAAAGAAAAATCACATAAGTTACGTAACCGGGTGCATCTAACCAGGTATAGGGTGAGCGCGTGTTCGGATTGTTTGGAAAGAAATCCAGTGCAGTGCTGGGCTTGGATATAAGCTCCAGTTCGGTCAAGCTTCTGGAGCTATCGAAGCAGGGTGACCGGTACAAGGTCGAGAGCTACGCCGTTGAGCCGTTGCCGGCCAACGCCGTGGTCGAGAAAAATATCACCGACGTCGAGGCCGTGGGCGAAGTGCTCAAGCGGGTGGCTTCCAAATCCCGTTCCGGCGTGAAGCAGGTGGCCGTGGCCGTATCCGGTTCGGCGGTCATCACCAAGGTCATCCAGATGGACGGTGGGCTGAACGAGTTCGAAATGGAAGACCAGATCGCGCTCGAGGCTGATCAGTACATTCCTTATCCGCTGGATGAAGTGGCCATCGACTTTGAAGTGCAGGGCGCCTCGGAGAGCAATCCGGATCAGGTGGATGTCCTGCTCGCTGCATGCCGCAAGGAAAACGTCGATATTCGTGAAGATGCCCTCGAGATTGCCTCACTGACCACCAAGGTGGTGGACGTTGAAGCCTACGCCCTGGAACGCGCCTATGCTCTAATTGAGCCCCAGCTCGACTCCCAGGGAGAGGAGCTGGTTGTAGCGATTGTGGACATTGGCGCCACCATGACCACCCTGAGTGTTCTTGCCGGCGGCAAGACCGTTTACACCCGCGAGCAGATTTTCGGCGGCAAGCAGCTGACCGAGGAGATCCAGCGCCGGTACGGGCTCTCACTGGAGGAAGCAGGTCTGGCCAAGAAGCAGGGTGGACTTCCCGACGACTACGAAACAGAAGTGCTCATGCCGTTCCGGGAGGCGGTGGTCCAGCAGGTCGCCCGGGCACTGCAGTTCTTCTTCGGTGCCAGTCAGTACAATGCCGTTGACTATGTGGTTCTGGCCGGCGGAACTGCGTCGATTCAGGGACTCACAGAAATGGTCGAGGAAAAAACAGGTACGCCGACTCTGGTGGCCAATCCCTTTGCGGACATGGCGGTGGGGTCAAAGGTCAATGCATCCGCGCTTAGCAATGACGCGCCCTCATTGATGATTGCCTGCGGCCTGGCGATGAGGAGCTTCGACTGATGGCAAAGATCAACCTCCGACCGTGGCGCGAGGAGCTTCGCGCCGAGAAGCAGAAACAGTTTGTGGTCATGATTCTGGGCGCGGCCATTATTGCCGGCGGTCTAGTGTTTCTCTGGAAATCGGACATGGACAGCCGGATTGCCTACCAGCAGTCCCGCAATGCCTACATTGAAACCGCGACCAAGAAACTGGACGAGCAGATCAAGGAAATCGAAAACCTCAAGCGCCAGCGCGATGAGCTTCTTGCCCGTATGCAGGTGATCCAGGATCTCCAGGGCAAGCGCCCGGTCATTGTCCGGGTGTTTGACGAGTTGGTCAGAACGCTGCCCGACGGTCTGTACTACACAGACCTCAAGCGCACCGGCGACCGACTCGATATCGTGGGCATGGCTGAATCCAACAGCCGGATCTCCAACCTGATGCGTCAGTTTGAGGAGTCGGACTGGTTCACCAATCCCAATCTCTCCAACGTATCCGCCGCCGACAGTCGTCGGGCCGGTTACAGCCAGTTCAACCTGTCGGTGCAGCAAAAAACACCTGAGCCCGAAGGGGAGGGTAAGTAATGAGCCTCGCGGACTCACTCAAAAGCCTTAATGAATTCGACATCAATGATCTGGATGTCAACAACGCGGGTATCTGGCCTGCGCCGGTCAAGGCCATCGTTGTCCTGATTATTTTTGGTCTGATTGCCGGTGGTGGCTACTGGTTCTTCATCAAGGACCAGTACGCGCAGCTCGAGCGGGTGGAGAAGACCGAGCAGGAACTTCGCAAGAAATACGAGGAAAAGGCCTATCAGGTGGCAAACCTGGAGGTGTTCAAGGCCCAGATGGCAGAGATGGAAGAGACCTTCGGCGCGCTGGTGCGGCAGTTGCCCAGTGAAACCGAGGTTCCGGGTCTGCTGGAAGACATCACCAACACGGCGCTGGGCAATGGCCTGTCGCTTCAGGAGGTGAAACTTCAGCCAGAGCAGCGCCGGGATTTCTATTCCGAGCTGCCCATCAATATCCGGGTGTCCGGTTCCTATCATGAGCTGGCCTCGTTTGTCAGCAGTGTCGCGAGCCTTCCTCGGATCGTGACGTTGCATGACCTGACCATCAAACCAACTAGCGGAGAGGGAGACCGGCTCGATATGCAGGTTGTTGCTCGAACCTACCGCTACCGGGCTGGAGAATGAGCATGGCGGGAAAACATGCGGTAAAAGCCTGGCTGGGACTCTGTGCAGCGTCGCTTCTGACGGCCTGCTCTCAGGGCGGTGGCTTTTCGGATCTTGATAAATTCATGGCGGAAACCCGTGCAAAGCCTCGCGGATATGTGGAGCCCCTGCCGGAGTTCAAGGCCTACGAGGCATTCAGTTATTCTGCAGCCGATCGTCGGGCGCCCTTCGAGCCACCGATTGATGTTCAGCTGACCATGGTAGATGAACAGCCGGTGAGCAATGTTGAGCCGGATCTGGATCGGCCCAGGGAGGTGCTGGAGAATTTCGACCTCAAGACGCTGCAAATGGTCGGCACTCTGCAGGGAGCGTCCGGCAATCTGTTTGCGCTGGTTGAAGACAGCACCGGAGGCATTCACCGGGTCCGGACGGGCAACTACATGGGGCAGAACTACGGCCGCATTGTCGGCGTCAGTGAAACCCGAATCGAACTGATCGAAATCGTTCCGAATGGCCGGGGTGGCTGGGTTGAGCGTCCTCGCTCCCTGACCCTGGAAGAAGACGCGGGCTAAGGAGCGGTTGGATGAAAGATGAAAGAACCATGCACGTACAAAAAAGTTTAGGGTCGAGGCTAGCGATGTTCAGAAAACTCAATGTATACGTCAGCGTGATTGCTCTTGGGTTGTTATCCGGCCTGGCCAACGCGGTCACGCTGGAAGACGTGTCGTTTTCGTCGCTACCGGGCGAGCGGCTTGAGGTCAAACTCCAGTTTGATGGCACGCCCCCGGAACCAACGGGCTACACCATCGAACGGCCGGCTCGTATTGCGGTCGACCTTCGGGATACCACCAGTGGCCTGGACAGCCGGAGTATTCCGCTGGGCTCAGGCAACGCCCAGAGCATGACAGTGGTGGAAACCAAGGATCGCACCCGGCTGATTTTCAACCTGGTGGAGCTGGTGCCCTACGCAACGGCCCGCTCTGGCAACTCCCTGGTCATGACCATTGGTGGTGACGGCGCTGTGGCCAGCACAGCCGGTTCGTCGAGCGCCACCTCTGCTTCCTCGGCATCTGCCAGTGGGGCTGGGAATGCCCTGTCGGGCGTTGATTTCCGTCGAGGCAAGGACGGCGAGGGCCGTGTGATCCTGGATCTCGGTAGCTCCAGTACCCCGGTCGACCTGACCGAGCGGGCCGGCAAGATCCGGCTCACCATGGAAGACCTGACGGTGCCCAGCAACCTGCGTCGTCGCCTGGATGTCACAGACTTCGCGACACCGGTAACCCGCATCGATACGTTCGTGGAAGACGGCAATGCTGTGGTGGAGATCAGTCCACAGGGTAACTACGACTATATCGCCTACCAGTCTGGCAGCCAGTTTACTGTCAGCGTGGAAGAACTGACCCAGGAAGAGGCCGAGTCCCGTCGGGAAGAGAAGTTCCCGTACACAGGCGACAAGCTCTCCCTGAACTTCCAGGACATCGAAGTGCGTTCGGTTCTCCAGCTGATTGCGGATTTCACGGGGCTGAACCTGGTGGCCAGTGATACCGTTGGCGGGAGCATCACCCTTCGCCTGCAGAATGTGCCCTGGGATCAGGCTCTGGACCTCATTCTCAAGACCAAGGGCCTGGACAAGCGCCAGATTGGCAACGTGCTGCTGGTAGCGCCGGCGGACGAAATTGCCGCGCGGGAAAAACTCGAGCTGGAAACCAACAAGCAGATTGCCGAACTGGCGCCAGTTCGCCTGGATATCATTCAGGTCAATTACGCCAAGGCAGCGGACATTGTGTCGTTGATCAAGGAAGACGAAGAACTGATTTCTGACCGCGGCTTCGTGTCCTCCGACGTTCGCACCAACACCATCAGTGTTCGGGAGACAGCGGAGAAGCTTGAAGAGATCCGTCGCCTCGTGTCCACCTGGGACGTGCCAGTGCGTCAGGTTTCCATTGAAGCACGGATTGTGAGGGCCCAGACCAACGTTGCCGAGAACCTGGGCGTTCGCTGGGGCGGCGCGGCCTATGACATTAACGGTGACAACATTGTGTCCATCGGTGGTGGCCTTGATGGTGTACAGGATGCACGGGATTCTGCTGCTACCCCCGGTTCGTTCCAGACCTCTTTCCCGGGTGCTCTGGCTGTGGACCTGGGCGTGACCGGAGAGGGTGCGTCTTCCTTTGCCATCGGTTGGGGCAGCGACGACTTCCTGGTTGATCTGGAGCTGTCTGCCCTGGAGAGTGATGGTCAGGCCGAAGTCGTTTCCCAGCCGCGGGTCGTGACTGCCGATCGTCAGACCGCTTCCATCAAGTCTGGTGAAGAGATCCCGTATCAGGAAGCGTCCTCAAGTGGCGCGACCTCTGTTTCCTTCAAAGAGGCGGTACTGTCTCTTGAAGTTACACCTCAGATCACGCCGGATGACAAGATCATCATGGATCTGGTAGTCAACCAGGATTCCCGGGGCGAAGTGACCGCCGGTATTCCATCCATCAACACCAATGAGGTGACCACGCAGGTGCTGGTGGGTAACGGCGAGACCGTGGTTCTCGGTGGTATTTTCCAGTCCGAAGTTGCCACCCAGACCACCAAGACCCCGTTCCTCGGAGACATTCCCTACATCGGGCGCATCTTCAAGCGCACCGAGCACATCGATGAGCGCAGTGAGCTGCTGATCTTTATCACGCCAAAGATCATCAAGAACGACCTCATTCGATAGTCAGGGTTGCAGAAAAAGCCGCCGCGTGAAACCGGCGGCTTTTTTGTGTCTGCAGACCATCCAGCAAACGCGGGAACTTATGGATTTTGCGACCCTGTGCTATTCTCACCCGCCTGAACAGAACTGAGCGGAAGTTATGCCATTGCCCAAACGCGTTGTCCTCGTTGGCCCCATGGGTGCAGGGAAAAGTACGATCGGCCGGATGCTCGCCAAGGAGTTGGGCTACCGGTTCCTGGATTCGGATCGGATCATCGAAGACCGGTGCGGGGCCAACATTCCCTGGATATTCGACGTCGAAGGCGAGGACGGCTTCCGGCAGCGGGAAACGGCCATGCTCGAGGAGCTTTCCGAGGAGGGCAATACCGTGTTGGCTACCGGTGGTGGAGCCGTCATGCGCGATGAGAACCACCCTCTGCTGAAGAAAGACGCCACCGTTATCTATCTCAAAACTTCGATTGACCAGCAGGTGGAGCGAACCCGAAAAGACCGGAACCGACCTCTGTTGCAGAACGATGATCCGGAAGCCGTCCTGAGGAAACTGTTCTCTGTTCGCGATCCGCTCTATACCGGGCTGGCCGATATCGTTATGTATACAGACCGCAAAAGCCCGAGGCTCGTCGTGCGACAGCTGGTGAATCGTCTGAACCCCAGGACACCAAGGCACAAGCGGCAGATTCGGAAGGAAGGTCGTAATCATGTCTGAGACTGTAAGAGAGCTCTCCGTTCAACTGGGTGATCGCAGTTACCCCATCATGATCGGCGAAGGGCTGCTGGAAGCCCGGGATCTGACCCCCTTTGTTACCGGCTCTCAGGTGATGGTGGTGACTAATGACACCGTGGCGCCGCTTTATCTCGACAAGGCGCGGGGGTGTTTCCCGGGCAAGCAGGTGCATTCGGTCATCCTGCCGGATGGTGAGCAGTTCAAGGAATGGCAGACGCTTAACCGGATCTTCGATGGGCTGCTGGAGCAGCAGCACACCCGCAAGACGACCGTTGTGGCCCTCGGAGGCGGTGTGGTCGGAGACATGGCGGGTTTTGCCGCTGCCTGTTACCAGCGCGGGGTGCCGTTCATCCAGATCCCTACGACTCTGCTGTCACAGGTGGATTCGTCTGTCGGTGGCAAAACCGGCATCAACCACCCCCTCGGCAAGAACATGATTGGTGCCTTCTATCAGCCGAAGGCGGTCTTGATTGACACCCGCACGCTACAGACTCTTCCACCCCGGGAAGTGTCGGCTGGACTGGCCGAGATCATCAAGTATGGGTTGATCCGTGATACCGGGTTCCTGGCCTGGCTGGAAGATAACATGGAAGCGCTTGTTGCCTTACAGCCTGCCGAACTGGCCGAGGCGATCTATCGATCCTGTGCCTGTAAGGCGGAGGTGGTTGCCCTCGACGAGCGTGAGGGGGGGATTCGGGCCATCCTGAACCTTGGGCATACCTTTGGTCATGCCATAGAAACCTATGCAGGCTATGGCAATTGGCTGCATGGCGAGGCTGTTGGCACGGGTATGTTGATGGCGGCTGAGCTGTCCTGCCTTGAGGGGATGATTTCACGGGCGGATTGCGATCGGGTCCGGCGGCTCGTGGCGCGCGCAGGGCTGCCCGAGAAGCCACCGGTAGGCATGACTGCGGATGATTTCATGAAGCTTATGGCGGTTGACAAGAAAAACGTGGATGGCCAGTTGCGACTGGTTCTGCTGAAGGCCGTGGGAGACGCGTTTGTCACCTCTGATGCGGATCCGGACAACCTGGCCACCACGTTCTCCCGTTTCTGCACGCCAGCTGCGTAAGGATCTGCGAGAGTCGATAGAGGGGAGCCAGGTGAGCGAGCAGGGAAGACAACGGTGATCGAAGACAACCTCAACAGCCTGGATGGCGGCGGCCTGTTTCCGCGCCTGCAACAGCGTTTCGGGTTGCGGGCAAATCCGCTGGACATGGAAACCCCCTTTTTTCCCGATGCCATGCGCCATCATGCCCTTGAAACCTTGCGTCATCTCTGCGGGTTCGGCGACATGGCCTTGCTGCTCACCGGTGCGCAAGGTGCAGGCAAAACCCGCATTCTTGCCGAACTGGTTCGCAGCGAATCCTCACGCCTGGAATTTCACCGGATTCCCGCGGCGGCCCTGACCAGTACGCAGGCGCTGGCGCGGGATCTCAAGGCAGTCGCCCGCTCAGATTTTGGCCAGGGAGACAGTCACCGGGATCTCATCTACCGGTTTTTCCGGTGGACGGAATCCCGGGTCCGCAAAGGCCGCCGCATGGTCCTTCTGGTTGATGATGCTGACCGGGCGCCGCCTGAATTGTTGCGGTTATTACTGGCAGCCTTTCTGGATTCCGATCGCAGCGCCAGCGCGGTGCCGGTGTTCGCCGGGTCCGATGGCCTGGTTCGGGCGCTGGCGGTGGAGCCGTCATCGACCGGGGTTCATCAGGTTCACCTGCCTCCACTCACGAAAGACGATATCCTCGCGTATCTGGAGCCTCGGGTTCATGCCGCCGGCGGCAAGGCCAGCGAGTTACTTACGTCATCGCGGTTGGCCAGGCTTCATGCTCTGAGCCAGGGCAGCTTTGCGCGCCTGAAGCGTGTCGCGCCCGGCGTCTGGTTGGATATGGTGGCGTCGCCTCCCAAACAACGAACCGCAAGTGTGCCATGGGCGCGGTTTGCCTGGCCGGGGCTCGCTCTTGTGCTGCTTGCCGGTTCCTGGTGGTTCGTCTCGCAGCAGTATGATCAGTCGGTGGCCGAGATGCCGGTCAAGGGGCCTGAGCCAGTTCGTAAGAGTATCACTATAGGGCCGGAATCCGAGGCGGTTAAGGTGCCCGTCAGCGCGCCTTCGAAGGAGCCAGAGGAGCAGCCGGAGGTTCCGTTGACAGGCGTCGACAAACCCGCCGATGCTATTCCAGAGCCAGAGCCAGAGCCAGAGCCAGAGCCAGAGCCAGAGCCAGAGCCAGAGCCAGAGCCAGAGCCAGAGCCAGAGCCAGAGCCAGAGCCAGAGC
>NZ_FOYV01000004.1:140877-202901 GCF_900115175.1 Marinobacter gudaonensis
AGAGCCAGAGCCAGAGCCAGAGCCAGAGCCAGAGCCAGAGCCAGAGCCAGAGCCAGAGCCAGAGCCAGAGCCAGAGCCAGAGCCAGAGCCAGAGCTGCAGGCCGGAACCGGTTTCCAGCCAGCATATCCGGAGTACTTTGTCCCTCTGGAACAGCTCAGGAACCGTGGAGGATGGACGATTCAACTGGTCGCAGGCAATCTTGAGCAGACTGCTGTCGATCTAGTGCAGCGCCATGCCCGCCTCGATGATATTGTATACACCGTAGGCGAAAGGCAAGAGCGCCCCTGGTTTATGGTATTCTATGGCGACTTCGACAGTTTTGAGGGCGCCAGCGCCGCGGTATCGAGGTTGCCGGAAGCGCTTGCCTCCCGGTCTCCCTGGATCCGTTCCGCCAGCGATTTGTGAGGGATTGGAGTTCCATCCCAATCCCTTGTGGCCCATACCTTGGGCTGGTAATTCCGGTCTGGGCTTCCCACAATAATTTCACTCCGATTTGAGTACGTATTTCTACGTGTGTAAAATAGCCAGCCCCCATTTTCAGTGTCAAAGGGTGGTTGTAGGGCCTTGCGCTCATTAACTCTTTGATTGAAAAGCATTTCTACGCGAGAGAACGCTTATGATGACAGGTTTGTATCATCCCGATGAATTCAGGGACAACTGCGGATTCGGTCTGATCGCCCACATGAAGGGCGAGGCCAGCCACAAGTTGTTGCAAACTGCCATCGAGTCTCTGACCTGCATGACCCACCGCGGTGGTATCGCTGCAGACGGTAAGACCGGCGATGGTTGTGGCCTGCTGATCCAGAGCCCGGATGGTTTCTTGAAGAAAGCCGCCAAAGCGGCGTTTGGCAAAGAGCCCGGTGATCTTTTTGCCGTGGGCCAGGTCTTCCTGAACCCGGATGAGAGCAAAGCGGCCGCAGGTCGGGCCGCACTGGAAAAGCGTCTTACCGAGCAGGGGCTTGAAATCATGGGCTGGCGCGAAGTGCCGGTGGATGACAGCTGCCTTGGCCCCATGGCGCTGGATTGCCTGCCGCGTATCGAGCAGGTGTTCGTGGTTCCCGGTGGCAAGGAAGAGCGTGACTTCGCGATCAGTCTCTTCGTGGGCCGCCGCCACGCCGAGAGCGACATGGCGGACGATCCAGAGTTCTACATCTGCAGCCTTTCGCATCGGACACTGGCCTATAAAGGTCTGATGATGCCGGCGGACCTGGCCAACTTCTACAAGGATCTGGGCGATCCCGATCTGGAGACCGCCATTTGCGTGTTCCACCAGCGGTTCTCCACCAACACCATGCCCAAGTGGCCGCTGGCCCAGCCGTTCCGCTATCTGGCGCACAATGGTGAGATCAACACCATCGACGGCAACCGCAACTGGGCCATTGCCCGGGCGGCGAAGTTCAGCTCGCCACACCTGCCGGACCTGCAGACGCTGCAACCGCTGGTAAACCTGACCGGTTCTGATTCTTCCAGCATGGACAACATGCTGGAAGTGCTGCTGGCCGGCGGTGTGGATCTGTTCCGCGCCGTGCGGATGATGATTCCGCCGGCCTGGCAGAACGTCGACAGCATGGATTCGGAGCTGCGCGCGTTCTACGAATACAATTCCATGCACATGGAGCCCTGGGACGGCCCCGCCGGCCTGGTTATGTCGGACGGCCGCTACGCGGTCTGTATGCTCGATCGTAACGGCCTGCGCCCCGCGCGCTGGGTGATCACCAAGGACGATTTCATTACCCTGGCCTCCGAGATCGGCACCTACGGTTACCAGCCGGACGATGTGGTGGCCAAGGGTCGAGTGGGGCCCGGCCAGATGCTGGCCATCGACACCGAGTCCGGTGAGGTCCTGCACACCAAGGACATCGATCAGCGTCTGAAAACCGCCCAGCCGTATAAGCGCTGGCTGCGCGAGAATGCACTGCGGGTGGAGACCACCCTGAACCAGGACACGCCGGACTTCCGTCTGATGGATGCCGATGAGCTGCTGGTGCACCAGAAGATGTTCATGGTCACTTACGAAGAGCGTGATCAGGTGCTGCGCCCGCTGGCCGAGAATGGTCAGGAAGCGGTGGGCTCCATGGGAGACGACACACCGATGGCGGTGCTTTCCAGCAAAGTGCGTCATGTTGCCGATTATTTCCGGCAGAAATTCGCCCAGGTGACAAACCCCGCGATCGACCCGCTGCGCGAGGCCATCGTCATGTCCCTGGAGACCTGCCTGGGCGCCGAGCGGAACGTGTTCGAGGAGACCGCCGAGCATGCCGACCGGATCATTCTGACCACGCCGGTCCTGTCGCCAGCCAAGTTCCTGAAGATTGCCAACAATGAGCGGCCCGGCTTCGAGGTGGCGCGCATTGCCATGAGCTACCGGCCGGAACAGGGCCTGGAACAGGCCATCCGCCAGGTGTGCGAGGAGGCCGAGCAGGCCGTTCGCAATGGCAAGGTACTGCTGATCCTGAGTGACAAGGATCTCAGGGAAGGCGAGCTGCCGGTCAATGCCCTGATGGCTACCGGCGCCGTTCACCACCATCTTGTACAGCAGGGTCTGCGCTGCGATTCCAACATCATCGTGGAAACCGGCTGGGCGCGGGATCCGCACCAGTTCGCGGTGCTGTTCGGTTTCGGTGCTACCGCCGTCTATCCGTACCTGGCCTATCAGGTACTGAACGATCTGATCCGTACCGGCGAGCTGCTGATGGATCCGATCGAGGCCAAGAACAACTACCGCAAGGGCATCAACAAGGGCCTGCTGAAGATCCTCTCCAAGATGGGTATCTCAACCATAACCTCCTACCGCGGTGCCCAGCTGTTTGAAGCCATTGGTCTGGCGGATGAAGTTGTGGACCTGTGCTTCCGGGGCGTGCCCAGCCGTATCCAGGGTGCCAGCTTCTACGAGTTCCAGCAGGACCAGGAGCAACTGGCGTCGACCGCCTGGAAACCGCGCAAGCCGATCACCCAGGGTGGCCTGCTCAAATATGTGCACGGCCAGGAATACCATGCTTTCAACCCGGACGTGGTGGGCAAGCTCCAGGAAGCCGTGACCAGCGGCGACTACGGCCACTACAAGGAATACGCCGGCCTTGTGAACGAGCGCCCGGTGGCCACACTCCGCGACTTGCTGGGGTTCCGTAAGGATATCAAGCCCATCGACATTTCCGACGTGGAGCCGGTGGAGAAGATCTTCCCGCGCTTTGACTCGGCGGCCATGTCCCTGGGTGCCCTGTCTCCGGAGGCCCACGAGGCGTTGGCGGTGGCCATGAACACCCTGGGCGGGCGCTCCAACTCCGGTGAGGGCGGGGAAGACCCGGCCCGTTATGGCACCGAGAAGCGCTCCAAGATCAAGCAGGTGGCCTCCGGCCGCTTCGGCGTTACCGCCGAATACCTGCGCAGCGCCGACGTTATGCAGATCAAAGTGGCCCAGGGCGCCAAGCCCGGTGAGGGTGGCCAGCTGCCGGGCGGCAAGGTGAACGATCTGATCGCTCGCCTGCGTTACTCGGTGCCAGGCGTTACCCTGATTTCGCCGCCGCCGCACCACGATATCTACTCGATTGAGGACCTGGCCCAGTTGATCTTCGACCTCAAGCAGGTCAACCCGCAGGCCCTGGTGTCAGTCAAGCTGGTATCCGAGCCCGGTGTGGGTACGATCGCAGCCGGTGTGGCCAAGGCCTACGCCGACCTGATCACCATCTCCGGATACGATGGCGGTACAGCGGCCAGCCCGCTGACCTCCATCCGCTATGCCGGTTCGCCCTGGGAGCTGGGCCTGACGGAGACCCAACAGGCCCTGCGTGCCAATGATCTGCGGGGCAAGATCCGCCTGCAGACCGACGGTGGCATCAAGACCGGTCTGGACGTGGTCAAGGGCGCCATCCTCGGCGCCGAGAGCTTCGGTTTCGGAACCACCCCGATGGTGGCACTGGGCTGCAAGTACCTGCGCATCTGCCACCTGAACAACTGCGCCACCGGTGTGGCCACCCAGAACGACCACCTCCGTGAAGAGCACTTCAAAGGCACGGTGGAAATGGCCATGAATTTCTTCCGCTTTGTCGCCGAGGAAACCCGTGAGTGGCTGGCCAAGCTGGGCGTGCGCAGCCTGGAGGAGCTGGTGGGCCGGGTAGACCTGCTGGAGCGGCTGCCGGGCGATACCGAGCGCCAGAAAAAGCTGGATCTCTCCCGCTTGCTGTCCAACGATCACATTCCGGCGGACAAGCCCCAGACCTGCCAGGTAGAGCGGAACCATCCGTTTGACCGGGGCACCCTGGCCGAGCAGATGGTGGCGGACACTGCTGCGGCCATCAAGGAGAAGAGCGGTGGTGCCTGGTCCTATAAGGTGACCAACTGCGACCGTTCTATCGGTGCCCGGTTGTCTGGCGAAATCGCCCAGTTGCACGGCAACCAGGGCATGGTGGACGCGCCCATCACCCTGGACCTGACCGGTACCGCTGGCCAGAGCTTTGGTGTCTGGAACGTCGGCGGCCTGAACCTCATCCTGGAAGGCGATGCCAACGACTACGTGGGCAAGGGCATGACCGGTGGCAAGCTGGTGGTCAAGCCGCCCCGCGGCAGCGCCTTCAAGAGCCAGGAAACCTCCATCGTGGGTAACACCTGTCTGTACGGCGCCACCGGCGGCAAGCTGTTCGCCGCCGGAACCGCGGGCGAGCGTTTCGCGGTGCGTAACTCCGGCGCCCACGCCGTGGTCGAGGGCGCAGGCGACCACTGCTGCGAATACATGACCGGCGGGCTGGTGACCGTCCTGGGTTCCACCGGGCACAACTTCGGCGCCGGCATGACCGGTGGCTTTGCCTACGTGATGGACCTGAACAACACCTTCGTGGACAAGTACAACCACGAACTGGTGGAGATCCAGCGGATTTCCAGCGAAGACATGGAGTCCTACCGTAATCACCTGCGCGGTGTTATCCGGGAGCACATTTCCGAAACCGGCAGTGAGTGGGCAGAGCACATTCTTGAGAATTTCGACGACTACATCGGCCGTTTCTGGCTGGTGAAACCCAAGGCGGCCAACCTGCGCAGCCTGTTGGCGAGTACCCGGGCACGTCCGGAATAACGGGCCGGGAACCAGGGTTCGGGGCCGACAGCCTTGCTGCGGCCCCTGTCGAAATCGAGTTGATGAGAGCGTCATAATGAAAGAACGACTGAGTAACGACTTCCAGTTCGTGGAAGTAGGGCGAATTGACCCGAAGAAAGTGCCTGCGAAAAAGCGCAAGAAAGAGTTCGGCGAGATCTATCATCCGTTTACCGCCGATCACGCATCGTCCCAGGCCCACCGGTGCCTGGAGTGCGGCAACCCGTATTGCGAGTGGAAGTGCCCGGTACACAACTACATTCCGAACTGGCTGAAACTGGTGTCGGAAGGCAACATCATGCGGGCGGTGGAGCTGTGTCACCAGACCAACTCGCTGCCGGAGGTCTGTGGCCGTGTTTGTCCCCAGGATCGCCTGTGTGAGGGTGCCTGTACCCTGAACGATGGGTATGGTGCGGTCACCATCGGTTCGGTCGAGAAATACATCACCGATACCGCCTTCGCCCTTGGCTGGAAGCCGGACATGTCGGCGGTCAAGTGGACCGACAAGAAGGTCGCCGTCATTGGCGCCGGCCCCGCGGGTCTTGGCTGTGCCGACGTGCTGGTGCGCAATGGCGTCAAGCCGGTGGTGTTCGATATCTACCCGGAAATCGGCGGCCTGCTGACCTTTGGTATCCCCGAGTTCAAGCTGGAAAAATCGGTCATGACCCGTCGCCGCAAGGTGTTCGAGGAAATGGGCGTGGAATTCCGGCTGTCCACCGAAGTGGGCAAGGACGTTCAGCTGCAGGACATCATCGACGAGTACGACGCGGTGTTCATGGGCATGGGCACCTACACCTACATGAAAGGCGGCTTCCCGGGCGAGAACCTGCCCGGCGTGTACGATGCACTGCCGTTCCTGGTGTCCAACGTCAATCGTCGCCTGGGCTTCGAGAAAGATGCCGCGGACTTCATCGATATGAAGGGCAAGCGCGTGGTGGTGCTTGGCGGTGGCGATACCGCCATGGACTGTAACCGCACGTCCATTCGGCAGCAGGCGGAGAGCGTGACCTGTGCCTATCGCCGCGACGAAGCCAACATGCCCGGTTCCCGCCGCGAAGTGGCCAACGCCAAGGAAGAAGGCGTGAAGTTCCTGTTCAACCGCCAGCCGATTGCCATCATTGGCGAGGATCAGGTTGAGGGTGTGAAAGTGGTCCAGACCCGTCTCGGTGAGCCGGACGAGAACGGTCGTCGTCGTCCGGAAGTGGTTCCGGGCAGTGAAGAAGTCATTCCCGCCGATGCCGTTCTGGTGGCCTTCGGCTTCCGCCCGAGCCCGGCGGACTGGTTTGACGAACTGAAAGTGAGCACCGACGATTCCGGCCGCGTGACCGCGCCGGAAGAAGCCGAGTTCATGTTCCAGACGAGCAACCCGAAGATCTTTGCCGGCGGCGACATGGTCCGTGGCTCCGATCTGGTCGTAACCGCTATCTGGGAAGGCCGCCAGGCTGCCGAAGGTATCATGGATTACCTGGATATCTGAGGCCCGGCTTGATCCGGATCAGAGGGGCGGCTTCCTACGGGAAAGCCGCCCTTTTTTATTCCGGCAAACCGGGTATTATGGCTCCCCATTCCACAGCCCCTGATACACAGAACATCCTGGATTTTCTATGACTGAGCTGAAGAACGACCGTTTCCTGCGCGCCCTGATGCGCCAGCCCGTGGATCGCACCCCGGTGTGGATGATGCGCCAGGCGGGACGATACCTGCCGGAATACCGGGCCACACGGGCGAAAGCGGGCAACTTTCTCAGCCTGTGCAAGAACACACCGCTGGCCTGTGAGGTGACCCTGCAGCCGCTGGAGCGGTATCCGCTGGATGCCGCCATCCTGTTCTCCGACATCCTGACCATTCCCGATGCGCTCGGTCTCGGGCTGTATTTCGAGACCGGCGAAGGCCCCAAGTTCCGGAACACCATCCGCTCCGCGGCCGATGTGGCGGCGCTGCCGACCATCAATGCCGAGGTGGACCTGGATTACGTGATGAACGCGGTGTCGACCATCCGCGGCGCGCTCAATGGCCGGGTGCCGCTGATCGGTTTCTCCGGCAGCCCCTGGACCCTGGCCACCTACATGATCGAAGGCGGCTCCTCCAAAGACTTCCGGGAAGCGAAAAAGCTGATGTACGGCCAGCCGGAGGTGATGCATCGGTTGCTGGACCATCTGGCAGACAGCGTTATTGATTACCTCAACGGCCAGATCAGGGCCGGTGCCCAGGCGGTACAGATCTTCGACACCTGGGGTGGCGTGCTCAGCAGCTGGGCCTACGAGGAATTCTCACTGCGCTACATGAAGAAGATTGTCGATGGCCTGATTCGCGAGAACGACGGCCGGCGTGTACCGGTGATCCTGTTCACCAAGAACGGCGGCCAGTGGCTGGAATCCATCGCCGATTCAGGCGCCGATGCGATTGGCCTGGACTGGACCACGGACATTGGCAATGCCCGTGCCCGCATCGGTGACCGTGTCGCCCTGCAGGGCAACATGGACCCGGCCATGCTGTACGCGCCGCCGGCGCGAATCCGGGAAGAGGTGGCGGACATTCTTCGGCGTTATGGCTCTGGCAGCGGGCATATCTTCAACCTCGGGCATGGCATTACCCCGGATGTGGATCCGGAGCACGCCCGTGCGTTCATCGAGGCTGTGGTGGAGCTAAGCCCCGAGTACCACCGCTGAGCTCGGAGATATAGTCTTTCCTAGCCTTCGAGTCTGGGGCATGAGTCTGTTGTGGGGCCCTTTCCAAAAACCGCTCCGAGCACCTCCCTGTGGCTTGTCTCCGGCCATCCCTGGCCTACGACATTTTTGGAAAGGGCCCCACAACAGCCTCGCTCATGCATTGGAGATTTGTCGGCCAATTTCCAGTGCAGTCTCGTAGGTCGGATCAGGCGCGCAAAGCGTGCCGTAATCCGACAACCTGATCCCCTTCGAAAACTCCTCTGGATGCAACGACCTGTCCGGTCTATAGTCAGGTGAAACAAGACCGGTAAACAGGAGTAACCTCTTGCCCACCAAAACCCCCGAAAAACGCCGGTTCCATCGTATCGAGTTCGATGCGCCCTGCGAGCTTCACTGCCAGGAATCTGTCTGGAAGACGGAGGTGCTGGATATTTCTCTGAAGGGTGTTCTGGTCAAACGACCGGAAGGCTGGAAGGTGCCGTTAAAGCAGCCCTGTGAGGTGATTATCCATCTCAACGACCATGAGGCCGGGATCGTGATGGCCGTGGAGTTGCGGCATGTGGAACCGCATCGGCTGGGCTTTAAATGCCAGTACATTGACCTTGATAGTGCCACGCACCTGAAGCGTCTGGTTGAACTTAATCTTGGTGATCAAGCTCTGCTGGAGAGGGAGTTTGCGCACCTTATTGATTAGGCAGGTTTTGTCGGATTACGGCTTTGCCTAATCCCACCTACCTAGCTGTCCCAGATCGACTCTATGTAGTCCCAATCCATGTTTCGCCGCTGATACCGTATCTTCAGGCTCACGCTATTTGAGATTTGTGTTTTGAGGTCTAGCTGGCGGTTGGCGGAAGGGGCTTCCAAAAATGTCGGAGGCCAGGGATGGCCGAGGACAAGCGCACATGGATGTGCTCGTAGCGGTTTTTGGAAGCCCCTTCCGCCAACCCCTCCGTAAACTCCAAAGCAACAAAGCCTAGAGCTCCTCCAGAGCCGAAAGTGCATCACTCAGCTTGGTCACCGGAATCACCTTCATGCCGTCGATGGCCTTGCGCGGGGCATTGGCCTTGGGCACCAGGGCGCGGGTGAAGCCGTGTTTGGCGGCCTCGTAGATGCGTTCCTGGCCACTGGGTACCGGGCGGATTTCGCCGGACAGGCCCACTTCGCCGAAGATCACCAAATCCTGGGGCAGGGCGCGGTCGCGGAAGGAGGAAACGATGGCGGCCAGCAGGGCCAGGTCGGCACTGGTTTCGTTGACCTTAACGCCGCCTACGACGTTTACGAATACATCCTGATCGGACACGTGCATGCCGCCGTGGCGATGCAGGACTGCCAGCAGCATGGCCAAGCGGTTCTGGTCCAGGCCTACGGCAACGCGCCTCGGGTAGCCGCCCTGGGCCATGTCCACCAGGGCCTGGATCTCCACCAGCATCGGCCGGGTGCCTTCCCAGACCACCATCACCACGCTCCCCGGCGCGGCGTCCTCGCCACGGTTCAGGAAGATCGCGCTAGGGTTCTTCACTTCCTTCAGGCCCTGCTCGAGCATGGCGAAGACGCCCAGCTCATTGACCGCACCGAAGCGGTTCTTGATGCCCCGAAGAGTCCGGTAGCGGCTGTCGCTCGAGCCCTCGAGCAGGATCGAACAGTCGATCATGTGCTCCAGGACTTTCGGGCCCGCCAGGCTGCCGTCCTTGGTGACATGGCCCACCAGGAACAGGATGGTGCCGGTCTGCTTGGCGAAGCGGGTCAGGTAGGCCGCGCTTTCGCGAACCTGGGACACGCTGCCCGGGGCGGATTCGATCTCTGCCACGTGCATCACCTGGATACTGTCCACTACCAGGATCCGCGGCTGCTCGGCTTCCGCCACCTGCATGACCCGCTCCACGCTGGTCTCGGACAACATTTTCAGATCTTTGGTGGGAAGGCCCAGGCGTTTGGCGCGCATGGCTACCTGCTGCAGGGATTCCTCGCCAGTTACGTACAGGGCCGGAACGCTGGCCGCCAGGTGGCAGACCGCCTGCAGCAGCAGGGTGCTTTTGCCGGCGCCCGGGTGGCCGCCCATCAATACCGCCGAGCCTTCCACCAGGCCGCCGCCCAGCACCCGGTCGAACTCCTGCATGCCGGAGCTGATGCGGGGGCGTTCGGCCAGGCTCACGTCGTCCAGGCTTTGCACCTCAGACAAGCTGCCGGCAAACCCCTCGAAGCGAGCGCCGCGGGCGCCTTTGTTGTTGCTGCTGACGCCGCGGACTTCGTTGATGGTATTCCAGGCCTGGCAGGCCGTGCACTGGCCCTGCCATTTGGAATAGTCGGCACCGCATTCAGTGCAGACGTAGGCGGTCTTGGTTTTTGCCATCAGGCCAGCTTCTTGTACTTCATGCGCTTGGGCTGCATGGCGGAATCGCCTTTGCGCTTCTTGAAGTCCTCGTCGTACTCGGAGAAGTTACCCTCGAAGTAGACCACCTCGCCGTCATCCTCGAACGCCAAAATGTGCGTGGCCACCCGGTCCAGGAACCAACGGTCGTGTGAGATGACCAGTGCCGAGCCCGGGAAGTTCAGCAGGGCTTCCTCCAGGGCGCGCAGGGTTTCCACGTCCAGGTCGTTGGTGGGCTCGTCCAGTAGCAGCACGTTGCCGCCCTGCTTGAGCAGTTTCGCCAGGTGCAGGCGGTTGCGTTCACCGCCGGACAGGTCGCCAACACGCTTCTGCTGGTCGCTGCCCTTGAAGTTGAAGCGACCCACGTAGGCGCGCGAAGGCGTCTCGTAATTGCCCACCTTGATGATGTCGTTGCCGTCGGAGAGCTCTTCCCAGACGGTCTTGCTGCCATCCAGATCGCGCATCTGGTCGACGTAGGCCAGCTCCACGGTTTCACCCACGGTGATGTTCCCGGAGTCCGGCTTGTCGAACCCGGCGATCATCTTGAACAGGGTGGATTTGCCGGCGCCGTTACCACCAATGATGCCGACAATGGCACCGGGCGGTACGCTGAAGGACACATCCTCATAGAGCAAACGGTCGTCGAAGGACTTGCTGATGCCGTCCACCTCGATCACCTTGTTACCCAGGCGCGGGCCGGGCGGAATGTACAGCTCGTTGGTTTCGTTGCGCTTCTGGAATTCCTGGGAGCTCATTTCCTCGAAGCGGGCCAGACGGGCCTTGCTCTTGGACTGACGGCCCTTGGCGTTGCTGCGAACCCACTCCAGTTCCTGCTTGATGGCTTTCTGGTGGGAAGCCTCCTGTTTGGCTTCCATCTCCAGGCGCTTCTCCTTGTTCTCCAGCCACTGGCTGTAGTTGCCCTCGAACGGAATGCCGTGGCCGCGGTCCAGTTCCAGAATCCAGCCGGCGACGTTGTCCAGGAAGTAGCGGTCGTGGGTAATGGCCACCACGGTGCCTTCGTAATCGTGCAGGAAGCGCTCCAGCCAGGCGACGGATTCGGCGTCCAGATGGTTGGTGGGCTCGTCCAGTAGCAGCATGTCCGGGCCGGAAAGCAGCAGCCGGCACAGTGCCACCCGGCGGCGCTCACCACCGGACAGAACTTTCACCTTCTGGTCCCAGGGTGGCAGACGCAGCGCGTCGGCGGCCACTTCCATCTTGCGCTCGATGTCATGGCCGTCGGTGGCCTGAATATAGGCCTCGAGCTCGCCCTGCCGTTTTGCCAGGGCATCGAAGTCCGCGTCCGGTTCGGCGTAGGCGGCATAGACCTGATCCAGCTCTGCCAGGGCGTCATGGACGCCGGACACGGCTTCATCCACGATTTCCTTGACGGTTTTCTCTTCGTCCAGCTCCGGTTCCTGGGGCAGGTAGCCCACGTTGATGCCAGGTTGGGGCCGTGCCTCGCCGATGTAATCCTGGTCCACGCCCGCCATAATACGCAGCAGGGTGGACTTACCGGCGCCGTTCAGGCCGAGCACGCCAATCTTGGCGCCGGGAAAGAAACTGAGGGAAATATCCTTGAGGATCTCGCGCTTGGGCGGAACCACCTTGCCCACGCGGTTCATGGTGTAGACGTATTGGGCCATGTTGGCAGAATCCTTTTATCAAACAGTCGCTTGAGAAATGAATACACGTCAGGTGCCTGATCAAGGGCTTCGGGGCGGGCGGTCCGGGATCGTCAAAATCAGGGATGATTTTGCCGAGCGTACAGGGATGTATTCACAGCGTATCCCGGACCGCCCGCCCCGAAGGCCGACACCACCGATGCCGGTACCTGAGAACAGTAATCGGCTAAGGTAACGAAACGCACCATTGATAGCAATTGAGCAGAAACCGGAGCCCGCCGCATGCCGGTATCTGCGGACGGTATAAAAGATGATTTTTTACCCGTTTGTAAGATAGAATAGCGGCCCAATTTTTCAGGGGCGTGGAGCTTGCGAATGCACTCCGGGCCAGCCAAGCACACAGGGGCAGCGCATCCATGTTTAATCGTGAAATGAAAATCGCCGGCTTTGACGACGAACTCTGGAACGCCATGCAGGCGGAAGAGAAGCGCCAGGAAGCTCACATCGAGCTGATCGCTTCCGAAAACTACACCAGCCCCCGGGTAATGGAAGCCCAGGGCAGCGTGCTGACCAACAAGTACGCTGAAGGCTACCCTGGCAAGCGATACTACGGTGGCTGTGAGTTCGTTGATATTGCCGAGGAACTGGCGATTGAGCGCGCCAAGGAGCTGTTCGGAGCTGCCTACGCCAACGTTCAGCCGCACTCCGGCTCCCAGGCCAATTCCGCCGTGTTCATGGCCCTGCTCAAGCCCGGTGATACCGTGCTGGGCATGAGCCTGGCCCATGGCGGCCACCTGACACACGGCGCCAGCGTCAACTTCTCTGGCAAGATCTATCACGCCGTGCAGTATGGCCTGAACCCGGAAACCGGCCTGATCGATTACGACGAAGTTGAGGCCCTGGCGCTCGAGCACAAGCCAAAGATGATTATTGCCGGCTTCTCCGCTTATTCCCAGGAGCTGGATTTTGCCCGCTTCCGCGAAATCGCCGACAAGGTGGGTGCTTACCTGTTCGTGGATATGGCCCACGTGGCAGGCCTGGTTGCCGCCGGCGTGTATCCGGATCCGGTCCCCCATGCCCACGTGGTAGCGACCACCACGCACAAGACCCTTCGTGGGCCTCGTGGCGGCCTGATCCTGGCGTGCGACGACGCCGATCTGCAGAAAAAGCTGAACTCCGCCGTGTTCCCGGGCGGCCAGGGCGGCCCGCTGATGCACGTCATTGCCGCCAAGGCAGTGTGCTTCAAGGAAGCCATGAGTGACGAGTTCAAGACCTACCAGCAGCAGGTGGTCAAGAATGCATCGGCCATGGCCCAGGTGTTCGTGGATCGCGGTTACGACGTTGTCTCCGGTGGCACCAGGAACCACCTGTTCCTGGTCAGCCTGATCAAGCAGGACATTACGGGTAAGGACGCAGACGCAGCTCTGGGTCGTGCCCACATCACCGTCAACAAGAACGCGGTGCCCAACGACCCGCGCTCGCCGTTTGTGACCTCGGGCCTGCGGATTGGTACGCCGGCCATCACCACGCGCGGTTTCGGCGAGTCCGAATGCCGTGATCTGGCGGGCTGGATTTGCGACATTCTCGACAACCTCGAGGACGAAGCGGTTAACACCCGGGTTCGTGAGCAGGTGGAAGCCCTGTGTGCCCGCTTCCCGGTCTACGGCTGAGCGTTTTCCGTCTAGACTAGTGTGATGTTCTGCCGGGCCGATCCATCGGCCCGGCGTCCTTTCCGGAGCTCCTGACTATGCATTGTCCCTTCTGTGGTGAAGCCGACACCAAGGTGATTGACTCCCGGCTGGTGGCCGAGGGCGATCAGGTACGTCGCCGCAGGGAGTGCCTGTCTTGCCGGGAGCGCTTTACAACCTTCGAGTCCGCCGAGCTGGTGATGCCGAGGGTGGTCAAGCAGGACGGTACCCGTCAGCCCTTTGACGAAGACAAGTTGCGGTCCGGCATCATGAAAGCACTGGAAAAGCGGCCGGTGAGCATCGAAGAGATCGACGGTGCCCTCAATCGCATCAAGTATCGACTGAGAGCCACCGGCGAGCGGGAAGTGAAGTCGATGCAGCTCGGTGAAGAGGTGATGACCGAGTTGCGTCAGCTCGACAAGGTGGCCTACGTCCGCTTTGCTTCGGTCTATCGCAGTTTCCAGGATATCAACGAGTTCAAGGAAGAGATCGAACGGCTCTCTGCCAGCAATGGCGATACCGCCGTTGATGTGGCCAAGGCGCTGGCAGACAACCATTCCCCGAAAGGACAGGCATGATCGAGAACCGCGACAGGGCCATGATGGCCCGGGCTGTCCAGCTTGCCTGGCGCGGTCGGTACTCCACCCATCCCAATCCCCGAGTGGGTTGTGTGATTGCCCGTGGCGACCGGATCCTGGGCGAGGGCTGGCATGAGCGTGCTGGCGAAGCCCATGCTGAAACCCGGGCGCTCAGTCAGGCTGGCCCTGACGCCCGTGGCGCCACCGCCTACGTGACTCTTGAGCCTTGTAGCCACTTTGGGCGCACGCCGCCCTGCGCCCGGGCATTGATTGATGCCGGGGTCGCCCATGTATTCGCGGCTACCAAAGATCCGAACCCTTCGGTGTCCGGTCGTGGACTGGATATGCTCAGGGACGCCGGCGTGCGGGTAACCGAAGGCCTTCTGGCCGAGGAAGCCGCACGGCTCAATCCCGGATTCATGAAACGGATGAACACCGGACGGCCCTGGGTGCGGCTGAAGATGGCCGCGAGCCTGGATGGCCGCACCGCCATGGCTTCCGGCGAGAGCCAGTGGATCACGGGCGCCGATTCCCGCCGGGACGTCCAGCGTCTTCGGGCCATCAGTGACGCCATCCTGACCGGGGTGGGCACCGTGCTGGCGGACGACCCGTCCCTGACCGTGAGACGTGAGGAATTGGGGGATATCGGCGATGCCACAGAACCTTCCCGGCAGCCCCTGCGCGTGATCGCGGACCGGGATGCCCGTACGCCGTCGTCGGCCAAGATCCTCCAAGGAGGGAATGTTCAGGTGTTCTGCGCGTCCTCCACCCTGGCAACGGCGCCTGCCCAGGATCTGGCGGCGCTTGGGGTCAGCCTCACTGGCGTGGCCTGGAAGGACAATGGCATTGATCTGGCGGAATTGCTCGACTCGCTGGGCGAACTGGGCATCAACGAACTGTTGGTGGAAGCCGGGCCAACGCTCGCCGGCACGTTTATCAGCGAAGGCCTGGTCGACGAATTATGGCTCTATCAGGCTCCCGTGTTCCTGGGCAGTACCGGGCGACCGACTGCCCACCTGCCGCTGGAAACCATGGCAGATAAAGTACAATGGAAGGTGCTGGACCGACGTCAGGTGGGTGAGGATCAACGCCTGATCCTGGCCCGCGAGTAATCCATACATTCAGGGTGTTCCGTGTGCCGGAACGCCGCAAAGGTGCAAAACCCCATGGCACTGAACAGCATTGAAGAGATCATTGAAGATATCCGTCAGGGCAAGATGGTCATCCTGATGGACGACGAAGATCGTGAGAACGAGGGTGATCTGGTGATGGCGGCGGAACACTGTACCGCCGAGGCCATTAACTTCATGGCCCGATTCGGCCGCGGCCTGATCTGCATGCCGATGACCCGTGACCGCTGTGAGCAGCTCGGGCTTCCCCTGATGGTGCAGCAGAATGCGTCCGGCTTTGGCACCAAGTTCACCCTGTCCATCGAGGCGGCCGAAGGTGTGACCACCGGTATTTCCGCGGCCGATCGTGCTCGCACCGTGCAGGCGGCGGTGGCGCGCAACGCCAGGGCCAGCGACCTGGTGCAGCCGGGCCACATTTTTCCTTTGATGTCAGATCCCGGCGGCGTACTGAGCCGGGCTGGCCACACGGAGGCCTCCTGTGATCTGGCGGCCCTGGCCGGATGCGAACCTGCGGGCGTGATCTGCGAGATCATGAACGATGATGGCTCCATGGCGCGCCGTGAGGATCTGGAGCGTTTTGCCCAGGAGCACGGCCTGAAGATTGGCACCATTGCCGACCTGATCCACTACCGCACGATGAACGAGCGCACCGTGGAGTGCGTGGAAGAGAACGAGCTCGACACCGAGTATGGCCTGTTCAATCTGCGTACCTACCGGGACAATATCCAGGGCGCCACTCATCTGGCCATGGTGATGGGCGAGATCACGCCCCACGAGCCAGTCTATGTTCGGGTGCACATCACCGACACCCTGCGGGATTTGCTGGGCGCCCGGCGCAAGGATTCGCGGAGCTGGCCGCTGCACCATGCCCTGGAGAAAGTAGCCGAAGAAGGCAAGGGTGTGGTGGTGCTGCTCAACAGTGCCGAAGACAGCTACAACCTGGAAGACCGTATCCAGGAATTTTTCAACGAAGGTCAGGGGACCACGGGCAAGGGCGGCTCCGGTGTCTATTTTACCGTGGGTACCGGCTCCCAGATCCTGCGGGATCTGGGCGTTGGCAAGATGCGCCTGCTGAGCCCGCCCATCAAGTTCTCCGCCATTTCCGGTTTCGACCTGGAAGTGGTTGAATACGTGCCCTATACCCCTGAATGACGAACCCGGTGACGGCCTTGGGGCAGTCACCCGTGAAGGAGCCATCGATGGCAGATATCCGAGTAATTGAAGGTGATTTTACCGAGTGTGCCGGCCGCTACGCCCTGGTGGTGGGCCGGTTTAACGGTTTTGTGGTCGAGAGCCTCG
Organism: Marinobacter gudaonensis; assembly: GCF_900115175.1. Lineage (NCBI taxonomy): Bacteria > Pseudomonadati > Pseudomonadota > Gammaproteobacteria > Pseudomonadales > Marinobacteraceae > Marinobacter > Marinobacter gudaonensis. The sequence continues at coordinate 157,316 of NZ_FOYV01000004.1, forward strand.
TTGACGGCGCATTGGATACCTTGCGCCGCCACGGCATTTCCAGTGACGACATCACGATCGTGCGTGTGCCCGGGGCTTACGAAATGCCGCTGGCCGTCAAACGGGTTGCGGAAACCGGCGAATACGACGCGATCATTGCGCTGGGTGCGGTGATTCGAGGCGGAACGCCCCATTTTGACTACGTTGCTGGTGAGGCCTCCAGCGGCCTGGGCGCTGTCAGCCTGGATACCAATGTACCAGTCACCTTTGGTGTGCTGACTGTGGACTCCATCGAACAGGCGATCGAGCGCTCCGGAACCAAGGCCGGCAACAAGGGCGCCGAAGCGGCCATTACTGCCCTGGAAATGGTCAGCCTGTTCAGGAAACTGGGTGAGTAATGAGCGAATCTGAAGAGACGTCACCGAAGCCGGCCGCCTCGGGCCAGCCCAAGGCCGGTGACCGCCGTCGCGCGCGAGCGCTGGCGATGCAGGGGCTGTATCAGCGCCATTTCAGCAAGACCGCGATCTCGGACATCGAGGCCGAGTTTATGGTGGACAATGACATGTCCAAGGTGGACCTTTTGTATTTCCGGGATCTGCTGCGCGGCGTCCACCGGGAACAGGGCGAACTCGACAAGCTGATTGAGCCTTTCCTGGATCGCCCCATCAAGGAAGTGGACCCGGTGGAGCTCGCCATCGTGCGGCTTGGGGCCTACGAACTCAAGCACCGCCTGGATGTGCCCTACAAGGTGGTAATCAATGAGGGGATTGAAATGGCGAAGCGCTTTGGCGGTACCGAGGGGCACAAGTTCGTCAACAGTATTCTCGACAAGTTGAGCGGTCGGCTGCGTCTGGCCGAGACCCGCTCCCGCTGACCCATGGGGGAGTTTGACCTGATCCGGCGGTACTTCCTGCCGCTGGCCTCCAGGCAGCAAGGCTCCTCGCTGGTGATGGGGCCGGGCGATGACTGTGCCATTCAGCGGTTGCCTGCCGGCCAGGATCTGGTCTTTTCCATTGATACCCTGGTTGAAGGGGTGCATTTCCCCCACCGTTATCACCCGGACTACCTTGGCTGGCGGTCGCTGGCGGTTGCTGCCAGCGACCTGGCTGCAATGGGGGCGCAGCCGGAATGCTTTACACTGGCGTTGACCTTGCCGAAGGCCGATGAAGACTGGCTCGAAGGTTTTGCCCGGGGCCTGGCCGAGGCAGCGCAGGCGTTCGGGCTCGCTCTGGCGGGAGGTGATACCACCGCTGGACCGCTGACCCTGACCCTGCAGGTGCACGGCACCGTCTCCCGAGGCAACGCCATCTGTCGAAATGGCGCCCGGCCCGGCGATCTGGTGGCGGTCTCCGGCACCCTGGGCGATGCCGGTGCGGCCCTGGCGTACCTGTCAGAAACTGAGCCGTCGGCCGATGCCGCGGCGGTGCTTGAGCGCTATCACCGGCCGCAACCAAGACTTCAGCTCGGCGTGGCCGCAGCCCCGTTCGCCAGTGCAGGCATTGATATCTCCGATGGCTTGCTGGCTGACCTTGGTCACATTCTGGAGGCATCAGAAGTTGGGGCGAGACTCGAATCCGGTTCGCTGCCGCTTTCGCCGGCCCTGGTACGACTGACCGGAGAGCGGGCGCCGGAGCTGGCCTTGCGGGCCGGCGATGACTACGAGCTTTGCCTGACTTTCCCGCCCGAGCGCTGGGAAAGTGCCCCTGAGGCACTCAGGCGGCAGCTTACGGTGATCGGAACCATCGAAGCTGCCCCGGGGCTTTACCTGGATGGCACCGACTGTGGACCCTCAGGCCCGGATGCCGGATTCGATCATTTCAGGAGGCGTCAATGAGTCATTCCAACCAGGCGCCAGAGCAGGACGATCCGCCGCTGATTCTTCCGCCGGGTTTTCTGCGTAATCCGGTGCATCTGCTGGCCTTTGGTCTTGGCAGCGGCGCTACGTCCAGAGCGCCCGGTACCTGGGGCAGCCTTGCCGCCATTCCCCTGTGGTATGGCATTGCCTGGATGCCATCGCTGGCCTACTGGCTGGTGGTTCTGGCGGCCTTCCTAGTCGGTGTCTGGCTGTGCGGAAAGACCGCCGAGGATCTCAAGGTACACGACCACAGTGGCATCGTGTGGGATGAGTTTGTGGGTATGTGGATTGCCCTGGGGCTGTTCCCGGATACGATTTACGGGGTTTTGGGCGCCTTTGCTTTGTTCAGGCTGTTCGACATTGCCAAACCCTGGCCGATTGGCTGGCTCGACAGGCGTCTCCCGGGCGGGCTGGGCATCATGGTGGACGATGTGGTTGCCGGCGCAATGGCCCTGGCCTGCCTCTGGGCAGTGGATTACTGGCTGGTCCCGGTCATGGTCTAGACGCTGACCGGGATCGTTGGCCTAGTGTATCTGCTGCTCTTCGGGCAACAGGCGAACAACATGCAAAAATCGCTTGAGGCCGGTTTCGGCGCGTTCCCGAGAAGCGAAGGGACCACTGTCAAACCCCTCCCGGGTGGTGAAGTACCATTTGCTCCCTACACAGAAAAATCGGCTACTGCGAAAGGGAACCGGCCCTTCTTCTCCGGTCCTGCGTTGGGTATCCATGTTATCTCCTGTGCCCACTTTTCGTTTTTGCTTTTCGGGCGCCGTGTTTGTCATTGCCGATCTGTTTTAAGTTAATCCAAATCGGGCCGAATTCAACATTTTTTTACATTTTTACGAGCCAGGTCTCAGTCGGGATCAAGGCAACGCCAAACGCCGCCATGGACACCACCCGTCTCGGTGTCTTGCCCTTGTCAAACGCAGTCGTCAGAATGCAACAGCGGCGGTCAACGCCCCGGGCCCTTTCGTTCATGTTTTCAAGGAGAGTCAATGACCATTTCCCAAGTATTCGGTTCGTTCATTCACAGCCTACGGCGACCCAGATCGCACGCCATTGGCAAAAGCGCCGTTTTGCTCCCGTTACTGTTGCTAGTCCTGTCGGGTTGCGCGTCCAGCGTGAGTGTGGTGGAAACCTGGGAGGGCAATCCCGACGCCGCTGCCAATGCGGCCGTTCTCAAAGCGCCCGGAGAGATTGTCGTTACCCGGGTGAATGGTCGGACAATGTCCAACTTTCTGATGGACGACCTGGCCCTGGATTACGCCCTTCTGCCCGGGAAAAATGAGGTGGTTTTTGTTTACAAGACCATCTGGGCCAAGTCGGAGGTGGTTCGCAATGGCGAATCCAAAGTGCACGTAATCGAGAGCAAGCCTCAGGTAGCGCGTTTTGACGCGGCGGCGGGCGAGACCTACGCCTTCGAGTTTGAGAAACCGGACTCCCGCGCCGAAGCGGAGCAGATGTTGCCTCAATTCAGTGCCGCGATCGTTGCTTCGTCAGGGCAGACTGTTGCTACGTCTACAGATTGGGATCCGTCGCAGGCAGCCGCAATGGCCCGGACCCCGTTGCCGGAGTCTGCGCAGGCGTCTGGCTCGGTCGAGATGGGCGAAGATACCACCGCACTGGATCAGCTCAAGGCCATCTGGCAGACCGCGAGCGACGAGGAAAAGAAAGCGTTCCTCCGCTGGGCCTTCGAGTAAAGCCGTTATTTGCGCCGCTTGCGGGCATTCAGGCCCGAAAGCGGCGCATGGCTCTTTTAAGCAGTCCTTCCATTACCGCCATCGCATCATCGGCCAGCGACTGGGTCGCTGTGGCCGGCGCCGGTTCCGCAGCACCTTCCGTACCCAGCCGATGGGCAGCATCTTCAATCGCATCCAGGCTTTCAGCCACATGCGCCTGGAGGGCATCGCCATTGGCCACAACGTCCGGGCAGAGCGTGAAGTTGAGGGTCAGGCGACCTTCGTAACTGACGGCGACAATGACCAGCCCCATGCTGTCGAACAGCGGCGCGGTGTTGTACTGCTGCACGAGTCTCGCCCCCTGCAGATACAGGGGTACCTGAGGACCGGGAACGTTGGTGATCGGCAGGTTGAACAGCGGTCGGTAGCGCTGGGCGATCTGCAGTTCCGAGTAGAGTCGGGCCGAGAGCGCCAGCATGGTTGACGGCAGCAGCTCGGTCAGTCGGTCTGCGGCTATGGCCTCGCGGTAGGGTTCGGAGGCAACCGCGTTCCAGTGAATCCGCCGGATGCGTTGAGCCGGATTGGCCTCGTTGGTAGCCAGATCCAGAAGCATCGCCGACATCTGATTGCCGGTCGCCTTGCGAAGGCTGTTGGAGCGAACCGATATCGGTGTCATGGCAACCAGTGACTTGCCGCTGCCCGCACCTTCACTGATGAGGTAGCGGCGAAGCGTTTCGGCACAGAGCCCCAGCACCACGTCGTTCAACGTGACGTCTCCGAGCGTGGCCTTGATGGTTTTCAGCCGGGACAGTTCAACGCTGGCCGCGACAATCTGCCGGTTGGCGGTGATCTGCCGGTTGAATGGGCTGTGGGGCGCCGAGAACAGAGGCAGTGGCAACGGCAGTTTTCGCAACTGTTTCTGGATAAGGCCGCGGGTCGTGGCCTCGATCGCGTTGGCTGCCAGGGACGTGACCTGCAAGGGAGTGCGCAGGATATTGGCGCCGGCCTGTAGCATCACCCGCTCTTCGGAGGGCCGGGGGCGGGGTGACCAGGGTCTTGGCGGCGTAATCGGTCGCGGCTCGGGGGTGTATTCGAGCAACTTGCCGATGATCTCCTCACCGCTGAAGGCGTCGATGGCCGCATGGTGCAACTTGACGATGAGTGCAAACCCTTCGTTGCCGGTATTGTCCTCGCCCAGACGGAAACCATCCACGAAAGTGATGTGCCAGAGCGGGCGATCTTTTTTCAGGGGTTGTTCCAGTATCCGCGACGCCAGGGTCATCAGGTTGGCCTTCTGCCCGTGTTCGCCCATGTTCACATAGGCCAGATGTCGCTCCAGGCTGAACTCGGTGTCATCAATCCAGTAAGGCCGGCCAAGCCGAAGCGGGATTTCCCTCAGGCGCTGCCGAAACACCGGCACCACGTGGAGGCGGCTGCGAAGATAGGCTACGAAGGTGCTGAAGGCCAATGGCCGGTCGCATTCGCCGGCATCGAAAAGGTAGATGCCACCGATGTGCATCGGTGTGGTTTCCGATTCCAGGTACAGGAACGAGGCATCCAGTTCCGACAGCTGCCGCATCAAAGAGCTCCCTTCGGCGATGAAGTTTGTCGCAGTATAAACGATATGGGGATGGTATCCGTTGACTCAGTCGACCAGTGTGTACATCTGTCGAAGTCATACCATTGGCTGTTATTTCAGTCTCTTAGCCATTCCGAAACGGCCTCTTCGCGCCCGAGCCGTTCCCAGAACCACATCAGCGCCTTGCCCTGGTCTTCGGCGTGCCTCGCCAGATGCAGAGTGATCGGTTGTCTTGAGGCCTGAACCGTCTTGGCCACGAGGGTACCGTCTTTGAGCTGTTGACGGATTCGTGATCTGGGTAGCCAGCCGACCCCGAGGCCTGCCACCTGTACGGCAACCTTCTGGTCGATGTTGGCAACGGTAAGCGTGCGTTGCCGGTGGAATATTCCGGCGTGCCCGGGAGGGAGCGAACGCGAGGTGTCCGCAGCCACGGCCGCAGGATAGCGGGAAATGTCCTCCTCCTGCAGGGGCGTGTCGACGTTCGCCAGAGGATGGTCTGCCGCCACTGCAAATACGAAAGGCATCTCGCCCAGTGCTTTGGTGGTGTAGCTTCCAGCCGGTTTGCTGAGGCTGTCGGCACCAATGATCAGGTCCACCCGCCGGCTTTGCAGGGCATCCCAGGTGCCAGCAAACACTTCCTCGACAATCTGGACATCCACTGGCACCCCGAGCTCATAGAATTCCTTGATGGCTGGAAACAGGCACTCTGCCGGCAGCAGCGAATTGAAGCCGATTCGCAGGCGGGTTTCCCAGCCCTGTGCCACCTGACGGGTGGTGTGGGCGAGGTTTTCTGCGGCTTCGAGCAGGGTGCGCCCCTCTTCCAGCAGGTATCGGCCAGCCGGTGTCAGCCGGGCCCTGTGGCCGGTGCGATCGTAGATGGCCACATTGAGGTCTTCCTCCAGTTTCTGCACGGTGTAGCTGATGGCGGAGGGGACCCGGAAGAGCTCGGATGCGGCGCCGGCGAAGCTGCCTTTTCGATCAATGGCGTCGAGGACTTTGAGGGCGTCTATGGTGATGGCTGTGTGCATGTTCGAATAATCTGAGGTTGTTGGCCAGAAATGCTTGTTTGAGAGGGTAGCAGGGTCGCCGGTATTCTGCTCTTAGTTTCGAATGGCTTCTGGCTTTTGGGGCAGCGGGTGTCGGGCAAGGCCTTCGCAAACACGCCGTGAACCCGTCCCTGGGGGCTCGGCATTGCCATCCCTGGCAATGCACGGTTTGCGAAGGCCTTGCCCGACACCCTCGGCAAACTCCGAGCAGTCTCTCCCAGAGGCCATTGCCGATCATCAGGATTTTTAATCGGAGGACCTCATGGGCCTGTTAATCGACGGCAAATGGCACGACAAGTGGTACGACACCGACAAGACCGGCGGCAAGTTCGAGCGGGAGGCGGCCCGGTTCCGGAACTGGGTGACGGCCGATGGTTCGCCGGGGCCGGACGGTGAGGGTGGCTTCAAGGCCGAGTCTGGCCGTTATCACCTGTATGTGTCCATGGCCTGCCCGTGGGCGCATCGAACGCTGATCTTCCGCAAGTTGAAAGGGCTTGAGCAGCATATTTCCGTGTCGGTGGTGCATCCGGATATGGTCGAGAACGGCTGGGAGTTTCGGCCCGACAGCGAGCAGCACCGGGATCATCTGCATGGCTTGCGCTTTCTGCATGAGCTTTATACCAGGGCGGCCCCGGACTACACCGGTCGGGTGACGGTGCCCACGCTCTGGGACACCCAGAAGCAGACGATTGCCAGTAACGAATCGGCGGAGATCATCCGCATGTTCAACTCGGCGTTCAACGATCTCGACGGCGTGCGGAGCGACCTGGACTTCTACCCGGAAGGACTGCGGGAAGACATTGATGCGGTGAACGCCCGGGTCTACGACACCGTCAATAACGGCGTCTACAAAGCCGGTTTTGCCACTGCACAGGACAAGTACGAAGAAGCCTACGGAGCGCTGTTTGATTCGCTCGACTGGCTGGAGCAACGGTTATCGGGCCAGCGGTACCTGGTCGGTGGCCAGCTGACGGAGGCCGACTGGCGGCTGTTTACCACACTCATCCGTTTCGACGCGGTGTATTTCAGTCATTTCAAATGCAATCGGCAGCGGATTCAGGACTTCCCCGCGCTCTCTGCGTATGTGCGGGATCTGTATCAGGAGCCGGGCGTGGCCGAGACGGTGGACATCGGTCAGATCAAACGCCACTACTACGTGAGCCAGCGCACCATCAACCCGACGCAGATCGTGCCGGTGGGACCGGCGCTGGATTTTGACGCGCCCCATGGGCGTGAGGGGCTGCGGTGAGTTACAGCGCTAAGCAGTGTCGGGTTACGGCTTTGCCTAACCCGACAAACCACTAGCTGACTCGAGCAACCGCAAGCTCAGTCAGCAACACCATGGACTCCTTATGTTCGGAGTCGGGTAGGCTCTCCAGGCAATCAGCGGCCAGCGTTGCCTGTTCCCTGGCCTTGGTCATGGTGTATTCGATGGCACCAGAGCGCTCGACGATGTCCAGAATGCGCGGCAGATCGTCCAGGCCGCCCTTGCGGATCGCCTGGCGAATCAGCTGACGGTCGTCGTCCGTGCCATGGACCATGGCATGGATCAGGGGCAGGGTGGTCTTACCCTCTGCCAGATCGTCCCCGACGTTCTTGCCCATGGCTTCGGCATCACCGCGGTAGTCCAGAACGTCGTCCACCAACTGGAACGCCAGCCCCAGGTGCTTGCCGAAGTCCTTGAGCCCTTGCTCCTGCTCCTGGTTCGCACCGGCAAGAAGGGCTCCGGTGTGGGAGGCGGCTTCAAACAGCATGGCGGTCTTGTTGTGGATGACCTTCATGTACTGTTCTTCGGTGAGATCCGGGTTCTTCACGTTCATCAACTGCATGACCTCGCCCTCGGCGATCACCGCCGTAGCATGGGACAGCACGTCCATGATGCGCAGGCTCTGCAGCTCCACCATCATCTCGAACGCCCGGGCGTAGAGGAAATCACCTACCAGAACACTGGGGGCGTTGCCCCAGCGCGCATTGGCGGTACTGCGGCCCCGGCGCATGTCCGAGGTGTCGACCACGTCGTCGTGAAGCAGGGTGGCGGTGTGCAGGAATTCGATGACCGCGGCCAGCTTCAGATGGTCGTTCCGGTCGTAGCCGGCGGCCTGGCTGGAAAGCAGAACCAGCAAGGGTCTCAGGCGCTTACCGCCGCTTTCAATGATGTACTGGGCAATTTTCTCCACCAGGGGAACATCCGAGGCAAGCCGCTGGATGATCAGATCGTTAACCCGGCTGAAGTCATCGGCCACGGTGTCGTAGATGCGCTGGGCTGTCATGCGGCTTGTGGTTCCCTAATCTGGTGATGTTCTGGTGATGCGCTTATGGTTCGTTCTCGCAAATACCGGTATTAAAGGCAGGTCGCGGCAATGCTAGGTATTGCCGAGATGAGTGTCAACTTGGCTTGTGTTGCGAAGCGTCTTTTCGTACAATCACGCGCCCAACTCATCCCAACCTGCGCTCCCTGCTATAGGGTCGCCAGAGCGCCTCCCTTAGAACCAGGTGGATAAGAGCAGGGATGGGTCAATCGTGGAGAACGAGTGAATGTACGCAGTTATTGTTAGCGGTGGCAAGCAGCACCGTGTTAAAGAAGGCGAAACCCTGAAGCTGGAAAAGCTCGAAGTTGAAACCGGTGGCAACGTTGAGTTCGATCGCGTTCTGCTGATCGCCGATGGCGACAAGGTTCAGGTAGGTGCGCCGGTGGTTGATGGTGCCAAGGTAACCGCAGAAGTGGTCGGCCACGGCCGTCACGACAAGGTTCAGATCATCAAGTTCCGTCGTCGTAAGCATCACATGAAGCGTCAGGGCCACCGTCAGTGGTTCACTGAAGTCAAGATCACGGGTATCAAGGGCTGAGACCCTGGATTTACCCCTTAGAGAAGGAGGCTGGTAATGGCTCATAAAAAGGCAGCAGGTAGTACCCGTAACGGTCGCGATTCCGAGTCGAAACGACTTGGTGTGAAGCGCTTCGGCGGTGAGACTGTTTCTGCAGGCAGCATCATCATTCGTCAGCGTGGCACCCGTTTCCACGCTGGCAGCAACGTTGGCATTGGCAAGGACCACACCCTGTTCGCGAAAGCAGACGGCCAGGTGAAGTTCGAGACCAAAGGCCCGCAGAGCCGCAAGTTCGTGAGCATCGTTCCGGCTGCGTAAGCAGCGGCGATCCGGTTCTGTCGAACCTTGGATGGCGCTGGTATCCTGATAACATCAGGGTGTCAGAGCCATCCGGAGCCCCGCAAAGCTTCCTTGAGGCTGCGGGGCTTTTTAGTTTATGCGCGTGGCGCAAAGGGTTGATCCATGAAGTTCGTAGACGAAGCCACCATCATTGTCGAAGCCGGTAAGGGTGGTCACGGCTGCCTCAGTTTCCGGCGTGAGAAATACGTGCCCAAGGGCGGTCCCGATGGCGGTGACGGCGGCGACGGTGGCTCGGTGTATCTGGAGGCCGATGAGTCGCTCAATACCCTGATCGACTATCGATTCCAGCGCAAACACAAGGCCCAGAACGGCGAGCCCGGCGCCGGCCGCAACTGTACCGGCACTAAGGGTGAGGATCTTGTGCTGCCTGTGCCTGTGGGTACCACGGTGGTGGACATGGACACCCATGAGGTGCTGGGGGATCTGACCCACGTCGGGCAGAGGCTGAAGGTTGCTCAGGGCGGTTTTCATGGCCTGGGTAACACCCGTTTCAAGTCCTCGGTGAACCGCGCGCCGCGCCAGACCACCAAGGGTTCGGAAGGGGAGTTGCGGAACCTCCGGCTGGAATTGAAAGTGCTCGCGGATGTGGGACTTCTGGGAATGCCCAATGCCGGCAAGTCCACGTTCATCCGCTCGGTGTCTGCTGCCCGCCCGAAGGTGGCGGATTACCCGTTCACCACGCTGGTGCCCAACCTGGGCGTAGTGAGTGTGCAGGCGCACCAGAGTTTTGTGATCGCGGACATTCCCGGTCTGATCGAGGGTGCCGCCGAGGGTGCCGGGCTTGGTATCCGATTCCTCAAGCATCTGGTTCGTACCCGGTTGTTGCTGCATCTGGTGGATGTTGCTCCCTACGATGGCTCCTCTCCAGCCGAGGCGGTGCGCGCTATCGCGCACGAGCTGGAAAAGTTCAGTGAAACCCTGGCCAGCCGTCCGCGCTGGCTGGTGCTGAACAAGGTCGACATGGTGGCGGAAGAGGATCGTGAGGCTCATTGCCAGGCGATCATCGACGAGCTCGGCTGGGACGGGCCGGTATTCCGGATCTCGGCCCTGAGCGGCGAGGGCACCAAGGCGCTTTCCCAGGCGGTGATGCGCTGGATTGAGGAGCAGGCCGAAGCCGAGGCCCAGAACCCAGAGGTTGCCGAGCGCGAGGCGGAAAGGCGTCGCCGTATGGACGAAGAGGCCCGGGCGCGGATCGAGGCGGAGCGTCAGGCCCGTCGTGCAGCGCGCGAGGACGATGATGACGACGACTTCGACGACGATGACTACGACGTTGAAGTGGTATACGCCCCCGAGTAGTCGCGTAAGAGGAAGTGTCCACGGATCATGACTGAACGCGTACAGTTGCGCCAGGCCCGACGCCTGGTGATCAAGATTGGCAGTGCCCTGCTGACAGACGATGGCAAGGGCCTGGATGTGGCTGCCCTGGGTTTGTGGGTGGACCAGATTGCCGAACTGGTCGAAGACGGTGTGGAAGTTGTGGTGGTGTCATCGGGCTCCGTGGCCGAGGGTATGAGTCGTCTTGGCTGGACCGTGCGCCCGGAGCAGTTGCATGAACTGCAGGCCGCCGCCGCGGTCGGGCAGATGGGGCTGGTGCAGACCTGGGAGGCGCAGTTCAAGCGCCACGATATCCATACCGCGCAGATTCTGCTGACCCACGATGATTTGTCTGATCGCAAACGCTACCTGAATGGCCGCAGCACGCTGCGGGCCCTGCTCAATTTCGGCGTGGTGCCCATCGTCAATGAAAACGACACGGTGGTGACCGACGAAATCCGGTTTGGCGACAACGATACCCTGGGGGCGCTGGTCGCCAACCTGATTGAGGCCGACGGCCTGATCATTCTCACTGATCAGTTGGGGTTGTTCGACAAGGATCCGCGCAAGCACGCGGATGCCCGCCTGGTCACCGAGCGAAAAGCTGGCGACCACGAGCTGGATGCCATGGCCGGGGGCGGTGCCGGTGTACTTGGTCGCGGCGGCATGCAGACCAAGTTGCGGGCGGCCCGGTTGGCTGCCCGCTCCGGCGCTTTCACGGTGATCGTCGGCGGTCGCATCGAGGGGGTGATCAGCCGGCTCAGGCAGGGCGACGTTATTGGTACCCTGTTGTTACCTGAGCAAGGTAGAATCGCGGCGCGCAAGCAGTGGCTGGCGAGTCATCTGCAGACTCGGGGCAGGCTCACTCTTGATGATGGTGCGGTTAAGGTGCTGTGCCTGGGTGGTCGCAGTCTGCTCCCGGTCGGTGTAAAGGGGGTGGCCGGGCAGTTCCGGCGCGGCGAGATGGTCTCGTGTGTTGACCAGTCCGGTCGTGAGGTTGCCCGGGGGCTGGTAAATTATGACGCGGACGAGGCCCGGGCCATTGCCGGACGCTCCAGTGACCGGATTACCGAGATTCTCGGCTATATGTCCGGCGAGGAGATGATTCACCGGGACAATCTGGTGATTGTGTAGTGGGGCTTTCCGCTGATAAAAGCCGCCCATAAAAAAACCGGCCAGATGGCCGGTTTTTTATTTTCCCGAAAGCGGGCCTGAATCAGGCGCTCTTCAGGGACTTGATCTTGGCGCTCAGGCGGCTCTTGCTGCGAGCGACCTTGTTCTTCGCGAAGATACCCTTGTTCACCATGCTGTCCATGATCGGCTGGGCCTTCTGGAAAGCGGCCTGGGCTTCTTCGTAGTTGCCGGCTTCGATCTTGGACTGAACTTTCTTGATGTAGGTACGAGCCATGGAACGCAGGCTTGCATTGTGCTTGCGGTTCTTCTCGTTCTGACGTGCGCGCTTCTTGGCTTGCGGGGAATTTGCCACCGTAAAACTCCTGAAAATCCTGAATTCGTTGCTGAATGATTCGTTACATCGCGGGCGCGCCAAAACCAGCGCGTCGAAATAAATGACGCGGAACTATGCCGCCCAATCCCCCAAATGTCAAGACCAAAACCCATTTCATGCCCCACGCCGTAAGGCCTGTGCTAAACTCGCCGCTCACCGGATGCGGGCTGAAACGGGAAGCAGGTAATTCCCGAAATACCCGCCAACTTGGATGCACACAATGTCACCCCAGGGCCTGCATGTCCTCGCAATCTGAAACGCCTCCAGAACAGAAACAACTGCCCCGGGCGCCCGGTCTGTTGAGATCCTCTGGCCTGGTGGGAGCGATGACCATGCTCTCCCGGGTGCTCGGGCTGGTTCGGGATATGGTGATCGCCCGGTATTTTGGCGCCGGGGCCGGAGCAGATGCCTTTTTTGTGGCGTTCAAGATTCCGAACTTCCTGCGCCGCCTGTTTGCGGAGGGTGCGTTTTCACAGGCTTTTGTGCCGGTGCTTTCCTCCTACCGGCAGACGCAATCCCTGTCGGAGGTTCAGCGGCTGGTCAATGCGGTGGCCGGGTCTCTGGGGCTGGTCCTGCTGGGGGTGACCCTGGTAGCCATCCTGGGCGCGCCGGTACTGACGGCCATCTTTGCCCCGGGTTTTCTTGATGATGAAGTGAAGTTCGCGCTGACCAGCGACATGCTGCGGATCACCTTTCCCTACCTGTTGCTGATCTCCCTGACGGCCTTTGCCGGAGGCATTCTTAACAGCTACGACCGATTTGCCGTACCGGCGTTTACGCCTGTATTGCTCAATCTTTCAATGATTGCAGCGGCCATCTGGTTGACGCCGCTGATGGCAGAACCGGTCGTGGCGTTGGCCTGGGGTGTTTTTATTGCCGGCGCGCTGCAGTTGTTTTTCCAATTGCCGTTCCTGATGCGACTGGGGCTGATGCCCCGGCCGCGAGTGGATTATCGCCACGAGGGCGTCAGTCGTATCCTCAAGCTGATGGTGCCGGCGCTCTTCGGGGTCTCGGTGAGTCAGATCAACCTTTTGCTCGATACCGTGCTTGCCTCCTTTCTACAGACCGGCAGTGTGTCCTGGCTTTACTACTCGGATCGGCTCTCGGAATTGCCCCTCGGCGTCTTTGGCATCGCCATTGCCACGGTGATCCTGCCCAGTCTGTCCCGGAAACACGCCGCTGCCTCCGCAGATCAGTTCGCCGCCACTCTTGACTGGGCGGTTCGGGCGGTGCTGCTGATTGGCTTGCCGGCGGCGCTGGCGCTGGCTCTGCTGGCGGAGCCGTTGATCGCCACCCTGTTTCACTATGGTGAGGTCACCGACCGCGATGTGGCCATGTCGGCCCAGAGCCTGCGGGCCTATTCGGCGGGTCTGCTTGCCTTCATGTTGATCAAGGTGCTTGCGCCCGGCTTTTTTGCTCGTGAAGACACAAAAACGCCGGTGAAGATTGGCATCATCGCCATGGTGGCCAACATGGTGTTCAATCTGATGCTGGTGTTCCCCCTGGCGCACGCCGGCCTTGCGCTGGCCACCTCGCTGTCGGCCTGGCTCAATGGCTTTCTGCTGTGGCGCGGGTTGCGCAAGGAGGGCGCCTGGCAGAGCCAGCCTGGTTGGCCGCGGTTCCTGCTCCAGATCCTGTTTGCCAACGGTGCCCTGGCGGCGGTTATTCTGTGGCTCAAGCCGCCGGTGGCCGAATGGCTGGCCAATGGCGGCTACCAGCGGGCGGCCGATATGGCGGTTCTGGTGATGGCCGGGGTGTTCGTGTACTTCCTTGTGCTGGCCCTCACCGGGGTTCGGGTAAGACATTTTCGGCACAGGTAAGGTATAATCGCGCGTTTTCTCACCAGCGTTACCGACGGGAGTGCGCTGAAAGCTAGCTGGCAATTGAAGGTTCGCATTACATGCGTCTGATCCGGGGCCTGACCAACCTGAAAGCGCTGTCGCAGCGGGGGGATTCCCCTCTCGGGCGTGGCTGCGTTGCCACCATCGGCAATTTTGATGGCGTTCATCTCGGCCATAAAACCATCATTGATCAGGTCATCAGCAAGGCCGAGGCTCTTGGCGTGCCTTCGGTGGTGATGGTCTTCGAGCCCCAGCCACGGGAATTCTTCCAGGGCAGCGAGGCGCCGCCACGGCTGATGAACTTTCGCCAGAAATTCGAGTCCCTGCTCGCCGAGGGTGTGGATATTGTGTTGTGCCTGCGCTTTAACCAGGCGTTTCGCAGTTATTCTGCCATGGGCTTTGTGGAGGATGTTCTGATTCAGGGACTGGGAGTCCGGCACCTGGTGGTGGGGGATGATTTCCGGTTTGGTTGCGACCGCGCCGGGGATTTCAACCTGTTGCAGGAGGTCGGTAGCGCCCGCGGTTTTTCGGTGGAGAACACGCGCACGGTCACCGTGGCCGGCGAACGGGTCAGCAGCACCCGGGTGCGTGAACTGCTGACCGTGAATGGCCTGGAGCAGGCCGAAGCGCTGCTGGGCCACCCTTACCGGATCAGAGGGCGCGTGGTGTATGGCCGCCAGTTGGGTCGCCAGATCGGTGCGCCCACCGCCAACATCCTGCTGCACCGGACGGCGCCCCTGAGGGGCGTCTATGTTGTCTCGGCCGCTCTGGATGACGGCTCACGATACGATGGGGTGGCCAACATCGGCTTGCGTCCGACGGTGGACGGCAAACAGCCGTCACTGGAAGTGCACCTGTTTGACTTTGCTGGCACACTTTATGGCCAGCACCTTGAAGTGGTCTTCCGCCACGGGCTGCGGGATGAGGAAAAGTTTGAATCCGTAGACCAGTTGAAAGACCAGATTGCCCGCGATTTCGAAGACGCCCGTGCCTGGATCGCCGAACACGGCTCGGAGAAAAGTACGGATTGAATCGCCGTACAGCGCCCCAACGATGGTAAGCGCGCGCCGATATACGCATGACTGACCAACACTGACCAAGACCCGGAAGAGTACGCACACAGACCATGAGCGACTACAAGCACACCCTGAATCTGCCGGAAACCGCCTTCCCGATGCGCGGCAACCTGGCCAAGCGCGAGCCGGAAATGCTCAAGCGCTGGCAGGATCTCGACGTCTACGGCAACCTGCGCAAGCAGCGCGAGGGGCGGGACAAGTTCATTCTTCACGATGGCCCTCCCTACGCCAACGGCAGCATTCATATCGGTCATGCGGTCAACAAGATCCTCAAGGACATGATCGTCAAGTCCCGCAGCTTCATGGGCTATGACGCGCCCTATGTGCCGGGCTGGGACTGCCATGGTCTGCCGATTGAGCACAAGGTTGAGCAGGAAATTGGCAAGGCCGGTGTGAAGGTGGATTACAAGACGTTCCGCCAGGCGTGCCGTGACTATGCCACCAAGCAGATTGCCGGGCAGAAGGACGACTTCATCCGTCTGGGCGTGATGGGCGAATGGGACAAACCCTACCTGACCATGGACCCGAAGGTAGAAGCGGGCATCGTGCGTGCGCTGGGCAAGATCGTCGCCCGGGGCCACCTGGTGCGTGGTTACAAGCCGGTTTACTGGAGTGTGGTGGGGCAGTCCGCCCTGGCAGAGGCCGAGGTGGAATACCAGGACAAGACCTCCACCCAGATTGACGTGCGTTTTACGGCAGTCGATCAGGCGAAGGCGCTGTCGGTGTTCGGCACCGATAAAGGTGAGGGCAATGTTTCAGTCGTGATCTGGACCACCACACCGTGGACCATCCCGGCGAACCAGGCCGTTTCGCTGAACGCGGATTTGAACTACGCCCTGGTGCAGACCGACGTCGGTCACGGACCCGAGCGTATGATCCTGGCGGCCGATATGGTGGACGGCATCATGGCGCGCTGGCAGGTCGAGAAGTTCGAAGTCCTGGCCACCTGCGCCGGCTCCGATCTGGAACACCTGGTACTTCAGCACCCTATCTACGACAAGCAGGTGCCGGTGATTCTGGGCGACCACGTGTCGACCGACGCCGGTACCGGTGCCGTTCATACCGCGCCGGATCACGGTATGGAAGACTTCGAGGTGGGCAAGGCCTACCACATTGGCACCCTGAATCTGGTGCAGGCCGATGGCACTTACACCTCGGCCGCCGGCGAGCTGGCGGGTGTGCACGTGTACAAGGCCGACGAGCCGGTGTGCAGTGCCCTTGAGCGCGAGGGCAAGCTGGTTCGCTCGGAAAAGTTCCGTCACAGCTACCCCCATTGCTGGCGGACCAAGACACCGCTGATTTACCGGGCCACGCCGCAATGGTTCATCAGCATGGACAAGGAAAACCTGCGGGCCGATGCCCTGGAAGCCATCAAGGGCGTGCGCTGGGTGCCGTCCTGGGGCCAGAACCGCATCGAGGCCATGTTCAACCAGTCGCCGGATTGGTGCATCTCCCGTCAGCGGACCTGGGGCGTACCCATTACCCTGTTCATCCATAAGGAAACCCAGGAGCTGCACCCGGACACCCAGAACCTGATCGAGAAGGTGGCCCAGCAGATCGAGGAAGGCGGCATTGACGCCTGGTACGACCTGGATGCTTCGGCGCTGCTGGGCAGCGATGCCGAGCAGTACGAAAAGGTTATGGATACGCTGGACGTCTGGTTTGACTCGGGCGTCACCCACGAATCAGTGCTTCGGGTCCGTGAAGAGCTGGGTCAGTTCCCGGCCGACATGTACCTTGAGGGATCCGACCAGCATCGGGGCTGGTTCCAGTCGTCCCTGAAGACCTCCATCGCGATGAACGGCGTGGCACCGTACAAGCAGGTGCTGACCCACGGCTTTACCGTGGACGGCAAGGGCCACAAGATGTCCAAGTCTCTGGGCAACGTGATCGCGCCCCAGGAAGTCATGAACGAGCTGGGTGCGGACATCCTGCGCCTGTGGGTGGCCGCCACTGATTACAGCGGTGAGATGACCGTGTCCAAGGACATCCTGCGCCAGACCGCCGATGGCTATCGTCGTATTCGCAATACCGCCCGCTTCCTGCTGAGCAACCT
Organism: Marinobacter gudaonensis; assembly: GCF_900115175.1. NCBI lineage: Bacteria > Pseudomonadati > Pseudomonadota > Gammaproteobacteria > Pseudomonadales > Marinobacteraceae > Marinobacter > Marinobacter gudaonensis. Next base: position 174,434 of record NZ_FOYV01000004.1, read on the forward strand.
GACCGGGTTCGAGCCGGAGCAGCATATGGTGGCGCCGGAGGACATGATTGCCCTGGACCGCTGGATGGTTGACCGGGCGCTGCAGTTGCAGCAGGAGCTTCACGAGGACTACGGCAACTATGCTTTCCTGCGGATCTACCAGAAGGTCTATAACTTCTGCGAAGCGACACTGGGGGGCTTCTACCTCGACATCATCAAGGACCGGCAGTACACCACCCAGGCCGACAGTCTGGCGCGGCGCTCGTGCCAGACCGCCCTGTACCACGTTGCCGAAGCGCTGGTGCGCTGGATTGCCCCGATTCTGAGCTTCACCGCGGATGAAATCTGGCAGCATCTGCCCGGCCAGCGCAGCGACACCGTCTTCTACGAAACCTGGTACGAGGGCCTGACCGCTCTGCCGGAAAACGCTGAGCTGGGTCGCGAGTACTGGCGTGAGATCTACAGTGTCAAGGAAGCGGTGAACAAATGCCTGGAAGAGGCCCGGGCGCGGGGCGAAATCAAGGGCTCCCTGAGCGCAGAAGTGACCCTGTACTGCGAAGGCGACCTTGCCGCCGACCTGAAGCACCTCGGTGAAGAACTGCGGTTTGTGCTGATTACATCCGAGGCCGCCGTCAAGCCGGTTTCTGAAGCCGGAGACGCGGAGATGACGGCCCACGAAGGGCTGCGTGTGAAGGTGACCCCGGCTGCCCACAGCAAGTGCGAGCGCTGCTGGCACCATCGGGAGGATGTCGGCCGGAACGCCAAGTACGAGGACCTCTGCGGTCGCTGCGTCACCAATGTGGAAGGGCCCGGCGAAGCCCGCGCTTACGCCTGATGGACGCGGCCATGACGGAAAATGTCACCGGTAGCAAGTTGAAGTGGCTTTGGCTGGCCGTAGCGGTGATCGCCCTGGACCTCGGTACCAAGGCGATGGCAACCGCCATGCTGAGCTACGGCGACCCGGTGCCGGTCATCCCCATGTTCAACCTGACGCTGCTCCATAACACCGGAGCAGCCTTCAGCTTTCTTGCCGATGCCGCTGGGTGGCAGCGCTGGTTTTTCGTTACCCTGGCCCTGGTGGTCAGTGTGGTTCTTATCTACTGGCTGAAAAACCTCCAGAAACACGAAACCTGGACCGCCGTCGCCATCGTACTGATACTCGGCGGTGCCCTGGGTAATGTCTACGATCGCGTGGTACACGGTTACGTGGTCGATTTCCTGCACCTTTACTGGCAGGACTGGCATTTCCCCGCCTTCAACCTGGCCGATACCGCGATCACCATCGGTGCCGGCATGATGATTCTCGATATCTTCCGCAAACCCGCCGATACCGGCGGGAATGCAGAAAAGGAGTGACTGGCTTTTATGAACGAGCTGCCGATTGATAAAGGCACCCGGGTAACCCTGCATTTTGCGCTGAAGTTTCCCGATGGCGAGGTAATCGACTCCACCTTCGAAAAGGCCCCTGCCACACTCGAAATCGGCGACGACAACCTGCCGGAAAATTTCGAAGCCTACCTGATGGGCATGAAAGCCGGAGACCGGGAAAGCTACGAAGTGCCACCGGAGAAAGCCTTCGGTCAGCACAACCCCAACAACGTGCAAACCTTCAAGCGCCACGAGTTCAGTGCCGACATGGTGCTGGAACCCGGCGTTATGATTTCATTCGCCGACGCGCGCCAGAGCGAGTTGCCGGGGGTTGTCAGCCGGGTAGAGGGTGATGAAGTCGAGGTGGATTTCAATCACCCCCTGGCAGGGCGTACACTGACATTTGAAGTGGAAATCATTGATGTGGAGCCGGTTGGACCGGCCCACTGAGCAGGGTAGAAGGGTATTATGCAGATCCGTCTCGCCAACCCCCGGGGTTTTTGTGCTGGTGTGGACCGCGCCATTGAAATTGTAAACCGGGCCCTGGATGTGTTCGGTGCGCCGATCTACGTCAGGCACGAGGTCGTTCACAACAAATTTGTGGTTGATAACCTCCGCAATCGGGGCGCCGTTTTCGTGGACGAGCTCGATGAAGTGCCCGACGGCAAGCTGGTTATATTCAGCGCCCACGGTGTGTCCCAGGCGGTCCAGAACGAAGCGGCCCGCCGCGGCCTGAAAGTCTTCGACGCCACCTGCCCGCTGGTGACCAAAGTGCATCTGGAAGTCATGCGCTACAGTCGCGATGGACGTGAGTGCATCCTCATCGGGCACCATGGCCACCCGGAAGTGGAAGGCACCATGGGCCAGTACGACCACAGCAATGGAGGCGATATCTACCTGGTGGAAGACGAAGCCGACGTTGCCAACCTCGAAGTGAAAGACCCTGCAAAGCTGTCCTACGTAACCCAGACCACCCTGTCCATGGACGACACTGCCCGGGTTATCGATGCCCTGCGCGCCAAATTCCCGGAGATCCAGGGTCCGCGCAAGGACGACATTTGCTACGCCACCCAGAACCGTCAGGACGCCGTTAAACAGCTGGCCGGCGACTGCGACCTGATGCTGGTGGTGGGCTCTCCCAACAGCTCCAACTCCAACCGCCTGCGCGAGCTGGCGGAGCGCATGGGAACCCCCGCTTACCTGATCGATGAGGCGGCACAGATTGACCCGGCCTGGCTGGATGGCAAGCAGGCCATCGGCGTTACGGCCGGTGCTTCGGCGCCCGAAGTGCTGGTGAGTGATGTGATTGCCCGGCTCCGGGAGCTTGGTGGGAGTGTGCCGGAGGAAGTTGCCGGGCGAGAGGAGAATATTGTGTTTTCAATGCCGAAGGAGCTCCGCATCGACGCCGTTGAAATAAACTGAGCTGGCAGCCTCCCTTTCGTATCTCTCGGGGGTACCGTTAGATCGGTACCCTCTTGCGCCGTCCACTGATTAAAAACGCCTGATCCCGCTCCGGTGACCCCTCAGCCCGGAATGAGACTCTGTTCACGTAGTATGAAGATGTTTCTGCCGTTCATCCGCTCACATCTGCCGCTAGTCAGATAATGGTGGAGGGTCTGCCGCTCGGCCATTAATTTGTCTACAGGAAAACTGGGAAGAGACTATGCATTCAAAGTCAGGCAATGAAGGCTTTACTCTCGTCGAACTGATGATCGTGATTGCGCTCATCGCGGTGATCGCTGGCTTCGCGGTTCCCCAATTCGGACGGATCATCGACAACAATCGCGTGGTATCCACAAGCAACTCCATCGTGGGCCTGTTGAACTATTCCCGCAGCGAGGCTGTTCGGAGGGGTGAGCGGGTCACAGCGACGTCTGCGTCGAACACCATGCAGGCGACCGTGGCTTCCAGCGGCACCGTCATCCGGGAGATTGAGGAAGCGAGCGGGGACTTGAGTATCAGCACGGGTTCCGTGACGTTTCGGGCGAACGGACTTACCACCAGCACAGCGAACGTTACATTCAACGTTTGCGCGGGCGAGGCTGATGGCACAAGCGTTACCGTAACGCCGGGTGGCCGTGTGTCTACCGCGGACTTTAATTGTCCCTGATCCCGGGGAACAGACGAGATCTCTGGAGAAAAATGTTCATGTTGGTCAGATCAGGTTCACGTTCTCAGACTGGTTTTACGCTTATTGAGGTGCTGGTTGCTCTACTGGTGCTTCTGGTTGGGCTTCTTGGGGTTGTGGGTATGCAATACCTGTCACTCCAGCAGGTCAACAATGCGAATTTGCGATCGCAGGTCAACCTCCATGCCCAACAGATGGTGGAAATGATCCGAGCAAACGATAACGACGCGCTCACGACCGCTGAAGTGGATGCCTGGAAAGCGAGTCTGGGGCGAGACGTTCCGGGAGCAACCGGCGCAGTCACCATGAACACCAATACCGTTGACGTGACCATCACCTGGGATGAGCGGCAATACGGCAACGACGCAGCGCAGCAGTCTTACACCATGACAGCGAGGTTGGAGCAATGAGGATCTCGGCACGCCAGAGAGGCCTTTCGATTATTGAAGTGATGGTTGCATTGGCGCTGTCGCTGATCATTACGCTCGGACTCACGCAGATTTTTACCTCCAACAGCCAGAGCTTTCGGGTGGCTGAGGCCAGTGCCCGCATCCAGGAAACCGGTCGGTTGGCCACATCCATTGTCGGGCGGGAGATCCGTAATTCGTCCTACTGGGGTTGTTTGGGTAGTGATGGCGTCAGAGATGGGCGCCTGAACAGTATCCTGAATGACACCGGCTTTGACGTCGGTGCTCTTTTGCGCGGTCTCGATGCCGAGAACAACTCTGGTGCCGGGAATTCTGACATCCTTTATCTGGGTGGTGTGAACGGTAACTCTCAGATCAGAGTAACCTTCCAGCCCAGCCAGCAGGCTGCCAACCTTCAGGTGGATGACAGCGATTCCTTCAATTTGAATGACATTCTGATCGTTACAAATTGCAGTGCCGGTGATGTTTTTCAGGTCACTAACCTGAACACTAACAACGAAGTGGTTGTGCATAACTCCGGTAGCGTAAGCGTTGGCCCTGGTAACTCTACCCAATCACTCTCCACGAATTACAACGATGACCCTGACGGCGCGTCGGTGTTCAGGCCCCGTCAACAGCGATTCTATCTGGCTGACAACGCGAATGGTGTGCGCGAACTGGTAACCGACGGCGTGGGCATATCGGGATCTGGAATCGGTAATTTCTCGACGCCGGTGGCCATCTTGCAGGATGTCGTGAACTTCCAGTTCCAGTTCGGCGTGGACAGCGATCAGGACGGTCAGGTGAACGCCTGGGAGGATCCGGAAGGCCTCACAACCTCCGGTCGTACCCAGGCGGATAACACTATCGCGATACGCCTGAGTGTTCTGGTTCGCTCTCCGGACGATGGCGTGACGGACGGGGCGCAGGAGTACTGCTATCCGGGTTGGCTCGACTGTGTTGCCAACACCGGCCTGACGACAACCGCAGCCGCCAACGACACCTTTTTGTATCGGGTCTACACAACCACAATCACCATGAGAAACAGGATCTGATGTGATGGGCAGAGTAAATTTCACCAGGCAGGCAGGTGCCGCGCTGATTCTGTCATTACTGATGCTGCTGGTGCTCACGCTTCTGGCAGTGTCGAGCATGCAGGGAACCATCATGCAGGAGCGAATGGTCTCCGGTGAGCGGGAGGGTATGCAGTCCCTGGAAATTGCGGAGTCTGCGCTGCGTGATGCGGAACTTTATATAGAGAACGTGAACCTCCTGTCGGAATTCGACGGCTCGGGAGGATTGTACGGGGAGACGGATACCGCGCCAGACCCAAAAACGTTCGATTGGACCGGAAGCACCAACGTGCGGACCGCCAATGCCGTTGATGGCGTGACACCGAGGTACTTCATTCAGCATATGGGAGAGGCGCGACAGCCGGAGCAGTTGACCGATCTGGTGGTTGAGGGGTACTCCCATGAAACAGGTGCAACCGAGGCCCAGGCCTTCCGGATCGTTGCGTGGAGCCCCGGACCGACCGGCGAGTCTACCCGCATCATCGAATCCTACTACGCACGGGAAATGTGAGCGTAAGCTCCGGGGATAATGCTATGAGTCAGCTCAAACGAAAGCTTTGTTATTTCTTCTTCGGCGTTGCCATCGTGCTTCCTGTCCAGGGCTATGCGGCACCGGGCGTGCTGGCGAATCAGCCGCTGTATCTGGCTGGCGGCCGGGGGGTTCCCGGCAACCTGGTGTTGACCCCCTCCGTGGAGTTTCCGACGATCCAGAGTCTGGCCAACCTTGGCTCCTACACAGCCGAGCGTCGGTTCGAAGGCTACTTTGATCCCCAGAAGTGTTATCTCTACAACTACGACGCCGATGCCTCAAAGCGACATTTCAAGCCCTCCAGCGTGTCGACTTCGGCAACCTGCAGTGGTGCCGGGGAATGGAGTGGTAACTTTCTGAACTGGGCCACGACCCAGACCATCGACCCCTTCCGCAAGGTCCTCACTGGTGGCTACCGGTATCTGGATACCACCACGGAAACCTGGCTGGAAAAGGCTCGCCATCCGGGCCAAAGTGGCCTCGCAGTGCGGGAGATCAGCGGTTCCACGGTTGTTGCGGGTGCAACCCCGTTCACGGCCAATCGCGTTCGAGTGAGGATTCAGGGCCTGGGCGTTGAAATGCGCTTCAGCGTAGGTGACACCGACGTGAACAACAATCCGGTGAAATACAATCCTACGGCGACGTTCTCGGCGGCCAACGCCCAGGAAGCCCATGTTCGAGTCAAGGTCTGCGATTCAAGCGTAGGATTGGAGGCCAACTGCGTTCAGTACGCCAGCGCCTGGAAACCCGAGGGGCTTTTACAGAAAAACTCGGAGACCTTGCGATACAGCGTATTCGGTTATCTGAACGACGACAGCAACAGCCGGGATGGCGGTGTTCTGAGAGCCCAGCAAAAATTTATTGGCCCGGAGCAGTTCCTGCCCTCCACCGGATTAACGAGCAATCCGAACGCGGAATGGGATGCGAGGACTGGTGTTCTGGTTACCAATCCTGATCCAACGGCTGCCTCGAATACGCCCGGAACGGTCGTGAATAGTGGTGTTATCAACTACATCAACAAATTCGGGCAACTGAATAGCAACAACCACAAGTCGCTGGACCCGGTGAGTGAGCTTTATTACGCGGCAACACGCTATCTGAAAGGGCTTGGTTCTGTCAGTGCCTACTCAAGCCTGAACGGCCTGGATGCAGCCACCACGAACAAATACACGGACGGATTCCCGGTGATTACTGACTGGGTCGACCCTGTTCAGTACGAGTGTCAGCCGGCTGCGATCCTGGGCATCGGTGATGTAAACACCCACGACGACAAGAACCTGCCCGGTAACGAGTCGACAAATTATCGGGATGACGAACCGAACATGCCCAGTGAAGTTCGTCAGGACGATACTGTGAATGTGATTACCATGACTAACCGTGTGGGTATCATCGAAGGCCTTGGCAATAGCCTGGGTGAGACCAACTCGTTTACTGGTCGCCAGAACTCCGCCTACATTGCGGGTCTGGCATTCGATAACCTCGTTAACGATATGCGGCCGAACGATGATGGTAAGCAGACTGCGACCACTCATTGGGTCGACGTTCTGGAAAACCAGGTTTTGCAGCCACCGGCCAGCAACCAGTATTACCTGGCGGCCAAGTACGGTGGCTTCGACGTTCCGGACGATTTTGATCCGGCAACGCGGACAGAGGCGCTCCCAGAGGAATGGTGGCACACCAACGGCGAAACCGTTTCCCTGGGCGGTACCAGCTTCAAGCGACCGGACAACTATTACATTGCCGGCCAGGCAGATCGAATGATCGCCAGCCTCGAAAAGGCCTTTGAGAGCATCGTTGCGGAAGCCGTTGGTAGCTCCACGGGCGTGACCTTCAACACGGCCACGCTCGAGACCGATACACTCCTGTTCGGTGCCCGGTTTGACTCGGCGAATTGGACTGGCGATCTGTTCGCCACGGGGCTGACCGAGAACCAGTCAGGACCGCCTACTATCGACGAGACCGAAACCTGGGAAGCCGGCAGCGTTCTGGACGCCCGGGACCTGTCGCAGGATGCGCGCCAGATCATTACCTACAACGGCGCCAACGGCCTGGCCTTCAACTGGACCAACTGGGGCAGCCTGACAACCCGCCAGCAGAACGACCTGAAGTACGACGGCGGAGCCGGTAGCCTAACTCTTGCGGAGAATCGCATCTCCTATCTCCGGGGCAGTCCGATTACCGGAATGAGGACCAGGGCCAGTCTGCTGGGCGACATTATCAATTCCACCCCGGTTTACGTGGCAGAGCCCGACCTCGGCTGGCCTACAGGCGTGCCGTTCGGTACGGCTACCGATACCTATGCCAATTACAGAAGCGAGCAGCGTAACCGCACCCCAGTGGTCTATGTGGGTGCCAACGATGGCATGCTGCATGCGTTCCGGGGCAGTGACGGTAGAGAGCTCTTTGGTTACATCCCGGAGTTTATCTTCTCTGACCAGGCAGACGCGGGTCTTCACTACCTGACGCAGCAGGCCTACCAGCACCGTTACTATGTGGATCTAACGCCGGTGGTTTCGGATGTCTACACGCAGGGCGCTGGTGGTACCGCAGACGACTGGCGGACCATCGTGATTGGTGGTGCCCGGACCGGTGGCAAGGGGGTCTTCGCCCTGGATGTTACCAATCCCGCCAATTTCTCCGAGCTGAACGCTTCGAGTCTGGTGATGTGGGAGTTCAGCAGCGCTGACGACAGCCGCATGGGCTACATCATTGAACCCCCGACCGTGTCGCTGGTTCAGTGGGGTAACAACGACTACCGCTGGACGGCCTTCGTACCCAACGGCTACAACTCAACAAGCGCGTCTACCGGGCTGTTTATGCTCGACATTGAGGGTGGCCTGGACGGGGACTGGACGGACTCAGGAGACTACCGTTACATACAGTTTGATGCAGCGGCGGACGCCACCGGCTTGTCTTCCGTGCGGCAGGTAGACCTGAATGGTGACCGGATTGTCGACCGCGTTTATGCCGGTGACCTCAAAGGCAATATCTGGGTGGCCGCCGACACAGGGAATGGAAGCTGGGCATCCGCCTATCGCCAGGGCAGTACTCCCAAACCGCTGTTCACGGCGGTGCGCTCTGGTGTTGTACAGCCTATAACTGCCGCACCCATGGTAGTCCGGAACCCCAACGATAACGAAAACAATCCGGACCCGGATGTCATGGTCCTCTTTGGGACTGGGCAATATCTGACTCAGGACGACACGGTGAGTGAAGATGTCCAGTCGTTCTATGGTGTGCTGGACCAGGGCACGTCTGAGCTCGACCGATCCGATCTGATTGGTCGGACAATTACCGACTCCGTCATTACCGTGGAAAACGAGGTGTTCGACGTTCGCTCTTCCTCCGGCGAAGATTTCGATACCCAGAATGGTTGGTATGCCGATTTTACAACCGAAACCGGCGAACGGATTGTTCAGCCTCCCCAGGTGCGAGGTGACTATGTATTCGTGAACTCCACCATTCCCTCGAGCAATCCCTGCGACGTGGGTGGCAGCGGCTGGCTGATGGCGTTTGGCCTTGATGGCCAGACTCCGGATCGTGCCGTCTGGCCGAAACTTGGCGCACCCTATGTTGGCTTCAAGACCAAGGGTGGACTGCCCAACAAAACCGGCTTCCTGGGTGACTACGCGCTCATTCCGCGGTCCGACAGTGAAATCCTTTCGGAAGAGGTGGATGTTGGCAGCACCTCCGAGAATACGGGGCGGATGAGCTGGCAGGAACTCTACGATTGATATTCAGGATTGATAACGACAGCCGGGGCAAGATGTTTGCCCCGGCCCACAGCAACAGAGTTGGGAAGCAACAATGACAGCAGTCAAACGGCAGTCTGGCATCACATTGATCGAACTGATGATCGTTGTCGCGATCATCGGCATTATCGCGGCGATCGCCTTGCCCAGTTACAACCGGTACGTCGAGAACGCCCGCGCAGCGGACGCCAAGAGTGCGCTTATGTCGCTGGCAAACGCCATGGAGCGCTTTCATACCCAGAACATGACCTACGCTGGTGCGACGATCGGCAGTACTGCCGGCGCTATCTTTCCGGATGAGGCGCCGCTCGATGGCAGCGCCAAATTCTACGACCTGGCGATTACTACACAAACTGCGACTGCCTTCCGTATTGAGGCTCAGCCGAAGAATGGCCAGGGCGGTGGAACCATCGCGTTGCTTTCAAATGGCCAGAGGGTCAACTGGGACTGACCGTCGCCCTGCTAGAGGCTGCTGCAGTCGATCGGGTTGCCTGACGAATCCTCAACAATGCCGTCTCCGTCGTGGTCTCGTGCCGTGCGGGGACGGCCTCCCATGTTGATCCGGACCTGGGCCGCGTACCGGTCGTCGTCAGAGTCTGGACACCAGATAAAATTCCCCAGGGTTCCCCGGGACCACCCGCTGCTTTCAAACCGGAAATAGTTGTGGATGCCGGAACTGATCGTCAGACGGCCCGTCTCCAGGGGCTGAATCACGCGCACAATCTGGCTGACATCGGTTATTTTCCGGGTTCGTCCAGGGTCTCGAAACGCGGTGATCGGCAGTGACCAGACATTCGAACATTTGGAATCGGCTCCGATGGCACACACGGTCACCGTTGTTTGCTCGTTGATGGCGGTATTGCGTGCAAGGTTAAGGGTGGCAATCAAATCGGCCAGCGCAGAGTGGCGCCCTGAGTGATTGATCAGGCTGGACGTCCCTGGAATCGCGAAAGCGAGAATAATGGCGCTGATGGCCATAACGGCAATCAGCTCGACCAGCGTCAGGCCGGCCTGGCGTGAATTGTTCATCGTCTACGTCCCTGTAACGAATTCAGATAGTGAAAAGCATTAAGTGACCAGAACCTCCTGTTCTGGTCGGGGTCAGTATAAGCCGGGGGTGCGCCAGGATCTATAGTCCCGGCTTACTCCATTCCCAACTTCTTCAACCGGTACCGCAGCGCCCGAAAGCTGATGCCCAGCCGTTTTGCCGCCGCTGTCTTGTTCCAGCGCGTGGCTTCCAGAGCCTTCTCGATGGCCTGGCGCTCAATTGTCTCAAGGTAGCCTTCCAGGTCGATTTCGCCATCCGGAACCTCTATCGCACCGGCGCCCTCGGCCTGGCCTTCAGTAATGATTTGGGAAGCAGACGCTGGCTGATAAACACCGTTGCCCAGGTGTAGATCGTCTGCATCAATCTGGTCGGCATCGCAGAGGGTGAAGGCGCGCTCGAGAACGTTTTCCAGCTCCCGCACGTTACCGGGGAAGTCGTAGGCTTGCAGGCGCGCGATGGCGTCTGACGTCAGGGAGGCGGGCGGGCACTCGTACTCCCGCGCAATCCGCTCAAGGATGTGATTCGCCAGCAGGGGGATGTCGTCTTGCCTTTCCCGCAGCGGCGGCACCGCCAGTTCAATCACGTTGATCCGGTAAAACAGGTCCTGGCGGAAGCTGCCTTCCTGCACCAGCTCTGGCAGGTTTTTGTGGGTAGCGCTCAGCAGACGGATATCCACCGGGACTTCCCTGGTATCGCCCACCGGCCGAACAGCCTTTTCCTGGATGGCACGCAGCAGCTTGACCTGCATGGCAAGCGGCAGGTCAGCCACCTCGTCGAGAAACAGTGTGCCACCGCTGGCGGATCGAAACAGGCCGTCCTTGTTTTCCACGGCGCCGGTAAAGCTGCCTTTCTTGTGGCCGAAAAACTCACTTTCCATCAATTCCGAGGGAATGGCACCGCAGTTCACCGCGATGAAAGGGCCTTCACGCCGCGGGCCCTGGAGATGGATCATGCGGGCGACCAGCTCTTTCCCGCTCCCCGATTCGCCACTGATGAACACGGGCGCCTGGCTGCGGGCCAGTTTGCGGGTCTGATTGCGCAATTTCTTGATTTCAGGAGACTTTCCAAGGAGTAGGCCCGGTTCGTCGGCGGCGTCTTCGGTCTCGGCTTTCGGTTCCGAGAGTTTCAGGGCGCTGTTCACCAGTTCCCGGAGCCGGGGCAGTTCCACCGGTTTGGAGACGAAATCAAAAGCGCCGGCCTTGAGTGATTCAATGGCGGTGTCCATGTTGCCATAAGCGGTAATCACTGCCACCGGTGTGGAGGGTGAGTGTTTCTGGATCCACTGCACCAGCTCGATGCCGTTGCCATCAGGGAGGTTCATGTCGGTCAGGCAGAGTTGGGGAGCGTGTTTTTCGAGAAGCGCACGGGCCGCGCCGAGATCTTCCGCTGTGTAGGTGGTGATGCCCATCCGGGTGAGGGTAATCTCCAGAAGTTCCCGGATGTCAGGCTCGTCATCGACGATCAGCGCAGTGTGTGTGGTCATTGTGTGTTATCGGTTCCATGTCGTTATTCAGACGCCCGAATTCCGCCGGCGCCTGGTCAGATCATCCGCCCGGGGTGGGCGAAGGTAATCCGGAAACAGCAGCCGGGCTGGCCGTCGTCCACCAGGGCCAGATGGGCCTGATTAGCCTCGCACAGTTCCCGGGCCAGATAAAGTCCCAGCCCGGTGCCACGCTTGTCTGTGGTGAAAAACGGTTCGAAGACCGAGCTTCGGTTCTCGGCAGCAATGCCGGGTCCCTGGTCACGGATATCGATGAACGCGCGTTCGCCGTCTTCGGTAGCGCCTGCGTGAATGCCTATCTGGCGTTGTCCGGAATGCTGTTCGCTGTAGCGCAGCCCGTTGTCGCAGAGGTTTACCATCACCTGTTCGATTTGGCTCTTGTCGAATCGGGCTGGGGGCAGTTGTGGGTCAATTTTCAGAACAATGTTGGCCGGGCTGTCGCCGTTATCCTGCGTTTGCAGGAAGTCCTCACGAAACTCCTTTAACCAGGGAGCAAGCTCGATCAGCTCGGCGTTGGCGGCCCGGCGGCGGGATAAATCGAGGACGTTCTCGATGATGCCGTTTACCCGCCGGGAATGGCGTCGGATGATCTCCAGCATTTGTCGGTCGCCTGGATCGAGGCTCGGCGACTCCTCCATCAACTGCGCTGCGTGGCTGATGGCCCCGAGCGGATTGCGGATTTCATGGGCGATGCCTGCGGTGAGGCGGCCCAGAGAGGCGAGCTTCATCTGCTGTGCCTGCTGGGTTACCTTGCTCATGTCCTCGATGAAAACAAGAATCTGGTCACCGCGCTCCTGGTCCAGCTGGGTGAAGTTCGCCTGAAGCATGGGGGAGGTGGGTGACGGCTGGAACGGTTCGATACGCCGTCCTGGATCCTTCAGCCAGGTTTCAAGTCCCAGTTTCAAAGGGCGTGGCAACACGGTGGGGTGTTCGCTGAGGCGGTTGGATCGTCTGGCCGCTCCGTAAAGTAATTCTTCTGCCGCGGCATTGGCCAGTCGGATCTGCCCAAAGCGATCCAGTACCAGAATGCCGGTGCGCATGCGCTGGATGATTTGCTGGTTGATCTTTTCCAGCTCAACGATGCTGCGGGCACGGCTGCTGGCAAGTGCTTCGCTGCGCATCATCCTGCGGGAGATGTTCTGCAGCACAAACGCCGCCGCGAAGTAGAGAATCCCGAGGGACCCCGCCCGGACAATGTCATCGGCGGAATCACCCAGAGCCAGTACCGCCCAGCCGGAAATACCCAGAGAACAAATGGCCGCAAGCGCGGCGTAGAAAGTGCCCATGCGGCTCGGCGTCAGGATGTTGCCAGCGGCCACCGAGACAATGACCAGATTGGCCAGGCCGTTGGTGATGCCGGTGCTGGTGAGCAGCAATCCGTGCATGATCAGGATGTCCAGCAGTATGGACAGGGTAATGTGCCGCTGGTTTGGGTGAAAGCCGGCCAGCAGGAGCAGGGCGATGAAGGCGTTAAGGCCAAGATAGGCAGACACGCCAGCCTGGTAGTAGTCCAGAAGGCGAAAGCGCATGTCGAAGTTCACCGGATCGACAAACAGAAGGGCCACCAGCATCAGACTGACCACCAGCCGGTAGTGATTGTAGATCCTGAACAGCTTGGCCTGCTGCAGCCCCGAAGGCGTGGATGGGGTAGGGCTGAGGGTTTCAGCGGAACGGGAAACGGTGTCGGCTGCCATGATCCAGGGGAATCCGTTGTTGGTCGGAGGAAATCCATGCGTCTGCGGGGTTATAATAGCCTTTTAACGGCAATGAGTTACAGGAGCCCCTTTTATGTCCGTTTCCGGAACCAAGGCCACCCTGTCGGCCCCGGCGAAAAAGCTGAAGGTCGTGATGGCGCAGCTGGATTTCCTGGTGGGCGATATTCCAGGCAATACCGCACTGGTCATTGAGGCCACCCGCAGGGCCAGTACCGAACACCAGGCTGACATCGTGGTGTTTCCGGAGCTCTGTCTGACCGGCTACCCGCCGGAGGATCTGCTGTTGCGGCCAAGCCTTGATCTTCGCGTGGCGGAGGCCATCGAACAGCTGCGGGCCGAGAAACTGGAGCCCGCCATGGTCATTGGCGCCCCGCTCAGGGAGGGTGCATTGCTGTACAACGGTGCCGTTGTGATTGAGGGTGGAGAAATCACCGGTCGTTACTTCAAACGCTTCCCACCCAACTACCAGGTGTTTGATGAGAAGCGCTATTTCGCCGAGGGCTCGGAAACCCTCACGATGGAGATTCGTGGCGTTCCGGTTGGTATTACCGTCTGCGAGGATATCTGGAAGGAAGGGCCGGTCGAGGACTGCGCCGCCGCCGGCGCCCGGCTGATCCTGAACCTGAACGCTTCGCCTTACGACATCGACAAGCAGGCCCGGCGCAAGGCGCTACTGGAGGCCAAGTCCCGGGATAACCGGGTGAGCATCGTTTACGTGAATCTGGTGGGTGGTCAGGACGAGCTGGTGTTTGATGGTGGCTCCATGGTGTTTGATCACTCGGGGGTGTTGATGGCAGAAGCCCCCCAGTTCGACGAGGGGCTGTATCCGGTGGAATTCCTGTGCGAACACCACTGCCAGCCGGTTTCCCGGCCCCGGCCTGAGGAACCGTCCCTGGAGGCCAATGTGTATCGGGCGCTGGTGACCGGCGTTCGCGACTATGTGAACAAGAACGGATTCAAGTCCGTGGTGCTGGGGCTGTCCGGTGGCATTGATTCGGCTGTTACTCTGGCGGTGGCGGTCGATGCGCTTGGCAAGGATCGGGTGCGCTCCGTGATGATGCCGTTCCGGTACACCTCCGGCATGAGTCTGGAGGACGCGGAAGCGGAGGCGACAGCACTGGGCGTGCAGTACGACGTATTTTCGATTGAGCCCATGTACGACGCGTTCATGGCCGCGTTGGCGCAGCCATTCGAGGGCACGCGCCCGGACACCACCGAGGAAAACCTCCAGGCTCGTTTGAGGGGTGTTCTGCTCATGTCACTGTCCAATAAATTCGGCTCACTGGTGCTGACAACCGGCAACAAGAGCGAGATGGCGGTGGGCTATTCCACCCTCTACGGCGATATGGCCGGGGGCTTCGATGTGCTGAAGGATGTGCCCAAGACCCTGGTCTTCCGTCTGGCCAAGTACCGCAACTCCCTCTCTCAGGTCATACCCGAGCGGGTCATCACCCGTCCTCCCTCGGCCGAGCTTGCGCCAGACCAGAAGGACGAGGACAGCCTGCCGGGTTACGACGTGCTGGATCAGATCCTGAATCTGTACGTGGAGCGTGATTTCAGTGCCGATGCGATTGTTGCCGAGGGCTTTGACCGGACGGACGTCGAGCGAGTGATTCGTTTGGTGGACATCAACGAATACAAGCGGAGGCAGGCGCCTATCGGCGTGAGAATCACCGAACGAGGCTTCGGCAAGGATCGTCGATACCCGATCACCAACGGCTGGAAAAGCGGCAAATAGCGCCAGGTTGAGGCACAGGCTGCATCAGAGAACAAAAAGGGTCGGATGCGCGCGTATCCGACCCTTTGTTTGTGGTGCAGATCGCGGATTACTCGTCGCCCATCAGGCCGAAGGTCACCACGTTTGTCAGCGAGCGGTTCTCGCCCTCGAGCAAATCGACGTCAAACTCGCCCTCCTCGTTGAACGCCTCGCTGTTCGGGAAATTTGACCTGAGCAGGGCAATCGCGTCCCGGGCACCTTTCTTCAATTCGAGAAACCGGAAGGTCTCGGCCATGATGATGATGGCCTCTTCGGTAACCGGTGAGGAGGGGTAATTCTCGACCACGTACCGGGCCCGGTTGTTGGCTGCGATATAGGCCTGGCGTTTGATGTAGTATCGGGCAGCATGGATCTCAAGCTCCGCCATCCGGTTGCGGACGGCAATCATGCGCTGGCGGGCATCGGCCACGTAGGGGCTTTCAGGGTAGCGGTTGAGCAGTTCCGAGAAGTCCCGGAACGATTGCAACTGTTCGCCGGGATCCCGCGCGGCGACGTCAATCGGGAAGTAGCGGGCGGCGAGGCCAAGGTCGAGATTGTAGGACGCCAGGCCACGCATATACAGGGCATAGTCGGCGTGGTCACTCTGCGGGTTGAGCCTCAGGAAACGGTCTGCCGCGTTACGGGCGCCTTCCAGATCAAGGTTCTGGTAGCGGGCGTAGATCAGGTCCAGCTGGGCCTGCTCCGCATAGCGTCCGAATGGGTAGTAAGTCTCGAGTGCGTCCAGGTTCTCTTCCGCCTCGTTGAAATTTCCGGAATCCATGGCTTCGCGGGCATTCTCGTAATAGGTCTTCTCCGGCAGCACCTCTTCCTGCTTGTTGGACGCGCAGGCACTGACCAGCACCACCAGTGCGGAAAGTAGCAATAAACGAAGACCTGATCTCATTCCGGAATCCCGTATAATGTCGATTGATTCAAGGGCAGCCATTGTAGCGGGGAAGTCGGCCGATGTGCAGAGTTCTGCCCCGCAGACGCAAGAAATCTGACCGAAACGTAACACACCCAGGCCCCGGGGGCTGAATGTCATCTGAAAACAAAATTGTTGCCAGCTTTATAGTACCGCCCGAATTGAGCGACCGGCGTCTCGATCAGGCCGCTGCCGAACTGATGCCGGAACATTCCCGCTCGCGCTTGCAGTCCTGGATCAAGAGCGGTGCGCTGACCGTGAATGGCGAGAGCCGTAAGCCCCGGGACAAGGTCATGCTGGACGATCGGCTGGAACTGGAGGCCGAGCCGGAGGCCCAGGTGAGCTGGCAGGCCGAGGCCATCTCCCTCGACATCGTCTACGAGGATCAACACCTCCTGGTGATCAACAAGCCGGCCGGCCTCGTGGTGCATCCGGCGGCCGGTCACGCCGACGGCACGCTGGTCAACGCACTGCTGAATTACGCGCCGGAAGTGGAGAACCTGCCAAGAGCCGGCATTGTGCACCGGCTTGATAAAGACACCTCGGGTATCATGGTGGTGGCGCGCAGTCTGATAGCTCACACCTCTCTCGTGGATCAGTTGCAGACCCGTACCATGGGCCGGGAATACGAAGCCGTGGTGGTTGGTACCCTGACCGGCGGAGCCACTGTGGATGCGCCCATCGGACGTCATCCCCGCGAGCGCAAAAAAATGGCGGTTGTGTCGTCGGGAAAGCCGGCTGTGACCCACTATCGGCTGGTTGAACGGTTCGCCGCTCACACCCACATCCGATGCAAGCTTGAGAGCGGCCGAACCCACCAGATCCGGGTGCACATGGCCCATGTAAAACATCCACTGGTGGGCGATCCGCTCTACGGCGGCCGACTGCGGCTGCCCAAGGGCACTACCGACGAACTCAGGGACGCGCTCTCAGCATTCCACCGCCAGGCATTGCATGCCCGCAAGCTAACGTTGGAACACCCGGAAACCGGCGAAATCCTGAGCTGGGACGTGCCGTTACCGGACGACCTGATCGAGCTGATCGAAGCCCTGCGCAAACACGCCCGGGAGCTGGAACACCGTGAGTTTTGACAACGATCTACTGAAACCGGACTGGCCAGTGCCGGCTAAAGTGCGCGCACTCAGCACCACCCGCGCCGGCGGCGTCAGCCAGCCGCCGTGGGGCACTCTCAATCTCGGCGACCACGTTGGTGATAACCCGGACCATGTACGCACTAACCGCCAGCGGCTTGCAGACGCTTCAGGACTGCACCCGGACGGCATCGGCTGGTTGAAGCAGGTACACGGCACCGACGTCGTCGAACTCACACCCGCCACGGTGGCGAAAGTGCCGACAGCGGACGCCAGCTTCACACGCCATCCCGACATTGCCTGCGCCATCCTGACCGCCGACTGCCTCCCGGTGATCGTCGCAGATGAACGCGGTACCGTCGTCGGCGCTGCCCACGCTGGCTGGCGAAGCCTATGCGGAGGCGTGCTCGAAAACCTGGTCACCGCCATGGCCGTCGAGCCGAACACCCTCCAGGCCTGGCTCGGCCCCGCCATTGGCCCGGACCACTTCGAGGTAGGCCCGGAAGTCCGGGACGCCTTTCTGGCTTCCGATCCCGCAGCAGCCAGCGCCTTCCACACCAGCGGCGCCCGACCGGGCCATTTCATGGCGGACATCTATGCGCTCGCCACCCAGAGATTGAACCGCCTGGGCATAACCTCGGTTTCCGGTGGCGGCCTGTGCACCGTGAGCGATAACGATCATTTCTTCTCCTACCGGCGCGATGGTCACACCGGCCGCATGGCGACGCTGGTTTGGCTGGCAGGCAGCTAACAATCGGTTCGGTTGTGCTGAAAGTTAGAGGGCCGGGGTGGGAGTCGAGCTCCAGAACTGTCTGCAGCATGGATGCTGCAGCCAAGCCTACAGGGAAGTATTCACGGCGTGTTCTGGAGCTCGACTCCCACCCCGGCCGGGCACCAAACCAAGAACTGACGGCCGTCAATTTTCTGACGAATAGCCCGGAACCCGGCTTGAAGTCCCGCTCAGCGCCCCTACATTAATTCTCAAAGCAAACCGAATATCCGTCTGAACACCTGAACCGGAATTCGCAGAGAATTTGAGGAACGCACACATGAGAATCGACAAACTGACCAGCCGGCTGCAGACCGCCCTCGCTGACGCCCAGTCGCTGGCGGTGGGCAAAGACCACAACTTTATTGAGCCGGTGCACCTGATGCAGGCCCTGCTGGACCAGGAAAACAGCGCCGTCAAACCCCTGCTCAAACAGGCTGGCGCAGAGCCCGGTCGTATACGCCAGGCCATCGCCCGCGAGATCGAACACCTGCCCGAAGTGCAGGGTTCGGCCGGTGACGTCTCCATGTCAAACGACATGGGCCGACTGTTCAATATCGCCGACAAACTGGCCCAGAAGCGCAAAGACCAGTTTATTTCGAGCGAACTCATGCTGCTGGCGGCGCTGGAAGACCGAGGAACCCTGGGGCGTGTTCTCCGCGAACAGGGCGTTGACAAGGCTGCCCTAGAGAAAGCGATCGACGACGTTCGCGGCGGCGAAGCCGTTAACGACGCCAGTGCGGAAGAAAACCGCCAGGCGCTGTCCAAATACACCATCGATCTGACTGAACGTGCCGAAGCCGGCAAGCTCGACCCCGTGATCGGCCGTGACGACGAAATTCGCCGCACCATTCAGGTGTTACAACGTCGCCGCAAGAACAACCCGGTGCTGATCGGGGAGCCCGGCGTTGGTAAAACCGCCATCGTGGAAGGTCTCGCTCAGCGCATTGTGAATGGCGAGGTGCCGGACGGCCTCAAGGATAAAAAAGTCCTGTCGCTTGACATGGGCGCCCTGATTGCCGGCGCCAAGTTCCGGGGCGAGTTCGAGGAGCGGCTGAAGGCTGTATTGAACGAACTGGCCAAGCAGGAAGGGCAAATCATCCTGTTTATCGACGAGATTCACACCATGGTCGGCGCCGGCAAGGCCGAAGGCTCCATGGACGCTGGCAACATGCTCAAGCCGGCCCTGGCCCGAGGTGAGTTGCACTGCGTGGGCGCCACCACCCTTGACGAATACCGGGAGAACATTGAGAAGGACGCCGCTCTGGAGCGCCGCTTCCAGAAGGTACTGGTGAGTGAGCCCAACGAAGAAGACACCATTGCCATCCTGCGTGGCCTGAAGGAGCGCTATGAGGTGCATCATGGCGTGGAAGTGACCGACGGCGCCATCATTGCTGCCGCCAAGCTTTCACACCGCTACATCACCGACCGGCAACTGCCGGACAAGGCCATTGATCTGGTGGACGAAGCCGCCTCCCAGATTCGCATGGAAATGGACTCCAAGCCCGAGGCCCTGGATCGTCTCGAGCGTCGGCTGATCCAGCTCAAAATCGAGCGTGAGGCGCTGAAGAAAGAGACTGATGCGGCCTCCAAGAAGCGCCTGTCAGAGCTGTCGGATGTGATTTCCGGTGTCGAGCGCGAGTACGCGGATCTGGAAGAGGTCTGGAATACCGAAAAAGCCGCTTTGCACGGTTCCCAGAAGATCAAGAGCCGCCTGGAGCAGGCCCGGATTGATCTCGAGAACGCCCGCCGTGCCGGCGACCTCGGCAAGATGTCCGAGCTGCAATATGGCCAGATTCCGGAGCTGGAGCGCCAGCTGGATATGGCCAGCCAGGCGGAAATGATGGAAATGAAGCTGCTGCGCAACCGGGTCACCGATGAGGAGATCGCCGAGATCGTCTCCAAGTGGACCGGCATCCCGGTCTCCAAGATGCTGGAAGGCGAGCGGGACAAGCTGATGCGCATGGAAGAAGCCCTGCACGACCGGGTGATCGGTCAGGACGAAGCGGTGGAAGCCGTCTCGAACGCCGTGCGCCGCTCCCGGGCCGGGCTGTCGGATCCCAACCGACCGAACGGCTCGTTCCTGTTCCTCGGCCCTACCGGGGTGGGCAAGACAGAGCTGTGCAAGGCGCTGGCATCGTTCCTCTTCGATACCGAAGAGGCCATGGTGCGTATCGACATGTCCGAGTTCATGGAGAAGCACTCGGTGGCTCGCCTGATCGGTGCGCCCCCCGGCTATGTGGGCTATGAGGAAGGTGGCTATCTGACTGAAGCCGTGCGTCGCCGGCCTTACTCCGTGCTACTGCTGGACGAGGTGGAAAAGGCGCACCCGGATGTGTTCAACATCCTCCTGCAAGTGCTGGAAGACGGCCGTCTGACGGACGGCCAGGGTCGTACCGTGGACTTCCGCAACACGGTGATTGTGATGACCTCGAACCTCGGGTCCGACATCATCCAGCAGAAAGCGGGCGAGGAGAACTACGAGGCCATGAAGAACGCAGTCATGGAGGTGGTCGGCACCCACTTCCGCCCGGAGTTCATCAACCGCGTGGACGAGGTGGTCGTGTTCCATCCGCTGGCCGAGAACCAGATCCAGGGCATTGCCCGTATCCAGATCGAATCTCTTAGCAAGCGCCTGAAGGATCAGGACATGAAGCTGGAGCTGGACGAAGCGGCCATGGAGCTGCTGGCGGAAGTCGGCTACGACCCGGTTTATGGTGCGCGGCCGCTCAAGCGTGCCATTCAGCGGATGATCGAAAACCCGCTGGCTCAGCGCTTGCTGCAGGGTGAGTTCGTGCCGGGGGATGTGATTCGCGGCACCGTGGAGGATCACAAGCTGGTGTTTAGCAAGGCCTGAGCCTGCTGAGGGTTTATCCCTGTCGAGTGCCCTGGTGACCAGGGCAATAATAGAAAAGGAGTCAGACGGACAGCATCCTCTGGCTCCTTTTTATTAAGCGCTTTTGTGTGATTACTCGTCCGCCGGCCCGCAGTTTTCGGCGGCAATTTCCTCGAACTGAGCGCGCTTTTCGGCAATCTCTTCGGGTGACAGGTAGCGCTGCTCGCCGTTCTCTTCCACCCGGATGCGGGCGTTGCTGGCGATGATGTCCAGATTGGACCGGGCGGTTGCGCAGTTGGCCTCTCGCTGCTTGCGGCGTGCCTCTTCGGCGGCTGTTTCTTTACGCTGCTCCTCCGCTGCGGCCTGGTTCTCCTCCATATTCTGCATCCGTTCCTGTGGGCTCGGCCGGTTGCCAGAGGCTGCGGAAGAGGTGCCGGAGCGGACATTCACCTGCTCAGCCTGGGAGCCAACAGGTTGCCTGTCGCCGAAGTGGGTAACGCCGTTTTCATCGGTCCACTTGTAAACAGAGGCGCTCATCGCAAGGCCGGGCAGGGCAGCCAGCAAAAGGGTCAGCGTCAGAATTCTTGGTTTCATGGCTCTACTCACGTGTGTTCACTGCTCCCGGGCAGGCGGACAACCTGAAACTACCGGGCCCGTTTTATCGATTTGCTGAGGCATATCATGCCACCAGCGTCTCGAATTTTCTTCCATCTGGTTCAAATCTTTGTGCCAGAACAGCGCCCGACACGGCAGACCTTCGGCCAGTATAGGCACAGAAAGGTGCAGCGGCTATTGACAGGGAGTTTCGCGCTGTCAGAATTACCGATTGCCTGAAGACTGGGGTCAATACGGCAGGCAATCCCGAGCGAGTATCCCCCATCAATGACCACACTGAACGTGCCGCGCATTCGTCGCGGGATGGTTGTTGCTTACGTGCAACCCGTTGATTGGCCGTTCTCCGCAACCCTCAGGAGGGCGGCTGGCCAGGAGACAACCTCTTATCAAGGTGTGGAGGAGCAGCCGGTTCCGCTTTCACAAGAAGCACGGACACCGTGAATCCAGGCAACCGGGAGTGTTCCCGGCTCATTCACTCGTAGAAGAGGGTAGAAAATCGTGGAGTTATTGTCTGGCGCCGATATGCTGATCCGGTCCCTTCAGGATGAAGGTATCGAGTACATATACGGCTATCCGGGTGGTGCAGCCCTTCATATTTATGATGCGCTGTTCAGGCAGGACAAAGTCAAGCACATTCTGGTTCGGCACGAGCAGGCGGCGGTCCATATGGCCGACGGCTATGCCCGCGCAACCGGAAAACCAGGTACCGTACTGGTGACCTCGGGTCCTGGAGCCACCAACACCATTACCGGCATTGCCACCGCATTCATGGATTCCATCCCCATGGTGGTGTTGTGCGGTCAGGTCGCGTCTACGCTGATTGGCGAGGACGCGTTCCAGGAAACCGACATGATGGGCGTCTCCCGTCCGGTTGTTAAGCACAACCTGAGTGTGCGTCACCCGGAAGAAATTCCGGAGATCATTCGCAAGGCTTACTACATAGCCGCCACCGGTCGCCCCGGTCCGGTTGTTGTTGATATCCCCAAGGATATGACAACGCCGAATGAGCGCTATGAGTACGCCTACCCCAAGAAGGTCAAGCTGCGCTCCTACAATCCGG
This sequence comes from Marinobacter gudaonensis, assembly GCF_900115175.1. Lineage (NCBI taxonomy): Bacteria > Pseudomonadati > Pseudomonadota > Gammaproteobacteria > Pseudomonadales > Marinobacteraceae > Marinobacter > Marinobacter gudaonensis. Next base: position 196,986 of record NZ_FOYV01000004.1, read on the forward strand.
CCATTCGCGGCCATGCCGGCCAGATCAAGAAAGCGGTCGACATGATGCTGGCGGCCAAACGGCCGATCATCTATGCCGGTGGCGGAGTGATTCTTGGCAAGGCCTCCGATCAGCTGACCGAACTGGTGCGCCTGCTGGGTTACCCGATCACCAACACCCTGATGGGCATTGGCTGCTATCCGGCGAGTGACAAGCAGCACCTCGGCTGGCTGGGCATGCACGGTACTTACGAAGCCAACATGGCGATGCACCACTCGGATCTGATTCTGGCGGTCGGCGCCCGGTTTGACGACCGTGTGACCAACGCCACCGAGAAGTTCTGCCCGGGCGCTCGCATCATCCATATTGATATCGACCCGGCCTCAATCTCGAAGACCGTTGACGCAGACGTGCCCATCGTGGGCCCGGTGGAAGCGGTGCTTAAGGAAATGCTGTCGCTGGTCAAGGAAGCCAAAGAAAAGCCGGATGCGGATGCGATTGCCTCCTGGTGGAAGCAGATTGATGAATGGCGGGCGTTCCACGGCATGCGTTACGAGACCAGCCCGGACGTGATCAAGCCCCAGGAAGTCATCGAAATGCTGTGCCGGCTGACCAATGGCGAGGCGTTCGTGACCTCGGACGTGGGCCAGCACCAGATGTTTGCGGCCCAGTACTACAAGTTCGACAAGCCCAATCGCTGGATCAACTCTGGCGGCCTGGGCACCATGGGCTTCGGTTTGCCGGCAGCCATGGGGGTGAAGTTGACGCACCCGAACGATGAAGTGCTCTGCATCACCGGTGAAGGCAGTATCCAGATGAACATCCAGGAGCTGTCCACCTGCAAGCAGTACAACCTGCCGGTGAAGATCATCAACCTGAACAACCAGGCCCTGGGCATGGTCAAGCAGTGGCAGGACATGAACTACGAGTCGCGCCACGCCGAGTCCTACATGGAATCCCTGCCAGACTTCATCAAGCTGGCGGAAGCCTATGGCCATAAGGGCGTCCGGATCGAGAAGAAGGAGGATCTGGAGACCAAGCTCAAGGAAGTGCTGGCGATGAAAGACGATCTGGTGTTCGTGGATATCTACGTGGACCGGTTCGAGCACGTCTATCCGATGCAGGTGGCCCGTGGTTCCATGAAAGACATGTGGCTCAGCAAAACGGAGAGGGTGTGATCATGCGTCGAATCATTTCTGTTTTGCTTGAAAACGAGCCGGGTGCCCTGTCACGGGTGGTGGGGCTGTTCTCCCAGCGCAACTACAACATCGAGACGCTGACGGTGGCGCCAACCGAGGACGAGACCCTGTCTCGCCTGACCGTCACCACCACGGGTTCGGACAAGGTCATCGAGCAGATCACCAAACAGCTCAACAAGCTGATTGAGGTGGTCAAGCTGGTGGACTTGACCGAAGGTTCCCACATTGAGCGGGAGCTGATGCTGGTCAAGCTCAAGGCAACGGGCTCCCAGCGTGCCGAAATCAAGCGCACGGTGGACATTTTCCGGGGCCAGATCGTGGATGTCACCAGCTCGGTCTACACCGTTCAGCTGGCTGGCGACAGCGAGAAGCTCGATGGCTTTATCCAGGCGGTGGGTACCTCCGGCGTGCTTGAGGTGGTTCGCACCGGGGTGTCCGGTATTGCCCGGGGCGAAAAGGTCCTCAGCCTTTAACGATTTCCAACAACGCAAGAAATTCATGGCTCCAGCAGCCATCACCAATTACAGAGGTCTGTCATGCAGGTTTATTACGATAAGGATTGCGATCTTTCCATCATCCAGGGCAAAAAAGTTGCCATCATCGGTTTCGGCTCCCAGGGCCACGCCCACGCGTGCAACCTGAAGGAATCCGGCGTTGACGTCACCGTGGGTCTGCGCCCCGGCTCTTCTTCCATTGCCAAGGCCGAGGCCTACGGCCTGAAGACCAGCGACGTGCCCTCTGCGGTTGCGGCTGCCGACGTGGTCATGGTGCTGACCCCGGACGAGTTCCAGGCCCAGCTGTACAAGGCTGAGATCGAGCCGAACCTGAAGCAGGGTGCCACCCTGGCCTTTGCCCACGGTTTTGCCATCCATTACAACCAGATTGTGCCGCGTAAGGATCTGGACGTGATCATGGTGGCTCCCAAGGCGCCGGGTCACACTGTTCGTACCGAGTTCGCCAATGGCGGTGGTATCCCTGACCTGATCGCTATTTTCCAGGACGCTTCCGGCAACGCCAAGAACCTGGCCCTGTCCTACGCCAGCGGCATCGGTGGCGGCCGTACCGGTATCATCGAAACTTCCTTCAAGGATGAGACCGAAACCGACCTGTTCGGTGAGCAGGCCGTTCTGTGCGGTGGCACCGTTGAGCTGGTCAAGGCCGGTTTCGAGACTCTGGTAGAAGCTGGTTACGCGCCTGAAATGGCCTACTTCGAGTGTCTGCACGAGCTGAAGCTGATCGTCGACCTGATGTACGAAGGCGGCATCGCCAACATGAACTACTCCATCTCCAACAATGCGGAGTACGGTGAGTACGTGACTGGCCCTGAGATCATCAACGAGCAGTCCCGCGAAGCCATGCGCAACGCACTGAAGCGCATCCAGAGCGGTGAATACGCCAAGATGTTCATCTCCGAGGGCGCGCTGAACTATCCGTCCATGACCGCACGTCGTCGCCAGAATGCGGCTCACCAGATTGAGGTTGTCGGTGAGAAACTGCGTGGCATGATGCCGTGGATTTCCGCGAACAAGATCGTGGATAAGGACAAAAACTAAGCGGCTATCCGCCTGGTTTTCGAAAACGCGGCCCCGGGGGGCCGCGTTTTTCGTTATAATTCGTGGAAATTCGCTCCGGAGTTTTGGACATGACCGAACACAAGAACACCGCGAACGGCAAGCAGGGTACCGAATACGAAGTCGAAGCGGGTGAGGTGGTTGAAGAGGAGCTGGTTGGGGGGGCGCCGGTTCGCCGGAAAGGCATTTATCTCTTGCCTAACGCGCTGACGACAGCGTCCCTGTTTTCAGGCTTCTATGCCATTGTCTCCGCCGCGAACGGCGTTTTTGATAATGCCGCCATTGCCATTTTCGTCTCCATGATCCTTGATGGACTTGACGGTCGGGTTGCCCGGATGACCAACACCCAGAGCAAGTTCGGTGAGGAGTACGATAGCCTGGCCGACATGGTGGCCTTCGGGGTGGCCCCCGGTCTTGTAGCGTTCTTCTGGTCGTTGAATGCGTTCGACAAAGTAGGTTGGGCGGTCACCTTCATCTATGTTGCAGGCGCCGCCCTGCGACTGGCCCGCTTCAACACCCAGATAGGGTCCGTGGATAAAAAGTTCTTTGTTGGCTTGCCCAGCCCTTCGGCGGCTGCGTGTGTGGCCGGCCTGGTCTGGTGCTTCCACCAGTTCGAGCCGGCTGCCTGGCTGACATTGTTGACTATGGTCGTGGTTGCCGGGGCCGGCGTGCTGATGGTGAGCAACATCCTGTACCGCAGCTTCAAGGATCTGGATTTGCGTGGTCGGGTACCCTTCGCCGCCATTCTGCTGGTGGTTCTGGTGTTCGTGGTGATCGCACTCGACCCTGCAACCGTACTCTTTACCGGGTTCCTGATCTATGCGTTGTCCGGGCCCGTTCGCGCCCTTTTCCGTGGAAAGCCCCGGAAGTCTCCCGGTACCGCCGACTGAAATCGGCTCCCGGGCATAGCGCCACCGCCCCACGGTGGCGACAGGGCCCGGGGAATCTTTGCCCTGGTCTCCGGTCAACGCCTTACCGGCTGATGCCTGAACGGAGACTTTACATGTTCATCAAGAAGCGCCCTGGCTGGGCCCTGTCGCACTCCGACGTCACCCCTGAGTCTGTTTACCTGAACCGCCGCAAGTTCATGGCTGGAACCATTGCTGTGGCCGCCGGGCTATCCGTGCCATCTTTGGTATCATCGGCGGCACGTCCGGTGCCCGGCGAGGCGCTGGATTATGTCGCCATGCCGGGCTTCTCTACGGACGAAGAGAAAACTCCCTACGATGACGTCACCCGATACAACAATTTCTACGAATTTGGCACCGGCAAGGGCGATCCGGCCAGATACGCCGATGAGATGTCCGTGACGCCCTGGTCTGTGGTTGTGGAAGGGGAGTGCGATAAACCGGGAACCTACGCCCTGGAAGATTTACTCAAGCCCCACGACTATCAGGAACGGATTTACCGCCTGCGCTGTGTTGAAGCCTGGTCCATGGTGATTCCGTGGATTGGCATTCCCCTGGCCGACGTGCTCAAACAGATGCAGCCCAATTCGAGGGCTAAATACGTCTACTTTGAAACGCTGCACGATCCGGAGCAGATGCGGGGTCAGCGCTCCATGTTCAGCACCATCGACTGGCCCTACCAGGAGGGCTTGCGCATGGACGAGGCCATGAACGAACTCAGTTTTCTGGCGGTGGGCCTCTATGGCAAGACCATGCCGAACCAGAATGGCGCTCCAATACGTCTCGTGCTGCCATGGAAGTATGGCTTCAAGAGCATCAAGTCGATCGTCAGGATCCGCTTCCAGGAAGAGCGACCCAGAACAACCTGGGAGATGCTGGCACCGCAGGAGTATGGTTTCTACGCCAATGTGAATCCGGAGGTGGACCACCCCCGATGGAGTCAGAAGCGTGAACGTCGGCTTCCGTCGGGTCTGCTCTCGCCCAACTGGATCGAGACGGTGAAGTTCAACGGCTATGGTGAGCAGGTGGCACACCTGTACAAGGGCATGGATCTGCGGAAGTTCTACTGATGTCGACTGCTCCGGGGGCGTCACGTTCCGCTGCGCTGCTTGCTTTTCGCCTTGCTGCGGCAACTCTCGCAAGTATGCCCCTGTTACTGGTGGTTCTCGATATAATTAACCAGAGTCTGGGGCCCGACCCGGGCCAGGAAGTCACCGAGACTTTGGGTCTCGCTGCATTCCAGCTCTTGCTGGCCACTCTGTTCATGACGCCCCTTCAACGCTGGACAGGCTGGTCGGGCTGGCTGCGGATCCGCCGAATGCTTGGCCTGTTCGCGTTCTTTTACGCATCGCTGCATGTACTTGCCTTTCTGCAGTTCATTCTGGGCTGGAACGATCTCTGGGCGACCTTCACCAAGCGCCCATACGTTATCGCCGGTGCTGTGTCCTTTCTCTTGCTGGTTCCTCTGGCGGCGACGTCCACCCGATGGATGATGAAAAAGTTGGGCAGACAGTGGAAACCACTGCACAGGTCGATCTATCCCGCTGTTGTCATTGCCTGGCTGCATTTCATCTGGCAGGCGCGCAGCGATGTGGGCGAAATGGTGGTGTACGGGGTGATTGTGCTCGGTTTACTGGCATTAAGGTGGCGTTGGTTCGGTCCAGGCAGTCTGATTCCGTTCAAAAGGGCCTGAGTCTGGGCAAAGAATGATCGTTCTGATGGTGTTTTGATCAATGGGGTAGGTGGAAACCGAAACCGCCGGAAATTAATTCCAAAACCTCGTTGACAGTTTTTCTGGCGCCTGTAGAATGCGCACCACTTCTGAGGGACAAGCCACTCACGGCGACTTCCCAAGAATAATTAACCGTTTGAAAACATTGAAGAAACCGAGCAATCAAAATCTTCAAATAAACGGTTGACAAGGTGGCGCAACGATGTAGAATACGCGGCCTTGATTGAGCAGAGGCTCAACGCTCTTTAAAAAGTTAACCAAGTAATTCGTGTGGGCGCTGGCCGAGGTATTTCGGATACGAAATATCAGGACAGTGACTCGTCGAAATTGAGTTTTGTCTTGAGCAAGAATAGAGAATCTTCGGATTCTTGTATGATTTAAACTGAAGAGTTTGATCATGGCTCAGATTGAACGCTGGCGGCAGGCTTAACACATGCAAGTCGAGCGGTAACAGGGGGAGCTTGCTCCCTGCTGACGAGCGGCGGACGGGTGAGTAATGCATAGGAATCTGCCCAGTAGTGGGGGAT
>NZ_FOYV01000005.1 GCF_900115175.1 Marinobacter gudaonensis
CGCTGCGAGGCGTTGAGCTAACCGGTACTAATTGCTCGTGCGGCTTGACTATATAACACCCAAGACAATTGCGGATAACGCAAGAGCTAGCGAAAGCCACGCTCTAACGAAATCAACATCACTTAACTCTATCCCGTCCCCCAGTGATCAACCGTTTTGCCTGACGACCATAGCGGTCTGGAACCACCTGATCCCATCCCGAACTCAGAAGTGAAACAGACCAGCGCCGATGGTAGTGTGGCGTTGCCCATGTGAGAGTAGGTCATCGTCAGGCTCCTAAATAAAACAGCCCCGACAGCATCAGCTGCCGGGGCTTTTTTATTTTGGATCGAGGCCCTGCTGTGCACTACAAAGGCCCCCATGTGACCAGCTTGCCAACGGCAAGCGCAGGACGCGGGAGCGCAGCGACGGCGGGCCCGAAGGGCCGAGCGCGACAGCGCGAGCAATGTAGGTCATCGTCAGGCTCCTAATACCCAAAACCCCAGCATCCTTGATGCTGGGGTTTTTTATTGGCCGGATAAAAGCTCTCTGGTGCGCTTAAGGCAACCAGATTTCGAACACGCCGCCACCAAAGCTGCCGCCGTTATGAAGCTTGATCGATCCCTGGCGCCCGCCCTCACTGTGAAGACTTGCTACCGACGACGCAAAAAACAGCCCAAGGCTGGTGCTGCCGCTGTTGAAGTCCAGGGCCTTGAAGCTCAAGGTGCCTGTATGCTGCATGCTGTCAGGGTAACCCCGACCATCGTCCTCAACGCCGATCACGAGATACCCGTCCCTTTGGCTGGCCGTCAGCCGGATTCTGCTCTTGGTGTATCGAATGGCGTTGTTGATGGTGTTGTTGAGCACGCCGGTCAGCAGATCTGCATCGAAAAAGCCGTTGATCTGGTCTGCTTCAATAGAGTAATCAATGCCAAGGCCTTCCAGGAGGGGCGTGTGGCGTGCCATGTGTTCCGACAGAAAGTCCGGAACAAAGTGTTCTTCGATGTGCGCGGAAAGGTTGTTTTCGCCGAGACGATAGATGCCCAGTAACTGCACCAGGTCATTGTGCATGCGCTCGGCTTCGTACTGCAGGGTGTTGAAGCGGGAGGATTCGCCAAGGGACTGTTCGTGTTCCGTCCGCAACTCATCCAGGGAATTCAGTAGCATGCCCAGAGAATTTTTCATGTCGTGCACGGCCGATGCGAGCACCATGGAAAAGTCGATGTTCTGGTTGTTCATTCTGAAAGCCCTTTGAGTTTGCGTTGTAAGGCAACGTAGCGTTTGTGCTGCCTGTGCTGGGGAGGCAGGTCGGAGAGACGGTCCAGACAGCTCTGACACCGGCGTAGCAAGCCCGTGTCCGCTGGATTTTTGCTGTATTCCTTGAGAAGAACCTGAACCAGGTTCAGGTTGAGTGCCGCGTGGTCTGGCACAATTTCCAGCGCCCGGGCAAAAGTGTCGGCAGCGTCCTGGAGCTTGCCTTCTTCGAAGGCTTTAATGCCGTCACGATTGAGCGACCGTGCCTTGATCTTCTGGCGGAAGCCGACGGGTTCGTCGAGCAGGCTTTCGATCTTCTGAAGGATATCCGGGTCGTCACTGAACCGGTCCGACATGTTGGCAAGTAGCGCCTTGGCTTCGCCATCCTGGCCCATGCGGAACAGGGTTTTGGCAAAATCCAGGCCCGTTTGGGCGCCCATGGCAGACGGGTCACCCGCTTCCGTTCGTATGGCCTGCAGCATTTCGTTGGCCTGCCGGGTGTGGCCCTGACCGGCATAGACACGGCACTGGACAATCTTGCTGCGCAGGCCGATACCCTCTTCGTCTGGAAAACGCTTTTCCATTTTCTTGAGCACCGCGAGGGCTTCCCGTGCCCTTGCGGTTCCTTCCTCGTCCTGATCGCCCTCGCTGAGATCCGAGAGGGTCTGTCCGAGTGCAAGATAATGCTCGGAGTTGTCATGGATGGAGTAGGTGCCCAGTTCCACGGTGCGTCTCCAGGCCTCCGAGGCAGTGTCCATATCCTGGTTTGAGCTTGCCAGCTCGGCCAGGTACTTCTGGCGGAGGAGGGCGTTGGGCGAGTGCTCAGCAGCCTTCTCGAGGATTTGCTGTGCCTGGGTAGGTCGTCCCTGGCGTTCCAGACCTTCGGCCAGGAGGTCATAGGCCTCCATGTAGTCCGGATGTTTGGCGATGAGCTCTTTTAGGTTCTGTACCGCTTCATCGAAGCTGCGGTTCGCAAGCAGCACCTTGCAGCGCCCCAGCTGGGCCCAGGAAAGCTCGCGCTGCGAGAGGACGTCGTCGTAGATCTTGAGCGCGTGGGACAGATCGCCGAGGCGGAAGTAGAGATCCCCGAGGGTCTTCATCAGCCAGGTCTTATAGCGTGGCTGTCGGGGCAAGGCCTGGAGGCATAGGGAAATCGCTTCCGGGTAGTTTTCCCGATCGATTTCCCGGTTGATCGGCATCAGCGCGTTACGTTGGCTGATCAGGCTTCCCAGGCGCTTCTCCAGTACGGCCCGATTGATGGGCTTGGTGAGATAGGCGTCCGGTTGGTATTCCCGTGCCCCCATCACCATTTCCTTGGAGGTTTCGGCAGTCACCATCAGAAACAGCGACGAGCGCTTCAGGAGTTTCTTGTGGCGTAGTTCCTCCAGGATATGCTGCCCGTTCCGTCCCTCTCCCAGATTGAAGTCACACAGTACAACGTCAACATGATTGTAGGTGCAGTACTGGATCGCCTGATTGGCGTTTGATACCAGTTCGATCTTGTCGGCACCGCAACTCCGGAGCATCTGACGCATGGACAGACGGAAATTCTCGAAATCGTCTATAACCAGGTAGGTCAGCTTCCCGAACGGGTTAAAATCACTGCTGGAATCGGTCATGGGCGTTTCTGCTTGAGCTGTTTGTTAACCAGCGCCCGCAGTGCGGCCGGTTTAACGGGTTTGTAGAGGACCTGGTAGCCACGATTGATGGCATCCTCCCGGACTTCAGGCGCCATATAACCAGTAACCAGGATGCCAGGTATTTCTTTACCCAGATTTTCCCTGATGCTGTCCATGGCGTCGAGACCATTCTTGTTATCATCAAGCTGATAGTCGGCAAGTATAATATCCGGCTGTTGCCCGTCCAGCTTCTGCAGGGCGTCTTCGAGGCTCTCGGCGGCGGTAACATCGCATTTCCAGTTGCTCAGCAAGGCCACCATACCCTGCAGTATGGTCGGGTCGTTATCAATGCACAGGAAATGCAGCCCACCCAGGTTCGACACGCGCCGAGAACTGGTTGCGGGGCGGGTTTCCGATGGCCCCGTCTGCTCTGGCGGTGCTACTGGTACAGTAATACCGAAAACGCTGCCGCGCCCCTGCACCGAGTGCACGGTAACCGGATGGTTGAGCATGCCGCTGATCCGGTCAACAATCGCCAGACCCAGCCCCAGCCCTTTTTTATCCCTGCCGTGCTGGAATCGCCGGAACTCCTCAAAGATGTGTGTGAGCTGGTCTTCCGGAATACCCGGGCCGGTGTCCCAAACCTCGATGCGGATATAGCCTTTCAGGCGTCGGCAGCCCATAAGGATCTTGCCCTCCGGCGTGTACCGGATGGCATTGGAGAGGAAGTTCTGCACAACACGTCGAAGTAGTTTGGCGTCAGATCGAATCCAGACACCGCTGGGTACCACGTGGAGATCCAGATTCTGATCCTTGGCGATTGCCGAGAAGTCGGTGGCCAGGTGGCGCATGATATCGTTCACGGGGAATACGCCGATGTCTGGCTCCAGGGCGCCGGCGTCCAGCTTGGAGATATCCAGCAGTGTGCTGATGATTTCCTCGGCGGCTCCCAGGGAGCTGTCGATGTGGTCCACCAGGTCCTTCATCTCACCGTCCTCTGCCTTGCCGGCAAGAGCTGAGGTAAACAGTCGCGCGGCATTGAGCGGCTGCAGCAGGTCGTGACTCGCAGAAGCCAGAAAGCGTGTCTTGCTCTGGTTGGCCTGCTCTGCCACAGACTTGGCTTTCAGCATCTGTTCATTGATGACCTGCAGTTCCTGGGTACGCTCTTTCACGCGTTGCTCAAGGTAGATATTGGTTTCCTTCAGGGCCTGCTCAGTGCGGCGCATGGCAGTGATGTCCTGAAAGGTAGTTACGTAACCGCCGCCGGGGATGGGGCTGCCGTCTACCCGCAGCACGGTGCCGTCTGGTCGCTGTCGTTCATAGGACATCGGGCGGCCTTCGCGCATACTGCCGCATCGGTCTGCGACAATCTCATCGATCCGACGTGCCGAAAGATTGGCGTTGGTCAGGTTGTAGCGCATCAGGTCCTCGACTGGACGGCCGACCCTGACAAACCCCTTGGGATAGGTAAACAGTTCGAGATACCGGTGGTTCCAGACCACCAGTTGCTGCTGATGATTGACTACCGATACACCCAGACTGATGTTCTCGATGGCAGATTGCAGCAGCTCCCGGCTGAAGGTCATGGCCTGTGAGGCCTCATCGACGATGCTGACCACATCTTCAATCTGCATGTCGCGGCCGGTCAGGGTGGATTCCAGCACCACTCGGGCGGTGGACGCACCGATAACCGACGCCAGCTGTCGTTCAATGTATTTCATCAGGTGGGCGGACGCCGGTCGATGCGGGTGAAGACGTATGGCGTTACGGCGCTCGTAGTTCCGGAAAATGGTCTCCGAGCGTTCATCTCCCATGAAACGGTCGGTCAGCGCCTGCAGGTCTGACGTCAGGATCTCGCCCTGCCAGCTCTGGTGCTGGGCGGTTTCGGCGCGAGGCTGGGGATCGTGGAAAAAGGAGGCGATCTGGATTTTTTCGCGCACGCGCTGCCGGGTCACCAGCGACAGCAGTATGTAAACCACGGTGTTGATGCCCAGGCTCCAGATGATGCCATGGCTGATCTGATCCAGGTCCGAACCGAAGAGGGCCGTGGGACGAGTCCAATTGAGCCCCCACAACCCTTCTTCAATCAACGTGTTTGATACCCAGCCGGTGGTTACCAGCGCGGGCAGCAGCAGCGTGTAACACCACATCAGGAAACCGAGCCCGAGGCCCCAGACGGCGCCCACGTAGTTGCCCCGGCGCCAGATGATGCCGCCCACGAGGGCCGGACCAAACTGGGCCGCGGCAGCAAAGGACAGCAGACCAAAGGCGGTCAGGCTGTAGTCTTCACCTGCCATCCGGTAGAAGCCATAAGCGGTGAGCAGCACCACAAATATGGCGACTCGGCGAATGCTGAGGAGTAAAGAGCTGAGGTCGGCACGCCGATTCATTCCCGGGCGGAAGAACTTCAGCAGCGCCGGCATGATGATCTCATTGCTCACCATGGTGGCAATGGCAACGGAACAGACAATAACCATCGCGGCGGCCGCCGAACCGCCGCCCAGGAAGGCCAGGATGGCCAGCCACTCCTCGCCGGCCAGAATCGGTAGCTGAAGTATCAGGATGTCAGGGTTGCCCGAACCCGATTCGGGCATCAGCAAACCGGCTGCCGCAATGGGTAGAACAAAAGCGCTTGCGACCACCAGGTAGATCGGCATGGCCCAGCGGGCAATCTCGAAATCCCGATGGTCCGTGTTCTCCACCACCATTACATGGAACTGCCTCGGTAGACAGATGATCGCGAACATGGCGATCAGAGTCTGGGTAATGAAGGCGGGTGCCTCGATGCCATCGGTCGTCAGGGTTCCGATCAGATCGGCTTCCTTGACCCTCGAAAACAAGTCGCCAAAGCCGTCGTAAAGTCCGAAACCGACAAACAGACCAACGGCTACGAAGGCGACCAGCTTGATCAGTGATTCGAACGCCACCGCCTGGATCATTCCCCGGTGATGTTCGGTGGATTCCAGGTGCCGGGTCCCGAACAACACCGTGAATACCGCCAGTGCCAGCGTGATGTACCACGCGGAGTCAGTCCAGGCAGCAGAGCTCAGCTCGTCATAGCCGGCACCGGTCTCGGACAGAACGTTGAAGCCCATGGCGATGGCCTTCAGCTGAAGCGCGATGTACGGAACGCTACCGATCAGCGCGAAGGTTGCGATCATTGCCGCCAGAAGCTGTGATTTGCCGTAGCGGGAGGCGATGAAATCGGCAATCGAGGTACTGTTGCTGCGTTTGCTGATGTAGATGATCCGGCGCAGCAACGGCGCCCCAAACACAAAGACAAGCAGGGGGCCCAGATAGATGGGCAGGAAAGCGAGTCCCTCCTGGGTGGCGCGACCGACGGCACCATAGAAGGTCCAGGAAGTGAAATACACCGCCAGGGAGAGCGCGTAGATATGGGTCCGTGCCAGGCGCCGGCGATAGAGACCGGGGTGCTTGTCGCCGGCCCATGCAATCACGAACAGAATGGAGATGTAGGTGATGGATATGAGAGCCAGCAACCAGGCACTAATCATAATGCGCGTTCCCTTCTCGGGTCGATGTCAGCGGTGTTGAGTCAGGTCCCGATCAATCCTCGCAGACGGTCTTGAAGAGCGGATCGGTGCTGCCGAGCACTTTCAGATTATCCACCCTTGGGGTGCCGTCTGAGCCCAGTGGAACCAGTTCGCGGCTGTCGCAGTTGATCAGATGCACGCGGTGGGAAACCGCATCGGTCATTTTCTGCTCAAACTTGTACAGGGTAAAACGGACAATCTCCTCGCGATCGGTGTCCCGGCTGATACTGTTCACGTCAACCGTGGAGAATGCCGTCACGTACGGGAAGACGAAGGTCCACGGACGCCAAAGAATGCCGTCTGATTCGGTGCTTACAATCACCGCTTCCTCGGGTAGCAGGGTCTTCTTGTGATCGTACCAGGTGTACTCCGTGTAGATCAGATAGCCAAGCATGCCCGCGCCGGCAAAAACCGGAATGATCCACCTGGGGGCTTTCTGACGGGTAACCGCGCGGATACCGAGCGCGATCCCTGCCGCACCGACGCCGCAGACTACAGTGGCAACAAAAGTCCAAAACATAAAATTGCTTCCTCAAAAAAGAACGGGCTCCCTCATTGAGGAAGCCCGTTCAGTATCAACCTGTCAATTCATGGAATGGAACAGGTTGAGTTGTTGCTTAGTGGTCGTGCGCCTGACCGGCACCACGTGGGTAACGGACGCTCTCGACCAGTTCCTGAATCTCAACGGGCGGTTCTTCAGTTGCGTTGGATACAACGAAGGCTACCGCAAAGTTGACGATTGCACCAACCGCACCGATAGAAAGCGGGGAGATGCCCAGCACCCAGTTGTCCGGAGTGTCTGGCAGGTTGTTGGTGCCCGGGATGAACAGCCAGCCCTTGTACACGAAAATGTACACCAGGGTGAAGGCCAGACCGGTCAGCATGCCGGCAATCGCGCCCTTGTTGTTAACCCGCTTGGAGAAGATACCCATCATCAGGGCCGGGAACAGGGACGCGGCGGCAATACCGAAGGCCAGTGCCACCACCTGGGCTGCGAAGCCGGGTGGGTTGGCGCCCAGGTAGGTCGCGACCACGATGGCAACGGCCATCGAAATCCGGGCCGCCATGAGCTCACCTTTCTCAGTGATGTTCGGGTTGATCGAACCCTTGATCAAGTCGTGACTGACCGCCGAGGAGATGGCAAGCAACAGACCCGCCGCTGTCGACAACGCCGCTGCAAGACCACCAGCCGCGATCAGGCCGACCACCCAACCGGGCAGGTTCGCGATCTCCGGGTTGGCCAGTACCAGGATGTCCCGGTTAACGGTCAGCTCGTTGCCGGCCCAGCCGCGTGCCTGTGCTTCATCAGCAAAGGAAGGGCTGTCGTTGTAGTGCTGGATGCGACCATCGTTGTTCTTGTCCTCATACTGGATCAGACCAGTGACTTCCCACTCCTTCACCCAGTTCGGACGCTCCTCATAGAGGATCGGAGCCGCGTCGGTGCCATTCGGGTAGATGGTGGTCATCAGGTTCAGACGAGCCATGGAAGCAACGGCCGGTGCGGTCAGGTACAGCAGGGCAATGAATACCAGGGCCCAGCCAGCAGACCAGCGAGCGTCAGCTACCTTCGGCACGGTGAAGAACCGGATGATAACGTGGGGCAGACCCGCGGTACCGATCATCAGCGACAGGGTGAACAGAACCATGTTCAGCTTGTTGTCGATGTCAGCCGTGTAGGAGTTGAAGCCCAGATCGGTGATCACCTGGTTCAGTTTTTCCAGAATCGGCATGCCGGAATCCACGTGGGTGGAGAACAGGCCGATCGGGGGCAGGGCGTTACCAGTCAGCTGCAGGGAGATAAACACAGCCGGGATGGTGTAGGCGATGATCAGAACGCAGTACTGGGCGACCTGGGTATAGGTGATCCCCTTCATGCCACCGAGTACGGCGTACACGAACACAACCACGGCCGCGATGATCAGGCCCATGGTGGCGTCTACTTCCAGGAAGCGAGAGAAAGCCACGCCAGCACCGGCCATCTGGCCGATTACGTAGGTAACCGAAGCCACGATCAGGCAGATAACCGCCACCAGCCGCGCGTTCTTGCTGTAGAAACGGTCGCCAATGAACTCGGGCACCGTGAACTTGCCGAACTTCCGCAGGTACGGAGCCAGCAGCATCGCCAGCAGAACGTAACCACCGGTCCAGCCCATGAGGAAGGTGGAGTTGGCATAGCCACCGGCGGCAATCAGACCCGCCATGGAAATGAACGATGCGGCCGACATCCAGTCCGCACCGATAGCAGCACCGTTGGTGATCGGGTGAACGCCGCCACCAGCAACGTAGAAGTCACTGGTGCTACCGGCCTTTGCCCAGATGGCAATCAGGATGTAGAGGAGGAAAGAGCCCCCTACGAAGATGAGGTTAATGGCAAATTGGCTCATTCGTTCTTACTCCTCGTGCACGCCGAATTTTTCGTCGATCTTGTTCATGCGCCATGCGTAGTGGAAGATCAGAGCGATGAACGTGAGGATGGAACCTTGCTGGGCAAACCAGAAGCCCAGATCGGTGCCACCAATCGGAATGCCTGCAAGCATTGGACGGAGCAGAATTGCAAAGCCGTAAGATACCAGGGCCCAGACAATCAGGCTCCCGAATATCAGGCGTAGGTTTGCCTTCCAGTAGGCTTCAGCGTCGTAGCTATGACCTGACATAGGATCACTCCTGTGTTGTTGTTGTGGAGGTTGGGTGGGTTTTTGGTGAGGCACTTCGGTTAGAGAATTTATTATTCATATAAGTACTTCTCCGACTAGTTGTCACTACCGACTTTACTGGTCAAGGGATTTATAGATATTGGCAAAAGGTCTAATTCTCAGTCATTTGCCGCACCCTTGCCCCAAAATTGTGCGGCCGTCGCCTATTCGATTCAGAAACGATGCATGTTTTGAAGCCGGCGACGATAATGCAGTTTTTCCTGCAGTCCCTTGAGCGTTTTGACACCGTCTTTCCGGGCCCGATTCAGGGCAATCAGGGTCAGTTCTGCCGTCGCCATGGCATCAGAGGCTGCGTGATGACGTTCGCCGACTTCCAGGCCAAAGTAATCGGCCCAGTTGTCGAGACCCTTGCCACCCGTTCGGGCATCCGGGAAGAAGGCAGGCATGAGATCCGCCACATCCATCCAGGTGTGCGCTACGCCGTACCCCAACTGGCTGCGCAGGGTCTTTTCCAGGAACTTCTGGTCGAAGGCGGAGTGGTAGGCCAGTATCGGGTCGCCGTTCATCCACTCGAGCAGGTACAACAGTGCGTCCTCGGTCTCATGGCCTCGGGTAAGGGCTTCGGGACCGATGCCGTGAATCAGCACGGTCTGGCTGATATCCAGCTCTGGCCGGCGGAGTACCAGGTCGAACTGATCGCCAAGGTGAATGACGCCGCCGCGTATGGCAACGGCCCCGATAGCGATTACCTCGTCCTTGCTGGCATTCAGGCCGGTCGTTTCAAGATCCAGCACAATAAGGCGACAGTCCGACAGCAACTGGTCACCGGGGGGCTTCGGATTGGGCAGGTTGCCCGGGTCGTGGTTGCCTACGCGACCGCTTCGGCGCTGTCCAATCCACTGTTTGATCTGTTCCAGCATAAAGGTGAGACCGAGAGTCAGAGTTGGTAGGTAACTTCCAGCTTCTGCTGAAGCCGCTGAGCCTGGCGGAAGGACTCCCGCAGTATGCGCCGGTCTAGCGGGTTCAGGTCGTCCGGATCAATGTAGTTGGTCAACTCTTCTTCACGCGCCAGCATTTCCTGGTGGGCCCGCATCCGAATGGCCTGGATCAGACTGTAGGCCTCTTTCCAGGCATTGGCGTCCTTCGGGTCGAAAATGCCCTTTTTCGCCAGTTCGTCCATGCGCTCCAGGGTGTTTGCGGTCTCTACCCCGTTGGCCAGGGCAAACACCCGCACCGCTTCCACAAACGGGGCCAAACCCTGGCGTTTGAGGTCAAGGGCATGCTTCTTGCCATCTGTCACGTAGCGAAAATTGCGAAACATAGTCAGAGGGGGCTTCCTCTGGAAGGCGTTGCCCGCCAGCATTTTCTGGAACAGCGCATTCTTGCGGATTCGGGTGAGGACCTTTTCCAGTAATTCCTGCAGGGGCTCGGTAGGCCCGAACACGGCTCTCATATCGAGAAAGATGGAGGAGTAGACCAGATTCTGGGGCGTTGAGGCATCGATAAAACGGATAAACCAGTCATCCCATTCGCGTCCGCTCAGGCAGAGTTTTGGGTTGCTGGCCATGATGTTGCCCTTGCAGAGCGTAAAGCCGCAGTCTGCCAATTCCTTGTTAACGGTCTGGGCGAAGGGCAGAAGTTTTTCCCTTACCTGGTCTTCGGTCATGCCCTCCGGTGTCTCGAACAGAATGCCATTGTCCTGATCGGTCAGCAGGGTCTGCTCCTGTCGTCCTTCACTGCCAAAGGTCAGCCACGTGAAGGGAATGCCCGGATCGTTCCTTTTCAGATTCAACTCCAGCACCCGTCGTACTGTGACATCGTTCAGCGTGGTGATGATCTTGACCACCTGGCCGGAATCAGCGCCGTGGGCGAGCATGGCATCCACCAGTCGGGACACATCGGCACGCAGGCTTACCAGGGTATTGAGGTGGGTGGCCGTGCCAATGGTACGTGCCAGATTCACCAGATCCACACGCTGCAGGGCGAACAGGTCTCGCTCAGACACCACACCGATCAGCCGGTGCTCATCATCGACCACGCACAGATGGGCGAAATGGTGCTCTGCCATCAGCATGGCCGCTTCAAAGGCATCTGCGTGGGAGGGCAGACAGCAGGGGTCCGGCGTCATTACCTGCCGGATGGGGGTGTCGAGGGGCCCCTTGGCCTCGGCGATCATCGTTCGCAGATCCCGGAGCGTGAAAATACCGGTCGGGTGACGGCTGTCGTCGGTAATGATGATGCTGCCAACGTTGTTTTCATGCATTCGGGCGACCGCCTTACGCACCGGCAGATCCGGCGAGCACACAATCGGGTTGCGCAGAGCGTAACGTTCCAGTGGCGTGTCCAGCGAGGTGCTCGAGCCCATGGATGCCATGGCGTTGGACTGGATGCGACGGTTGACCTGATCCAGCAGGCTGCTGACGCCCCGCAGGCAGAAGTCGCGGAACGGCTCACTCTCGGAAAAAAGCGTCACAAAGGCGGCCTGTCCGATGCTCAGGCAGAAGGTGTCGCCCGCTGCCCGGTGCAGCGTTCGGGTAGGGCGCTCGCCGATCATGGCCGCGAGCGGAAAGCACTCGCCCTGACTTATCTCGAACGTGGTTTCTGTCCGTCCTTCCTTGTCATTGTGGCGCTCGCCCCGGATCCGACCCTGTTTGACAACGTAGAACCGTTTGACAACACCCTGTTCCGGGGACAGCACCTCGTCTCCGTCTGCGTAGAACTGAATGGACGCATTCTCGGCAAAGTGGGCCAGGTGAGCATCATCCATGCTGGAGAAGGGCGCGTGCTCGCGCAGGAAAGTCATGATGGCCCGGATGTTCTGGGGATTGTCGTGTTCCTGAATAGCTGCCGCCATGCCGTGTTCGCTCGCTGAATAGGGTGATCCGCTTGAAGTGTAGTTTATGCACGGCACTCTGCTCCCTGAGATTTTCGTCGCACTCGGGCTGATTCAGATCAGTTTTCTTTATGGTCAGGGGGGCGGATGGTAAAGTCCGGATTGAAACAGGTGATTGAACGTAACGCCATGACGACCAAAGAAGAGCGCCTCAGCTTTCTTGAGGAAATGAAGGATGTGCGGCGTATCCGCAAGCCCAACCGGGCCGAGGTCACCACGCCGAGAGAACTGACGCCGGGGCATCTGGAGCGTCAGCGTGCGGCGGTGGAAAAGCCGATGCGGGACAATAACCCTCTCACCTCCGACATGGTGGAGCCCCTGACCGCTCAGGACGTGCTTTGCTGGCAGCGCCCGGGCGTACAGCACGGCGTGTTCCGTAAGCTGCGCCTGGGGCAATACCCGATCGAGGCCCGGCTTGACCTTCATCGCATGACCGTTGAGCAGGCGCGACGCGAAGTGTTCGCCTTTATCGGCGACTGCGTGCGATACGGGCTGCGCTCGGTCATTATTTTGCACGGCAAGGGCGAGCGAAACCCGGACGGCATCGCCCAGTTGAAAAGCTACCTCGCCAAGTGGCTGCCGGAACTTGACGATGTGCTGGCCTTTCATTCGGCCCAGAAACACCATGGTGGAACCGGCGCAGTTTATGTCATGGTTCGAAAGGGCGACCGGGACAAGCAACGCAATCGTGAACTTCACGGAAGCCGGTGAGGCTTCCGGTCTGATTTTTAACCAGAAAGCCGCTCGACGGCTGCCAGGAGGTTTTGTGGGAAACAGGTTTGTATTGATCGCAGTGGCATTGCTGGCTCTGGCCGGTTGCAAGGATCGGGTGATCTGGAATGACAACGGCAAGGTGGATCAGGCAACCACCGATCGCGAGGTCTGGGATTCCAACGGCAAGATGGAAACCGGCGAACGCAAGATCTGGGTGAATAAGGATGGCGAAGACGTCATCAAGTGATGCAACCTGCCGCCCCGGGGCGGTCTATAAGAAAACCGGGCGAAAAGCCGGGTAGTTAAAATGAGGAGAGAGCGGGCATGGCCTTGAGCCTGACGGTCAACGGAGAACCACGATCGCTGGACGTGGAAGGGGACACCCCACTGCTGTGGGTAGTGCGGGATGAACTGGGGCTCAAAGGTACCAAGTTTGGTTGCGGTGCCGGATTGTGTGGTGCCTGCACCGTGCATCTGAACGGTCAGCCTGTGCGGTCCTGCTCAACACCGGTAGAAATGGCTGCCGGCGCGGACGTTGTCACCATCGAAGGGTTGGGCAAGGAGGATCGGCTTCATGCGCTACAGCAGGCATGGATCGATCACGGCGTGCCGCAATGCGGTTACTGCCAGTCTGGCCAGATCATGAGTGCCGCTCACCTGCTGGCTACTAATCCGTCACCCTCCCGGGATGAAATTGTCGCTGCCATGACCGGCAATCTCTGCCGATGCGGAACCTATTCCCGCATCATCGCGGCGGTCGAGTCCGTGGCTGGCAGCAACGCCTCCGATGTGAAGGAGGCATAACATGATCAATCGCAGGGATTTTCTCAAGGTCAGCGCCGGTGCTTCCGGCAGTCTGATGGTTGCCATGGCGCTGCCCGGTTGCGCCGGTGTCCAGACCGGTTATCAGGCGGAAACCGGCGAGTGGCGCCCGGATGCCTGGCTGGAGTTAACCGAAAACGACGAGATCTACTTCACCCTGGCACGGGTTGAAATGGGTCAGGGTACCTACACGGGGCTCACCACGCTGATCGCCGAGGAGCTTGCGGTGGCCCCGGAACGCATCACGCCGCGCTTCGCTCCGGTGGCACCAGAGTACCGCAATCCGCTCTACAAGCTGCAATTGACCGGTGGCAGCACCAGTATGGCCACCAGTTGGGAGCCCCTGCGGTTGGCCGGTGCCGAAGTCCGCCTGATGCTGGTTATGGCCGCGGCGCGGATCTGGGAGGTTGATTCGTCGGACTGTGAAGCTCGGGATGGCAGGGTCGTTCACCCCAACGGTATTGATTCCCTGCCGTACGGCAAGCTGGTCAGGTTGGCGGCAACCGAGGTCGTCCGGGGCGATATCCCCCTGAAGCCGCCGGCGGACTGGCAGTACATCGGCAAACAGCAGAACCGACTGGATGCCCATGCCAAATCGACCGGCACTGCTGTCTACGGCATTGATGTCGAGCTCCCGGATATGGTGTACGCCGTGGTTTCCCGATCACCACGTATTGGCGGACGAGTACGGAGTTTTAACGGTGATGACGTAAGCGCCATGCCGGGCGTACTCGGTGTGTTCGAGATTGAACGCGGCGTGGCGGTCGTTGCCGACCGATACTGGCGAGCGCGTAAAGCCCAGAAGGTCCTCGAGATCGATTGGGATTACTCGGACGCCCTGTCGCTCTCCAATGGCCAGGTGTTTGCCTCCTATCGCGAGGCCGCCGACGAGGATCCGGGCGTGTCGGAGCGTAGTGAGGGCAGCTTCGAGAGCGCCAGCGAGGCGGCCGATCGCATTGTGGAAGTCGAGTACACGCAGCCCTACCTGGCCCACGCCACTTTGGAACCGATGAACGCCACGGCCTGGTATCGTAATGGCCAAATCGAGGTATGGGCGCCGACCCAGGCGCCGGATCTGGGGCGGATTGCCGCCGCCCGCGTGACCGACCTGCGGCCGGACGACGTGACCATTCATACCACCTTTCTCGGCGGCGGCTTCGGTCGACGCCTGACCCAGGACTACATCGAGGAAGTGGCAGCGGTGGCCCAACGGACAGATCGGCCGGTCAAGCTGATCTGGTCGCGGGAGGAAGACACCCGTCACGATGTCTACCGACCGGCCATGCTGCACCGCCTCAAGGCCAGCCTCTCGGGCAACGAGCTGACCGGATGGCACCACCAGATTGTCGGGCCCCAGATCCTGGACTGGTACGTGCGTAACGCGGCCCCGGCCCAATACCCCTGGGCACCGAAGTTCATGTACGACACCCTGGGCAAAGTCGGTCTGATGGCGGAGGGCATTGCCACGCCCAAGGATCATTCGGCCATCGAGGGGGCCATCGAATACCCCTATGCGGTGGCCAATATTGATGTCCGCCATACCCACACCGACCCCGGCGTTCCCATCTCCTGGTGGCGTTCCGTGGGGTACTCCCACAACGGGTTTGCGGTGGAAACCTTCATGGACGAACTGGCCCATGCCGCCGGCGAAGACCCCTACCGGTTCCGCCGACGTCTGGTGGCCTCCGAGCCACGGCACCTGGCGGTGCTGGATCGGGCCGCCGAGATGGCGGGCTGGGATCAACCGGCACCCGATGGAAGGGCGCGAGGCGTTGCGCTGGTTCGAAGCTTTGGCACCTACGTGGCCCAGGTGGTGGAGGCCAGTATCGAAAACGGCGCTATCCGGGTGCACAAGGTGGCTTGCGCCGTGGACTGTGGCCAGGTGATCAACCCGCGAATCGTGGTGGACCAGATCGAAGGTGGCATACTGTTCGGTCTGACCGCGGCTCTGTATGGCGAAATCACCTTTGCTAATGGCGAAGTCCAGCAAAGCAATTTCCACGACTATCCACTGATGCGTCTGTATGAGCGCCCGGAAGTGGAAGTTGAGATCATCCCGAGCACGGCGTCTCCCACCGGGGTTGGCGAGCCCGGCGTGCCGCCGGTGTTGCCGGCCCTTGGCAATGCACTGTTTGCCCTGACCGGGAAACGGCAGCGTACACTGCCGCTGAAAGCCGATGCCTGAGTTTGTTGGGCAGCCAGACGGCCACGGGTCCGGTGTCGCAGTGACCGCAGGCCATCTCTCCGTAATTCGGGATGCCCGCCAGTGGCTTGAAGCCGGTCGGCGGGTCTGGTTATGCACCATCGTGGAGACCTGGGGCTCGTCCCCGAGGCCCGTCGGTTCCTGGCTTGCCATCAGTGAAGCCGGCGACTGGAGTGGGTCGGTCTCCGGCGGCTGCCTGGAGGAGGATCTGCTTCGGGGTGTTGCGGATCAGGGCAGCGAGGAGCCTGTGCTGATTGATTACGGCATCACCGACTCGGACCGCGACCAGTTCCAGTTGCCCTGTGGCGGTCGTATCCGCTTGCTGGTGGAGCCGCTGGCCGGAGATGCTTCCCTGACTCACGTTCGGGAACTGGACGAGGCCTTGTCCCGGCACCGGGCGGTGGTGCGCAGAATCAGCGTTCAGCGCACACTTGCCCAGGGCGTCGCGCAGCTCGACTATCAGCCGGTGAAGGGAACCAGCTCGGTCACCCGGGACGGCGAGCAATTCATCCATGCGTTGCAACCGGAATGCCGCCTGCTGTTAATTGGTGCGGGCGAAGTGGCCCGTTACGTCGCCGAGTTTGCGCTGGCCGCCGATTTCGCCGTCACCCTGTGTGAGCCCAGGGAGGCTTTTGCAGCCGGCTGGAGCCACCACCACATTCCGCTCGACCGCCGACTGCCGGACGATCTGGTTGCGGCGACCTTCAACGACCCGTTCACTGGCGTTCTGGCCCTGGCCCACGACCCGCGGATCGACGATATGGGGCTGCTGGCGGCGCTGCAAACCGGCGCATTCTACGTGGGCGCCATGGGGTCGAAACGCACCTCGCAGGCGAGGCGGGAGCGGCTGGCGTCGCTGGGCCTCGACCAGGCAACCCTGGATCGCCTTCGGGCCCCGATCGGTGTTGATATTCCCAGCAAGACTCCGGCAGAAATTGCCATATCGGTGGTTGCCGACCTGATTGCCGCCCGTCACCATTTGCGACAGGCGGGCGCACCCCTATAATGTCGGCAAATGTGGGTGCCTGAGGCGTTTCGCCGTCAGGGTACCCGTTAACCGGGAGAAAGCCTGTGTTTGATGTGACCCGATACGCCGCTGCCGCCGATGAAATCGTGCAGGCCGGCCGATTTCTCTATCAGCGGGGCTGGTCGCCCGCCACCAGCAGCAATTACTCGGCCCGTATAGATGGCGAGCACATTGCCATTACCGTCTCCGGCCGCCATAAGGGGCAATTGGGCGCGGGCGACGTGATGGTGGTGGATCTGGCAGGCCGTGCGGTCCAGAGCAACTGCCGGTCTTCGGCCGAAACCCGGCTGCATACCGTGCTCTATGAGTTGTTTCCTGACGTCGGCGCGGTGCTTCATACTCACTCGGTGAAGGCCACTGTGCTGAGTCGGCTGATTGACTCCGGACAGGCACTGGTCCTGGAGGGCTATGAGCTGCAAAAGGCGTTTGCCGGCGTTGAGACCCACGAGTCGGTCCTGAGCGTGCCGGTGTTCGAGAACACTCAGGACATTGACGCCCTGGCCGAGGAAACCCGCGAATGGTTCCGGGCCCACCCCGAGCAACCCGGTTACCTGATTCGTGGCCACGGGCTCTATACCTGGGGCAGGACCATGGCCGATTGCCTGCGTCACGTCGAGGCTTTTGAATTCCTGTTTGAATGCGAACTAGAAACCATGAGGGTGCGCCCATGACAACCTTGAGTATTTTTGATCAGAGCCGGCCGGAAGCGGCTCACACCGTAACGGAAGACCCGGCAGAAATCCGCGATCTGTTGGCGGCCCAGGGCGTTCGTTTCGAGCAGTGGCCGACCCGGGAGCTGCCGGTGGATGCGTCGCCAGAGGCCGTTCTCGAGGCTTACCGGGAAGAGGTGGCCAACCTGAAAGACGAGTGTGGGTTCCAGACCGCCGATGTGATCAGCCTGAACCCGGACAACCCGCAGAAAGAAGCCTTCCGCCAGAAATTCCTTGACGAACACACTCACAGCGAGGATGAGGTGCGCTTTTTCGTGAGAGGGCAGGGCCTGTTCTACCTGCACTTCGGGAACGAGGTATACGCGGTGCTGTGCCAGAAAAATGATCTGATCAGCGTTCCCAACGGCACCCGCCATTGGTTCGATATGGGGCCGGAGCCGGCTTTTACCTGCATCCGTCTGTTCACCAACCCCGAAGGCTGGGTGGCCAGTTTCACCGGTGAAGACATTGCCGGGCGCCTGCCGCGATACGAAACCCTGGCAGGGGCGACGGGATGATCCGGGTTATCCTCACCGACATCGAGGGTACCACCAGCTCCATCTCTTTCGTCCACGATGTGCTGTTTCCCTACGCCAGTGACCATCTGCCGGCGTTTGTCCGGCAGCGGCACGGTGACACCCTGGCCGTGTCGGAGCAGCTGGATGCCGTGGCCGAGGTCTCGGGCGTTGACCGGAACGACCTCGAGGGTCTCATTGAAGTGCTCCAGGGATGGATCCGGGAGGACCGCAAGGAAACGTCCCTGAAGGCGCTGCAGGGCATGGTCTGGGAGCAGGGCTACCAGCAGGGAGAACTCAAGGGTCACATCTATCCGGACGCGGCAGACTATCTCCAGCGCTGGCATGATCGGGGGCTGCGCCTGTTCGTATATTCCTCTGGGTCGGTCAAGGCCCAGAAACTGATCTTCGGTTTTACGACCGAAGGTGATTTTACCCCGTTCTTCTCTGGCTACTTCGACACCCGGGTGGGCGGCAAGAAAGAGGTAGCCTCCTACCACAATATCCTGTCCGAACTGGGGGTTGAGGCCAGCACGGTCCTGTTCCTGTCGGATGTAGAGGCAGAGCTGGAGGCGGCAGAGCAGGCGGGTATGAAGACGGCCTGGCTGGTGCGCGACGGCGACCTGCCGGAAACAGAACGATTTGTAGCCCGTGACTTCGCGGAGGTTGATACCCTTCTTCAGGCGCGATAGCCACGGCTTACCCGGTCTGCGCAGGAGGAAGCGATGCCCGGTAGCGGGTTCCTGAAAATGTGTATGCCGGCTATGGCGCTGCTGCTGGCCGGCTGTGACCCCTTCTCCGAAGCCCGCCCCATGATGGATGAATACGTGGAGCGGGTGGCCCGGGTTCTGGAAACCGAGCCGCGTTATTCCGAAGTTCCCGCTGCCAGCCAGCTGCCCCGTCGCCGGGAGCGAGTGCTTGACCTTCCGGACCTGGACATGGGCATGCTGGATTTTCTGTCGCTCTACGGGTGCGAGTTGCAGTATGTGGTAGGCGAGAAAAATTCCGTCATGGGCCGCGTGATGCAACCGTTGAACCGACTGCGGTACGAAATCCGCTTTATTCAGAGCGCCCGCGAGTGTCTCCCCGATATCGAGGACGAAGACTTTGCCGAAGAGCTGAGCGAAGCCATCGAGAGCAAGCAGGAATCTCTCCCCATTGCCCTGTGGAACGCCACCTGGGGTGTAGAGGAGGTGGAAACGCTGTTCACGCTGGCGAAAGGCTATTATCCGGTGGCGGTGGCCGGTGAGGTAAATCCGGTGTCGGATCTGGCCCGGGACATTACCCGTCTGAACGGTGTGGTCGCCGAACTTGAATCCGGTAATCTTGATGTCTCTCTGGACTTTGTCGGTGAGGTTCACCAGCGCTGGCAGGCCGAATATCGGGCCGGGCAGTTGATCAACAGCGCGCGGCTGCTGACCGCCAGACTGCAGGATGGTACCGCGTTGCTCAGGCAGCGCCTCGAGGGGCAGCCCTTGTGCCTGAACAGGCAGCCGAACAATCAATCGGATATCGTGCAGAACATGTTCTTCAGCGTCTACATTGGCAAGGTGCAGCCATACCTGAGCGCTGTATCGCGGGGGCGGGTTGCGCTCATCGAACCGTTCGAACGGCTGGCGGACCAGCAGGCTGAGGTGATGCCAGAGGCGTTCCACCCCTGGTACCGGCGCCACCTCTCCCGGACAGGAGCGGGGAGTCTGTGGCAGGATCTGGATCTGGCGATCTCGGATCACACTCGTGCCTGGCAGGACCTGCTCGGGCAGTGCGGGTTACGCCCCGGCGCTTGAACCGGCAAGGCGCTCAGCGTTGGCTTTCCGGGGTAACCCGCAGAATCTCCTCAACCGTGGTCTGCCCCGCGGCCACCTTTTGCGCGCCACTCAGGCGCAGGGATTTCATACCATCCTTGTAGGCGTCCAGCCGCAACTGTTCCAGCTCACACTGGTCGGTGATCTGGCGGATCAGCGGCCCGGAGAGCGTCATGATTTCATAGACGCCGGCCCGGCCCATGTAACCCGTGTTCCGGCATTCGAGACAACCCACCGGCTGGTAGAACTGCTTGGGAGTCGGCGCTTTCCAGGGGCGGGTAAGCGTTTGCCAGGCCTGCTCGTCTGCCGGCCCCGGCGCCTTGCAGTGGGGGCACAGGGTTCGCGCCAGGCGCTGTGCCATTACTCCGAGCACGGTTGCCCGGATCAGATAGGGCGGAATGCCCAGCTCCATGAGGCGGGTGATGGCGCTGGGAGCGTCGTTGGTGTGCAGGGTTGAGAGCACCAGGTGGCCGGTCAGTGCCGCCTGGACCGCCATCTCCGCGGTCTCAAGGTCACGGATCTCCCCGATCATAATCACGTCCGGGTCCTGTCTGAGCAGTGCCCGCACGCCAGCCGCAAAGGTGAGATCGATATTGTTCTGCACCTGCATCTGGTTGAACGCTGGTTCCACCATCTCGATAGGGTCTTCAATGGTGCAGACATTGATCTCTGGTGAGGCTATCTGCTTCAGCGTGGAATACAGGGTAGTGGTTTTGCCCGAACCGGTCGGCCCGGTAACCAGCACAATGCCGTGGGGCCGGGCCGTAATGTCCTGCCATCGTTGCTGGTCCTCACGGCTGAAGCCCAGTTGTTCATAGGTTTTCAGCAGTACATCCGGGTCAAAAATCCGCATCACCATTTTCTCGCCGAAGGCGGTGGGCATGGTGGCAAGGCGCAGTTCCACCTCGCTGTTGTCCGGTTTGCGGGTCTTGATGCGGCCGTCCTGGGGCTTTCGTTTTTCCGCCACGTTCAGGCGGCCCAGGATCTTCAGGCGGCTGGTGACCGCCACGCCTACGTGTTCGGGAAACTCATAGACATTGTGCAGTACCCCATCAATCCGGAACCGGACCTGGGTTACTGCGCGCCTTGGCTCGATGTGGATGTCCGAGGCCCGCTGGTCAAAGGCGTACTGGAGCAGCCAGTCGACAATCTTGACCACGTGCTGGTCGTTGGCGTCGGGGTTTTCGTTGGCGCCAAGGTCCAGTAGCTGTTCAAAGTTCTGGCTGCCGGCCTTGCCCGGTGCCTGGCCGCCACTGGCCTTGTTTACCGAGTTGGCCAGCTGGTAGAGCTCCACGGTGTATCGGCGTATGTCTTCCGGGTTGGCCACGACCCGCCGTATGTCCTTGCGCACTGCCTGCTGCAGGTTGTGCTCCCAGTCGCTGACAAACGGCTCCGCGCTGGCTATGACCACCTCGTCCCGGGTGATTTCAACGGCCAGGATGCCGTGGCGCTGGGCAAAGGCGTACGACATTACCCGGGCGATGGCTGGCGTGTCGATCTTCAGCGGGTCAATGTGGTAGTACGGCTGTTGCGCCCAGTCAGCGAGCCATTGTGTGAGGCGGTCGAGGTCCAGGGTACGACCGCTGGTCTGGCTGGTTGGAGCGGCTATTGCCACCAGTTCCAGGGGATGGCGTCTGCCCGTGGTACCCCCGGAGGCTGCGCCGAGGTTGGCGGATAATACCCGCTCGGCGTCCTCCCGGGTGATCTCGCCGCTGCTGACCAGCGCGTCACATAGGTCCCGCAGGGTCAGATTGTTCCGGCCAGGAGCGGGCGGCCGTTGCTGGGTGGTGGACTTGTCGGTTTCTGCCATAGAGCTCGTTTTCCCCACCGGGTTCAATGAAACATCATGCGGTCAGCCTGCGATTCACCTTGAGATGGATCATGGCCACGGTGAACAGGAGAAAGGTCAACACAGTCAGCACAACCGGGCCAACCGCGCCTTCACTGAGCCAGGCCGAGACCACCGCCTGGGTAAAATAGAAAATCAGAACGAACGACATCCAGATGTAACCGCGATTGTGGCCCCGAGCAACCGGGACGGCAAAAGGCAGCAGTGGCAGCAACTTTACTGACAGCATCAAGGCAATGGACACGCCCTCCACGGGCGCCGGGTAAAAAGTGGTGACCAGAAGCGTGACAAGTACGGCCACATAGAGCGCGGTGGCCAGCTGCGCCGTGGTGCGTGCTTTGGGGTTGTTCAGCATGATCATCTTCCGAAAGTAAGTGGGATCTCAATGTACGTTCAGGGCGCTGGCACTTCTCAGTCTGCCAGTTTCAGCGCCAGTCGGGCCAGTCGCTCCCCGAACGCCTGGCTCAGGGCCTTCTCGTCCTCGCTGACCGGCAACTGCTCACCGGTCCCTGCCCAGTGGCTGGGGCCGTAGGGGGTGCCGCCCGTGTGAGTATTGCCGAGACTTTTCTCGGTGTAAGGCAGGCCGCAGAGCACCATGCCATGGTGCAGCAGTGGCACCATCATGGTCAGCAGCGTGCTCTCCTGGCCGCCGTGGAGGCTCCCAGTCGATGTGAAGGCGCCAGCCGGCTTGCCAGCGAGGGAGCCGCTCAGCCAGAGATCGCCGGTGGTATCCAGAAAATATTTCAGCGGTGCGGCCATATTGCCGAACCGGGTTGGGCTGCCCAGGGCGAGACCGGCGCAATTGGCCAGGTCCGACCGGGTGGCGTAGGGCGCGCCGGAGTCCGGCACCGGCGGCAGAGAGGCATCGGTGTCCGGCGAGACCGGCGGAACCGACCTTAGCCTGGCCTCGATCCCACTGACCCGGGCAACGCCCCGGCCAATCTGGCGGGCCAGTTCGGCGGTCTGTCCGTTGCGGCTATAGTAGAGCACCAGTATGTAGGGCAATGATTCCGACATGAACAGTCCTGTGCTGTGATGGAGGATAAAAGTGTCCGGCGTTGACTCAGAGAATGTCGAGAACGTTTTCCGGGGGGCGACCCACCGCCGCCTTGCCGTTGGCCAGCACAATCGGCCGTTCAATCAGCCGGGGCGTTTCAACCATCGCGGCAATCAGTTGTTCGCGGGTGAGTTCGGGGTTGTCCAACCCCAGCTCGCCGTACTCCTTTTCCTTGGTGCGCATCAGTTGCCTGGGCGCCAGTTCGAGCCTGTCCAGAATGTCGGTGAGCTCTTGTGCTGTCGGTGGGGTTTCCAGGTAGCGTATAATCTCCGGCTCAATACCGCGTTCGTGAAGCAACTCAAGGGCTTGGCGGGATTTCGAGCAGCGGGGGTTGTGGAAAATCCGGGTGGCTTCTGTCATCGTCTTGCCTGATCGTGTGAGAGGTTGCCATGGGTTCGGTGGCCCGTAGTCTAACAGGAGGTATATCGGTGCAGTACCCTGAATGGCCATGTTCCCGCCGCTGGCCGGGCATGCTTGGCGTTTTTCTTGTGGTGGTAGCGCTGGCCGGCTGTGAGAAAATCGAGCTGCAACGGGCAGACGGCCCTCCGATGAACTGGGACAACCTCCGTGGACAATGGGTCCTGGTGAATTACTGGGCCGAGTGGTGCAAGCCATGCCTGGAGGAAATTCCCGAACTGAACGAAATCGACAAAGCGCCGGACATGACCGTGCTCGGCGTGAACTTTGACGGCGTAAGTGGCGAGGCCCTGACCGCCCTGGGCGGAAAAATGGGCATAGAATTCACCATGCTGGAAAAGGACCCGGGGCCAACATTCGGCTGGAAAATGCCGGTGGCACTGCCGGCCACGTTTATTGTCAATCCCCAGGGCGAGCTGGTGGAAACCCGATTCGGTCCCCAGACCGAGGACGACATCCGGGCGCTGGTGGGCGGTTGACCACCTTTTCAGAACCAAAGACGCAAGCAGGACTGATCCGACACTATGGCGCAGACATTCGTACATCTTCGAGTCCATTCCGAGTATTCCATGGTGGACGGCCTGGTGCGGGTCAAACCCCTGGTCAATCGCGTGGCCGAGCTGGGCATGCCAGCGGTGGGGCTCACCGAGCAGTCCAACATGTGCTCGCTGGTGCGGTTCTACAAGGCGGCCATGGGCGCGGGTGTCAAACCGATCATCGGTGCCGACCTCTGGCTCGAGAACCCAGATGAGCCTGACAACCCCTTCCGCCTGACGCTGCTGGCCCGCAATAACGACGGCTATCTCAACCTCACGGAAATCATTTCGCTCGGCTATACCGACGGCCAGCGTTTCGGTAAGCCGATTATCCAGCGTGGCTGGCTTGAGCAGAGGGCGCAGGGGCTGATCGCACTCTCTGGCAGCAAGCTGGGCGACGTAGGCAAAGCGCTGCTGGCGGGCAAAACGGATCTGGCCAGGGAGCGAGCCCTTTACTGGATGAACCTGTACCCGGACAGCTACTACCTGGAATTGCAGCGTACCGGCCGCGCCGGCGACGAGGACTGCCTGCACCTGAACGTGGAGCTGGCGCAGGCAATGGGCCTTCCGGTGGTGGCCACCAACGATGTGCACTTCCTGGAAGCCGAGGATTTTGAGGCCCATGAGGCCCGGGTCTGCATTGGCGAGAGCCGCACCCTCGACGATCCCCGCCGCGATCGACGCTTCAGCGAACAGCAGTACCTGCGCAGCCCGGAAGAAATGATCGAGCTGTTCAGCGACATCCCGGAGGCCATCGAGAACACCGTGGAGATTGCCCGGCGTTGTTCGGTGAAGGTGCGCATGGGCGAGTATTTCCTGCCCAACTACCCGATCCCCGATGGCATGACCATGGACGAGTACTTCCGGAAGGTCTCCGAGGAGGGCCTGGAGGAGCGCCTGGCCAAATCCCTGAGCAAGGACGATCCGGATTATGAGGCCAAGCGTGAGGCCTACTACAAGCGCCTGAACTTCGAGCTCGACATCATTATCCAGATGGGCTTCCCGGGCTACTTCCTGATCGTGATGGACTTCATCAAGTGGGCCAAGAACAACGGCGTACCGGTAGGCCCTGGCCGGGGTTCTGGTGCCGGTTCCCTGGTGGCCTATGCGCAGTTGATTACCGATCTCGACCCCCTGGAATACGACCTGCTGTTCGAGCGGTTCCTGAACCCGGAACGGGTGTCCATGCCCGACTTCGACGTCGACTTCTGCATGGAGGGACGGGACCGTGTCATCGCCTATGTGGCCGAGAAATACGGCCGGGAGGCGGTCTCTCAGATCATCACCTTCGGTACCATGGCCGCCAAGGCGGTGGTACGTGACGTGGCACGGGTGCAGGGCAAGTCCTACGGTCTGGCGGACAAGCTGTCCAAGATGATTCCGTTCGAACCGGGCATGACCCTTGAAAAGGCCCTGGTGCAAGAGCCCCAGCTGCAGGAGTTTCTCGACCAGGACGAGGAAGCCCAGGAAATCTGGGAGATGGCACTCAAGCTCGAAGGCGTCTGCCGGAACGCGGGCAAGCACGCCGGGGGCGTGGTAATTGCGCCCACCAAGATTACCGACTTCTCGCCGCTGTATTGCGACGATGAGGGCGGCAGCCTGGTCACCCAGTTCGATAAAGGCGACGTTGAGGACGCCGGCCTGGTGAAGTTCGACTTCCTGGGTTTGCGGACGCTGACGATCATCGACTGGGCCCTGAAGATGATCAACCCGCGCCGGGAAAAGCGCGGGCTTGAGCCGCTGGATATCAATGCCATCCCCCTGGACGATGTGCCGTCGTTCGACATGCTCAAGAAGGCGGAAACCACGGCGGTCTTCCAGCTGGAATCCCGAGGCATGAAAGACCTGATCCGGCGCCTGCAGCCGGACTCCCTGGAAGACATGATCGCCCTGGTGGCACTGTTCCGCCCCGGCCCTCTGCAGTCGGGCATGGTGGACGACTTTATCGACCGGAAGCACGGTCGCCAGCCGTTGTCCTATCCGCACCCGGACTACCAGTATGAGGGGCTGAAGCCGGTTCTGGAGCCCACTTACGGGGTTATCCTGTACCAGGAGCAGGTCATGCAGATCGCCCAGGTGATGGCGGGCTACACCCTGGGCGGCGCCGACATGCTGCGACGGGCCATGGGTAAGAAAAAACCGGAGGAAATGGCCAAGCAGAAGCAGATCTTCCTGGATGGTTGCGAGAAGAACGGCATCAACAAGACCCTGGCCGAGAACATCTTCGACCTGGTGGAGAAGTTTGCCGGCTACGGCTTCAACAAATCACACTCGGCAGCCTACGCCCTGGTGTCCTACCAGACGCTCTGGCTGAAAGCCCATTACCCGGCCGAATTCATGGCGGCGGTACTGACCGCCGATATGCAGAATACCGACAAGGTGGTGACCCTGGTTGAAGAGTGCCGGAACATGGGCCTGGATCTGCTGGTGCCGGATGTCAGCCGCTCGGAGTACACCTTCACGGTCAACGACGAGGGCCAGATTGTCTACGGTCTCGGCGCCATTAAAGGCCTGGGCGAGGGCCCCATCCAGAGCATCGTTGAGGGGCGGGCGGATGGCGAGCCCTACCAGGATATATTCGATTTCTGTCGCAAGGTGGACCTGAAGAAGGTCAACAAGCGGGCCATGGAGGCCCTGATCCGCTCCGGCGCCATGGACAAACTCGGCCCCGGTCGGGCCCAGTTGATGGCCAGTATCGACAAGGCGGTCCAGCAGGCCGACCAGCAGTCCCGCAACGAGTCTGTGGGAATGATGGACATGTTCGGGGAAATGCTGGAAGCGGGAGAAGATGGTGACCCCTACGAGGATGTGGCCGGTGTGCGCGAATGGCCAGAGAAACAGCGATTGAAGGGCGAGAAGGATACCCTCGGTCTCTATCTGACCGGCCATCCGTTTGACGAATACGAGAAGGAAGTTCGTCGGTTCGTGCGCTCGTCGATTGCCGAGCTCAAGCCGAACAAGTCACCCCAGCGCGTCGCAGGCCTGGTCGTTGCCCAGCGCACCATGAAAACCCGCACCGGTTCCACCATGTGCTTTATTACTCTGGACGACCGCAGTGCCCGGATTGAGGCCACGCTTTTCTCCGAGGCGTTTTTCGAGAACCGCGAACTGCTGCAGTCCGACCAGGTCATCGTGGTGGAGGGGCAGGTCAGCCACGATGATTACTCCGGGCAAATGAAAATGCGCGTCAGCTCGGTCATGGACGTGGGCACCGCGCGCCAGCAGTTCAGTCGTGGCCTGAAGCTGAACCTGCACGCAGACCAGTTGCAGAACGGTTTGCTGGAAAAGCTGGACAATACGCTGAGGCCTTTCCGCTGTGAGGGCAGTCCGGTCTGGATCGAGTACAACAGCCACGAGGCTTCCACGCGGATTGAGCTCGGTGAATCCTGGCGGGTACAGCCCGACGACAACCTGCTGCTGGAACTGCGCTACCTCGTGGGCGACCAGTCAGTGGAGTTGGTCTATGATTGAACAGACGGATAATTAAAAGTTTGTCAGATAACGGACTCATACCAATGTCCGCTTTAGCCCCTGATCGGGCACTGCTATCTTTGGTTCAAATTCTGGTTTGGCGGCGCTTATCCCGCCTGGCAAAAAAATGATGGATCATCATGAACCCTAACTATCTGGATTTCGAACAGCCCATTGCCGATCTGGAAGCGAAGATCGAAGAGCTTCGCATGGTGGGCAACGATACCGACATTAACATCACCGATGAAATTACCCGGTTGAAGAGGAAGAGTGTCAGCCTGACCGAGAGCATCTTCGCCAATCTTCAGCCCTGGGATGTGGCCAGACTCGCCCGTCATCCCCGCAGGCCGTATACCCTCGACTATATCGAGTCCATTTTCGAGGATTTCGACGAGCTTCACGGCGACCGCCGCTACGCGGATGACCAGGCTATCGTGGGTGGTACCGCCCGTCTGGACGACAAGCCGGTCATGGTCATCGGTCACCAGAAAGGGCGCGAGGTCCGCGACAAGGTAAAGCGCAATTTCGGCATGCCCAGGCCCGAGGGGTACCGCAAGGCCCTGCGGCTGATGGAAATGGCCGAGCGGTTCCGGATGCCCATCCTGACCTTTATCGACACACCTGGTGCCTACCCAGGCATCGGTGCCGAGGAGCGTGGCCAGAGTGAGGCTATCGCGTTCAATCTGGCGGTTATGTCCCGCCTGAAGACACCGATCATCTCAACCGTCATCGGTGAAGGCGGCTCCGGCGGCGCGCTTGCCATTGGCGTCTGCGACCAGTTGAACATGCTGCAGTATTCCACCTACGCGGTTATTTCCCCGGAGGGTTGTGCCTCGATTCTCTGGAAGAGTGCCGAATACGCAGCCCAGGCCGCCGAGGCCATGGGAGTTACCGCTGACCGTTTGCGGGATCTCGGACTGGCGGACAACGTAGTCCAGGAGCCCCTTGGTGGCGCCCACCGCAACCCCGAGAAAATGTCCAAGTCGCTCAAGCAGGTACTGAGCAAAGGCATCGCGGAGCTTAGCCGGCTGCCGCTGGACGAGCTGGTTTCACGCCGATACGAGCGCCTGACCCGCTATGACACCGGGCGCTGAGCCCGGCTCCGGTTTTTCCTGGCCGGAGGCCCTGTGCGCCCCGGTCAGAGCCCTCCCTCCAGCTGCCCGGGTGTGGGTCGCGCTCAGTGGTGGCCTCGATTCAACCCTGTTACTTCACCTAGTGGTGCATTGCCACCACGCGTTGGCCGACGTTCGGGCGGTGCACGTCAACCATCAGCTGCAGCCAAATGCCCCGGAAACCGAGGCGTTCTGTGGTGACCTATGCGCACGACTCGGGGTGCCGCTGACGGTTCGGCCTGTTGACCTGTCGGCCGCCTCGAACCGCGGCCGGGCCGGCGGACTGGAGGAGGCCGCCCGCGAAGCCCGGTATCGAGTGTTCGAAGAGCTCCTTGAAGCTGATGATCTTCTGCTGATGGCACACCACGCGGACGATCAGGCTGAAACCGTTCTATTCAGGCTCCTGCGGGGCACAGGTGTGGCGGGGCTGGCGGGCATGCCAACGGATAGGCCTCTCGGCGCCGGTCGGCTGTTCAGGCCCTTGCTGGCGTTCAACAGGGCAGAGCTTGAGCATTGGGCGAGGTTGGCCGGGTTGTCCTGGGTCGACGACCCCAGCAATACCGATGAAAGTTTCGACCGGAATTTTCTCCGACATCGCATCCTGCCCGAGCTGCGCGATCGGTGGCCGGGCCTCAATCAGAGACTTTCCCACGCCGCCCGTGCCTGTGCCGAGAGCAATGAGCTGAACCGGGCGCTGGCCTCGCTACAGTGGCGCGACCTGGGCGGGAAGGGTGACCGGATCCCGGTGTCCGGACTGCTGGAGCTGTCATTGCCGGAGCAGAAAAACCTGATCCGCTGGTGGGCAAGCGAGCGCGGGTTCCAGGCGCCGTCTCCGGGTGACTGGCGCCAGGTCCTCAATGATCTGCTGCGGGCGGGGGAAGACCGTGAGCCAGAGTTTCGGGCCAAGGGTTTCAGCCTCCGCAGATTCCGTGGCTGCCTCTACCTCGTTCCGGACTCGCCAGCTTTGCCTGAGGAACCACGGATGCTGACGGTGGGGGAGAGCGTGCATTGGGCCGGATGGCACATCCGCCTGTTACCTGTGGGTAAGGCAACCACGGAATCGCCGGCAATACGGATAAGTACGAGGCAGGGCGGAGAACGCCTTCGTTTTCGACCCGGGGGCACGTCCACGTCGCTGAAAAAATGGCTGCAGGAGCAGGGTGTGCCACCGTGGGAGAGGGCCCGTCTGCCGCTGGTTTTTGCCGGCGCCGGTGATGCCCCGGAACTGGTAGCGGTTGGCGATCTCTGGTGTTCTGAACAATACTCCGAAGGCGCCCATGCCGCTGGCTGGCGGCTGGTTGTAGAGCGGGAATTTGATTGAGTCAGGGGGGGCTTTCTGGTAGTCTGGCGTCCCATCTTGAGATGACAATCTCCCTCCTTCACCGAACCAGATAATCATGGAATCTGCATGACGCGTTATATTTTCGTCACCGGCGGTGTCGTGTCCTCCCTGGGGAAAGGTATCGCATCGGCTTCACTGGCCGCGATCCTCGAGGCACGCGGCCTGAAGGTCACCATTCTCAAGCTGGACCCGTACATCAACGTGGACCCCGGCACCATGAGTCCGTTCCAGCACGGTGAGGTATTCGTCACCGAGGATGGCGCCGAGACGGATCTCGACCTGGGCCATTACGAGCGCTTCATTCGAACACCTATGAGCAAGCGCAACAACTTCACCACGGGCCGCGTCTACGAAGAAGTCATTCGCAAAGAGCGCCGGGGCGATTATCTCGGTGGCACCGTCCAGGTCATTCCTCACATCACCGACGAAATCAAGCGGCGTGTGGTTGAAGGTGCGGCTGGAGCTGACGTTGCCCTGATCGAGATCGGTGGCACCGTGGGCGACATCGAGTCGCTGCCGTTCCTGGAAGCCTGCCGCCAGTTGAAGGTGGAAGTTGGCCCCCAGCGTGCCCTGTTCATGCACCTGACCCTGGTTCCGTACATTGCCACTGCCGGTGAGATCAAGACTAAGCCGACCCAGCATTCGGTGAAAGAGATGCGGTCCATAGGCCTGCAGCCTGATATTCTTCTGTGTCGCTCCGAGCACGAAGTGGATGCCAGCTCCCGACGCAAGATTGCTCTGTTCACCAACGTCGAGGAAAGGGCGGTTATTCCGCTCCAGGATGCCAAGTCCATCTATGCGATTCCGCGGATGCTGCACGAGTTCGGCCTGGACCAGCTGGTCATCGAACGGTTCAGCCTGGATGCGAGACCGGCGGATCTCAGCGAATGGGATGACGTGGTCGAGTCCCTGATGAACCCGGAGCAGGAAGTGACCATTGCCATGGTCGGCAAGTACATGGAGCTTCTGGACGCTTACAAGTCCCTGATCGAATCCCTGCTGCATGCCGGCATCAAGACCCGCACCAAGGTCAACATCAACTACATCGACTCCGAGGACATCGAGCGCGATGGCACCGGGGCACTGGAAAACGCCGACGCCATCCTGGTACCTGGTGGCTTTGGTGAGCGAGGCGTTGAGGGCAAGATTCGTACCGTTCAGTACGCCCGCGAGAACAAGGTGCCCTATCTGGGGATTTGCCTGGGCATGCAGGTGGCCGTGATCGAATACGCCCGCAACGTGGCGGGTCTCAAAGACGCCCACAGCACCGAATTCCGTGAGCACACGCCGGAGCCCGTGGTAGGCCTTATTACCGAATGGCTGGATGCCACCGGTGAGCGTGAAGAGCGCACCGAAGAGTCAGATCTGGGCGGTACTATGCGCCTGGGTGCCCAGGACTGCGTGCTGAGCGAAGGCTCCACCATCGCCAACTGCTACGGTCGTAAAACCGTTCGCGAGCGCCATCGCCACCGCTACGAGGTAAACAACCATTTCCTGCCGCGGCTGGAAGAGGCGGGGCTGCAGATTTCTGGTCGCTCCACTGACGGCCGCCTGGTGGAAGTGGTCGAGGCACCGAACCATCCCTGGTTTGTGGCGTGCCAGTTCCACCCGGAATTCACCTCCACGCCGCGGGACGGTCATCCGCTGTTCAAAGGCTTTGTTGAGGCGGCGCTGGCCCACAAGAAAGGATCCTGAGCATGGCGCAGAGCACGGTAAACGTCGCCGGTATCGAGGTCGCCAACCACAGGCCGTTTGTGCTGTTTGGCGGCATGAATGTGCTGGAATCGCCGGAGCTGGCCATGGAAGTGGCCCAGGCCTATGTCGAGGCAACTGGCAAGCTGGGCATTCCCTATGTCTTCAAGGCCTCCTTCGACAAGGCCAATCGGTCCTCGGTGCATTCCTTTCGGGGACCAGGTCTTGAGAAAGGCCTGCAGATCCTCTCGGACATCAAGAGCAAATTCGGTGTGCCGATCATTTCCGACGTCCACGAGCCTGCCCAGGCGGCTCCGGCGGCGGAAGTCTGCGACATCATCCAGCTTCCGGCGTTTTTGAGCCGCCAGACCGACCTGGTTGTGGCCATGGCGGAAACCGGCGCAGTGATCAACATCAAGAAGGCCCAGTTCCTTGCCCCTCAGGAAATGAAGCACATCATTACCAAGTGTGAGGAAGCCGGTAACGACAAGGTGATCCTCTGTGAACGCGGCAGCAGCTTCGGGTACAACAACCTGGTGGTGGATATGCTCGGGTTTGGCATCATGAAGGCCATGAACGTGCCTGTGATGTTTGACGTGACACACTCGCTGCAAATGCCGGGTGGCCGTCCTGATTCCGCCGGTGGCAGAAGAGCCCAGGTGACCGACCTGGCTTTGGCGGGCATGTCCCAGGGGTTGGCCGGTCTGTTCCTGGAAGCCCATCCGGACCCGGACAAGGCCAAGTGCGATGGTCCCTGCGCTTTGCGGCTCAGCCAGCTTGAGCCCTTCCTGCAGCGGGTGAAAGCTGTGGATGACCTGGTAAAAAGTTTTAAATCTATCGACACCGCCTGATTGGCGGTGTTGGCGTTTTACGCGGACTATGGGAGCGAGCGGGAACGGCCCTGCGAAAATGTAGAGGGCCATGGATGGCCCGAAACAAGCGCACATGGGTGAGGCAAGTGT
Source organism: Marinobacter gudaonensis (assembly GCF_900115175.1). NCBI lineage: Bacteria > Pseudomonadati > Pseudomonadota > Gammaproteobacteria > Pseudomonadales > Marinobacteraceae > Marinobacter > Marinobacter gudaonensis. Next base: position 32,188 of record NZ_FOYV01000005.1, read on the forward strand.
TTATGAAGCGACGCTTCATGCGCAGCCGAACGACAGCAATCTACGATTGCTGGCCGGACCCGCCCACGGGTGCTTGTAGCGGTTTTCGCAGGGCCGTTCCCGCTCGCTCTGACTCCCGAATTTGAACACAAACTTGGAGACAGAGAAGAATGACCAAGATTGCCAACATCAAGGGCCGTGAGGTTCTGGATTCCCGCGGTAACCCGACAGTAGAAGCCGACGTTATCCTCGAAGACGGAACCATCGGTAGTGCCTGCGCGCCCTCCGGTGCGTCTACCGGCTCCCGCGAAGCCCTGGAGCTGCGTGATGGAGATGCTTCCCGTTACCTTGGCAAGGGTGTTTTGAAGGCGGTGGAAGCAGTGAACACCAAAATTCGTGATGCTCTGGTGGGCAAAGATGCCGCCGACCAGCGTGCTCTGGACCAGATCATGCTAGATCTGGACGGCACCGAGAACAAGGCTAACCTGGGCGCCAACGCCATCCTGGCCGTCTCTCTTGCCGCCGCCAAGGCCGCGGCCATTTCCCTGGGCAAGCCGCTTTACGAGCACATCGCGGACATCAATGAAACCTCTGGCAAGTTCTCCATGCCGGTTCCGATGATGAACATTCTGAACGGCGGTGAGCACGCGGATAACAACGTGGATATCCAGGAGTTTATGGTTCAGCCGGTGTCTGCGAAAAGCTTCTCCGAGGCCCTGCGTGTTGGCGCCGAGATTTTCCACAGCCTGAAGAAAGTACTGAAGGCCCAGGGCCTGAACACCGCCGTTGGTGACGAGGGTGGTTTCGCGCCGAACCTGCCGTCCAATGAAGCGGCCCTGGCGGTCATCCAGGAAGCGGTGGAAAAAGCCGGATACAAGCTGGGCACCGACGTCACCCTCGCCCTGGACTGCGCTTCTTCCGAGTTCTACAAGGACGGCCAGTACCAGCTGTCCGGTGAGGGCAAGAGCTTCGATTCTGAGGGTTTTGCCGACTACCTGGCGGGTCTGTGCGAGCGCTACCCGATCGTGTCCATTGAGGACGGTATGGACGAGAGTGACTGGGACGGCTGGAAAGTTCTGACGGACAAGCTCGGCAGCAAGGTGCAGCTGGTGGGCGACGACCTTTTCGTCACCAACACCAGGATCCTGAAGCAGGGTATCGAGAAGGGTGTGGGCAATTCCATTCTGATCAAGTTCAACCAGATCGGCAGCCTGAGCGAGACTCTGGACGCCATCAAGATGGCCCAGGACGCGGGTTTCACCGCGGTGATTTCACACCGCTCCGGCGAAACCGAGGACACCACCATCGCGGATCTGGCGGTAGCCACCTGTGCCGGCCAGATCAAGACCGGTTCCCTGTGCCGTTCAGATCGCGTTGCCAAGTACAACCAGTTGCTGCGCATCGAGGAAGCGCTGGACGGCAAGGCGCCGTATCGTGGCCTGAGCGAGATCAAGGGCCAGGGCTGATCCGCCGGGATTGACCGGTTCGGGCAGTGTACCGGGCCGGTCATCAGGTAAAACTGTTAAGGCCATCGTGTTCCGAACGAAAGTTTCGGCACGATGGCCTTTTTGTACAGGCAGTTAGAAGAATTTGTTGCTAATCTACTCTAAGGTCTATACTCAACGTCCGGCGTTGATATTTTGATTGGCTAATTTTTGAACGGAATCGGTAATGAAGGTGCTCTGGACCGTCATGGTTGTTGTCATTCTCCTGCTGCAGGTGCGCCTGTGGGTTGGGGAAGGCAGCTTTGCGCAAGTCTGGGCACTCGAAAAGGCCATTGCCGAGCAGAAGGCCGAGAACGCCGAGCTGGCCACCCGGAACGAGCGCCTCTACGCCGAAGTTCGCAACTTGCGCAATGAGCAGGGGGCCGTAGAAGAGCGGGCCCGCATGAACCTTGGGCTGATCCGGGAAGACGAAACCTTTTTCCTCGTGGTCGAAAACTGATCGCCTATGACCGCACCCCGCCTCTGGCTTATCGTCCCCGCTGCAGGTATCGGACAGCGTATGGGGGCCGAGCAGCCCAAACAGTATCTCCGGATTGACGAACGTTTTATCCTCGACATCACTCTGTCCCGGTTGATGGATTCAGCGCCGTTCGCTGGCTGCATGGTTCCTCTTCACCCCGCGGATCGTTGGTGGCCTGATACCGAGGCCCGTAGCGACAGTCGTATTCAGACCTGCACGGGAGGGTCTGAGCGTGCATGTTCGGTACTGGCTGCGCTTCGGGCTCTCGCTGAGCAGTCGGATGACCAGGACTGGGTGCTGGTGCACGACGCCGCCCGTCCCTGTGTGCACACTGCCGACCTGGCAAACCTGATCGACAGCGTTTACGAGCACCCGGTTGGAGGACTGCTGGCATCACCGGTGGCTGATACCCTGAAGCGAGCCGGAGCCGGGGAACTGCCGGAAGTAGAATCCACTCTGGATCGCCGCGGATTATGGCGGGCGCTCACGCCACAGATGTTCCGCTATCGCTTGCTTGTCGACGCGCTCGAAGCCGCACTCGATGCTGGCGTGGAGGTCACCGATGAGTCCTCTGCGGTCGAGTTTTCCGGTAACATGCCGGTTCTGGTTGAAGGGCGGCCTGACAACATTAAAATAACCGTACCTGCAGATCTGGCACTGGCCAACTTTATCCTTGGTCAGTTCTGAGTTGTCCGAATCTCCCCGGAGCATCCTATGCGTATTGGTCAGGGCTTTGACGTCCACGCCTTCTGTGAAGGTGATACTGTCACCCTGGGGGGCGTCAAAATCCCCCATTCTCATGGTCTTAAAGCACACTCGGACGGTGACGTACTCTTGCATGCGCTCGCAGATGCCCTGTTGGGTGCCGCTGCACTGGGCGACATTGGCCACCTGTTCCCGGATACCAGTGACGAATGGGCCGGGGCCGACAGCCGCGATTTGCTGCGCCGGGTGATGGTCCGCATCCGTGAAGAGGGTCTGAGCGTAGTCAATGTCGATTCCACGATCATTGCCCAGGCACCGAAGATGGCGCCGCACATCCATGCCATCCGTCTCAATATTGCCGAAGATCTTGGTATTCCCGCCAGCCGGGTCAGCGTGAAGGCCACCACCACCGAAAACCTGGGGTTCACCGGCCGCGGTGAGGGCATTGCCTGTCAGGCCATCTGCCTGCTGGAACTGGTGGAGTCGTGAGCCAATGGCGTCTCGACTGGCCGACTTCCGGTGGTACTCGTGTGGCACGGGCTCTACTCAAACGCTCCCCTGAGGATTTTCGCGTTGATGAGGTGCTCGAGCTGCCAGTTCAGGATGCGAATGCCATCAGCGGAGATCCCACAACTGGTGCTGGAGAGCATCTCTGTCTGAAACTGCAGAAAACCGGCGACAATACCGAGTATGTTGCCCGGGAACTGGCCAGGCTGGCCGGCAGCCGCCACTTTGATGTGGGCTTTTGTGGCCTCAAGGACCGACACGCCGTTACCTGCCAGTGGTTCAGCCTGTATCGTCCGGGCGGGGAGCGACAGGATTCAGAGCTGATTCAGGTCATCGGCCAGCGCTGGCCGGTGCTGTCGGCTTGCCGGCAGCCCAGGAAACTTCGCCGGGGCGAGCACAGCGGCAATCACTTTGTGATTACTCTGCGCGATGTACAGGGCTCCCGGATCGAGATAGAGCAGGCTCTGGCCCGCCTTGCCGAGTTCGGCGCTCCCAATTATTTCGGTCCCCAGCGCTTCGGACAGGCGGGCGCCAACCTGGATCGAGCGGTTTCCATGGACCCGTCCGCCATGAATCGTCATGCCGGTTCCGGCCGAAAACGTCGCGGGCGTGGCAAGCGTGGTGGCAGCGAAGACTCGAAAAACGTATTGTACTTTTCGGCGGCACGTTCCTGGCTGTTCAATGAAGTGCTTGCAGCCCGGGTAACGGACGGCAGCTGGCGCCGCGAGGGGGCTACTGGCCCACTTTGGGGAGATGGCGGTACCACGGCCACCGGCTCGACCGGTGCCCTGGAGCGGGATGTGGTGGCCCGATCGCCAGAGGTGGAAGCCGTGTTTTCGTCAACCCGCATGAAACCCGAACGGCGGGCCCTGGCGTTGAAACCGGAGAAATTGACCTGGCAATGGCTCACAGAGGATTGTCTGGAGCTGGCGTTCTTCCTTGCGCCAGGCCAGTACGCGACCACCATGCTGGGTGATCTTTTCGAGCTTGAGGACATGAGCCTCGGCCGACATAACGACGAACAAAGCTAGCGGAGAACACTGTGCGTATTCTGTTGTCCAATGATGACGGCGTTCATTCACCGGGGCTGATTGCCCTGCACGAAGGACTCCAGGGAGTGGGCGACCTGGAAGTGGTTGCGCCGGATCGCGACCATAGCGGCGCCAGCAACGCGCTGACCCTGAACCGACCCCTGACCGTGGAAGAGCATCCTAATGGCTTCCGTTCCGTCGACGGTACGCCCACCGATTGTGTGCACCTGGCCGTGAACGGCCTGTTTCACGAACCGTTCGATCGGGTGGTCTCTGGCATTAATACCCACGCCAATCTCGGCGACGATATCATCTACTCGGGCACCGTTGCCGCTGCCACTGAAGGCCGGCACCTGGGATTGCCAGCCATTGCTGTATCCCTGGTCAACGACGGCCACTTTCATTATGAAACCGCTGCCCGTGTCGTGCGTTTGCTTCTGGAAAGCGGCCGGCCCATGGTGCTGGGTCCGCGATCCATTCTGAACGTGAATGTGCCTGACGTCCCCTGGGACGAGTTGGCGGGTATCCGGGTAACCCGCCTTGGCCACAGGGAACGTGCCGAGGGGGCGGTTCCGATGACCTGCCCACGTGGGAAGGAGCGCTTCTGGATCGGCGCCGCGGGCGAGGGCGGGGATGCCGGTCCCGGTACCGATTTCCATGCGGTGCGTGAGGGCTACGTCTCGGTGACGCCCGTGCACATCGATATGACCCGCCACGAAGCCCTGAGCTCCCTGCGCGAGTGGGTTGATGCCCTGGAGGGTGGCCCGGGGGTGAGCGCATGACAACTCAGCTTGAAGGCATCGGAATGACCTCCAGGCGCACCCGGATGCGGCTGGTACAGCGCCTGCGGGATGGGGGTATCCAGTCGGACAGGGTCCTTGAGGTTATGGGCGAGGTGCCCCGCCATATCTTTCTGGACGAAGCCCTGTCTCATCGCGCCTATGAGGACACTTCTTTACCTATCGGCTATGGGCAGACGCTGTCGCAGCCTTACATTGTGGCCCGTATGACGGAACTGATGCTGGCCCATGGGCCGGCCCGGGTACTTGAGCTGGGTACGGGTTCAGGCTACCAGACCGCGGTGCTGTCACGCCTGTTTCCGGAGATCTACAGCGTTGAGCGTATAAAGGCGTTGCAGGACCGGGCGCGCGAACGTCTGCGCCAGCTCCAGGCCCGCAATGTCTTTCTCAAACACGCGGATGGCGGTATGGGCTGGCCCGAGCGAGGGCCTTTCGCCGGTATTATCGTGACCGCTGCTCCTGTGGAAATACCCAGAGAACTTTTGGCACAACTCGAAGATGGCGGGGTTCTGATTGCGCCGGTAGGAGAGGAGAACCAGGTGCTGGTGGAGGTGATCCGTCGGGGTGACCGGTTTGAGCACCGGGAGCTGGAGCCGGTCCGCTTTGTTCCTCTGCTTGGCGGGGTTGTCCGATAGCCATGGATAATCCGCAAAGCCGTACCGCCGATCAGGACATTGAGCGATCCCAGAGTCGCGGAAGCGTGTTCCTCAGGGGACTGGCCATGGGTGCGGCGGATATCGTACCCGGGGTGTCCGGTGGCACCATTGCGTTCATTACGGGCATCTATTTCCGTCTTCTGGAAGCCATCAATGCGGTGCCACCCGCCGTTTACGGTCTGCTCCGAAAACGTCAGTTCGGCGAATTCTGGCGCGCCTGCGACGGAGCTTTTCTGTTGTCTCTGCTGGCCGGGATCCTCACCAGTATCGCAACACTCGCCTCGGCCATCAGCTACCTGTTGGTGCAATTTCCGATCCTGGTCTGGAGCTTTTTCTTCGGTCTGATTGTCGCCTCCGTGTGGCACGTGGGTCGACAGGTCCGCCATTACCGGGTTGGCCTGGCTCTGCCTCTGATCGTTGGCATAGGTTTCGCGTGGTGGGTAACCACCCTGTCGGCCGGACAGGCTTCGCCGTCGTCCCTGGTGTTCTTCGGGGCCGGGGCGCTGGCCATCTGTGCAATGATTCTTCCGGGCATTTCCGGCAGCTTCATTCTCCTGGTGATCGGAATGTACGCGCCGGTGTTGGCCGCCATCAAGTCCCTGGACCTGGGTGTGCTGTTTCTCTTCATGTTCGGCTGTCTGGTGGGTCTGCTTTCCATCGCCCGTCTGATCACCTGGGCGTTCCATCATTTTCACGACCTGGTGCTGGCATTGCTGACTGGCTTCATGATCGGTGCCCTGAACAAGGTATGGCCCTGGAAGGAGACCTTGAGTTGGCGGGTAAACAGCGCGGGCGAGAAGGTGCCTGTGAACGAGGTGAGCGTCCTGCCGTGGACCTTTGCCGAGCAGATGGGGCAGGATCCGAAGGTGGCGCTGGCGGTTCTGGCAGCCCTGGCGGGTTTCTTTCTTGTGATTGTGGTGGAATGGGTTGGAGGGCGCCGATCCGGAGCGCCCCGGGGGGCCTGAGGTCCGATCGGACAACGGACAGTGTTACCAGAAGGACCTTGCGGTTGTTTCTTGAGGTAACAGCAGTGACCGGAAGGTAACTTGGCTTGCATCAGGAAATGTGCAATATATTAGCAAGTTACTCCGTAAACTTTATAAGAAACCTAGAAATAGCTTTGAGCGGGCACGCTTTTTATATCGAATTTTCATAATTGGGTCGTTTTTATTCCTGTGATTTTTTTGCGTGGGCTTTCTCTGGCCGGCCTGCCGGCTTCCCCGCGGTTCCCCTTCGGTGCCCTCGGGCGCGCTTGGCCCGGAAAAACGTCTCGTCTGCTGTCTCTTCTTCTGCTCCTGCTGATGTTGAGCGGTTGCAACACTCCGGCACTGTATCAGGACGATATCTACAACCCTCCCGTCTACTGGGGCCGACACGTCGTGCAACCGGGCGAGACGCTATACAGCATCGCCTGGCGCTACGGCCGTGATTATCGGGAGTTGGGTAGCGCCAACGGTATCGGACCTCCGTGGAACCTGAAGGCCGGCCAGGTGCTGCGCCTGGACCTTCGCGGAACTGTAACATCCAGCAGGCAGACTGCTGATTCGGGTAGTTCGCCGCCAAGGTCTGCGAGCAGAGTTTCAGCGCCCCGTCCAACGGCCTCCACGGCACCCAAGCCTGCGGTGACCAAGGCACCGGCCAGCAACAAACCGCTGGCCTCCCAGACGCAGACGGTGGCCCGTATCGAGTGGCGCTGGCCGCACGTTGGCACCGTAATTGCTGGATATTCAACATCCGGAAAAGTCAATAAAGGTATTGATATTGCCGGAAAACCCGGGGATGCTGTAAGGGCAGCAGCGGCAGGAAATGTCGTCTATGCCGGTAACGGGTTGCTAGGTTACGGTAATCTCATTATCGTGAATCATAACGAGCACTATCTGAGTGCTTACGCTCATAACCGGAAGATTCTGGTGCAGGAAGGGGAGGATGTGAACGCCGGGCAAGTGATCGCAGAGCTCGGTAGCAGTGGTGCTGAACGACCCATGTTGCATTTTGAGATCCGCAAGAATGGCAACCCGGTTGACCCAGTCCACTACCTGCCGCCTCGCTAGCAGGGAAAGCTGTCAGCTCAGCAGGCGGCCAGATCACGACGGCACTGACAAAAAAACCGCGTTCGACACAAAAACAAGAACGGTACTGGCCGCGAGAGGCCAGCCAACAAAATGTCCTGAAGAAAAGCACGAAACCAGAAGGTCCGCAATAACAAGAAGTATCGGGCAGAAATCCAGGATTATTGAGGCGGGGCAACACCTATGTCAGCAGAGCAAGAAGACATCATTATTGATCGCGTATCAGACATTGAGGATGCAGACGATCAACTGTTAGCCGAGGAAAAAGTCGACAAGGAGGCAAACGACGAAGTTGCCGAAGTCGAAGAGGACTTTCCCACCCAGGGGCGCTACTTCACCAGCCAGAAACAGCTGGACGCCACCCAGCTTTATCTCAACGAAATCGGGTTTTCCCCCCTTCTGACACCGGAAGAAGAGGTCTATTTTGCCCGGCTGGCCCGTAAGGGCGAGGAATCCGGGCGTAAACGAATGATCGAAAGCAACCTGCGCCTGGTGGTCAAGATTGCTCGACGCTATGTCAATCGTGGGCTCACACTGCTGGATCTGATCGAGGAGGGCAACCTTGGACTGATCCGGGCGGTTGAAAAGTTTGATCCGGAGCGCGGCTTCCGGTTCTCGACCTACGCCACCTGGTGGATCCGCCAGACCATTGAGCGGGCCATCATGAACCAGACCCGCACCATTCGCCTGCCGATTCATGTGGTAAAGGAGCTCAACCTCTACCTGCGGGCCGCCCGGGAGCTCACCCAGAAACTGGACCACGAGCCCTCGGCCGAAGAAATCGCCCGCATGGTCGACAAGCCCGTAGCCGATGTGAAGCGTATGCTGGGCTTGAATGAGCGCGTTGCCTCCATGGATACGCCCATTGGCAGTGGTGGCGAAAAGTCGCTGCTGGACACCGTTGCCGACGAAGGTGCCTCTGATCCGGCTGACCTTCTCCAGGACAACAACATGTGTTCGTGCCTTGAGAAGTGGATTGACCAGCTTAGCGACAAACAGCAGGAAGTTCTGTCACGCCGCTTTGGTCTGCGGGGCTACCCGGTGAGTACCCTGGAGGAAGTGGGACAGGAGATTGGCCTTACCCGAGAGCGGGTCCGGCAGATCCAGGTAGAGGCTCTGCGCCGTCTGCGGGAGATTCTCGAGAAGGAGGGACTGTCGGGGAATCTGCTGTTCAAGTAACCTTAGCGTCATCTTTCGATCAAAAGCCGGCCGGAGAAGCTCCCGCCGGCTTTTGTGTTTCAGGATCGCTGCAAATGAGAACCACGTTGCGCTTCTCGGGCCGGCCTCATTGATAGAATGCCAGCACCGGGCGGGGATAAGGGTGTCGAAACCCGGTGCACGAATGAAACACGTCAATAATAACGATCGAAAAGGAAAGGACTATGAAGAAGGCTCTTACAACCGGTTTTGTCTCTGTCGTAATGGCGGCCATGCTGTCTGCACCGGCATCGGCACTTGAGGTAGAGGGTGTTGACGTTCCGGATACGTACTCCGCCATGGATACCGAGCTCAAGCTCAACGGTGCAGGTACCCGCTCCAAGTGGTTCATGGATCTGTATGTGGGCGGCCTGTACGTGCCGGAGACCATCAACGATGGTGAAGCGGTCATCAACGCCGACGAACCCCAGGCGATTACCCTGCACATCATTTCCGGGATGATCACCAGTGAGCGCATGACAGAAGCCACACTGGAGGGGTTCAAGGCGTCAACCGATGGTGACATGTCCGCGATCCAGGGCGATGTTGACCAGTTTATGGCGGTGTTCGAGGAGGAGATCAAGGAAGGCGACGTTTTTGATCTGGTGTATCTGCCAAGTGAAGGCGTGAAGGTACTCAAGAACGGTGAGCACAAGGACACCATTGGCGACCTGGCTTTCAAGAAGGCGCTATTCGGGATCTGGCTCTCGGACAAACCTGCCCAGGAAGATCTGAAAGAAAAAATGCTGGGCCAGCGTTAATACGCCACGCAGTGAGCCTGAAGAACGAAAAGCCGGCCCCGGGCCGGCTTTTCTGTTGGTGCAGTTACAGATAATCCCGCTTGTGCCGGAACTCGCACAGGTCCTCGATGATGCAGGCGCCGCATTTCGGCTTACGGGCGGTGCAGGTGTAACGGCCGTGCAGGATCAGCCAGTGATGGGCGTCGAGCAGAAATTCCCTTGGCACCAGGCGCATCAGGCGCTTTTCCACTTCCAGCACGTTCTTCCCGGGCGCAATCCCAGTACGGTTTGAAACCCGGAAGATGTGAGTGTCCACAGCCATCGCCGGCTGGCCAAAGGCAGTGTTCAGAACCACGTTCGCCGTTTTCCGGCCAACACCTGGCAAGGCTTCGAGATCCTCTCTGCGCTCGGGTACCTGGCTTCCATGTTGCTCTACCAGAATCCGGCAGGTTTTGATGACGTTCTCAGCCTTGCTGTTAAAGAGCCCGATCGTCTTGATGTATTCCTTCAGCCCGTCAACACCGAGTGCCAGGATGGCCTCGGGGGTGTTGGCCACCGGAAACAGCCGGTCGGTGGCCTTGTTGACACCCACGTCTGTGGCCTGAGCCGACAGAATCACCGCAATCAACAGCTCAAACGGACTGGAGTAGTTCAGTTCCGTCGTGGGGTTCGGGTTGGCTTCTCTGAGCCTGGTAAAGATCTCGGTACGCTTCTGCTTGTTCATCGAGTGTCGATCGTTGTCTGGCGGAATGTCAGGATACGTTGCCTGTTACCCGAACCCGTTTGCTGCCGGAGCTCACAGGTGCGGGCTCGTTAACCTTACGGCGTTCCTTGAGCTGGTGGTCAATGCTGTTTTTCAGGGCAATCAACAGGCCAAGGCCAATGAAGGCACCGGGCGGAAGAATCATGAACAGCACGTCCGGATAGTTCTCGAAAGGGCGAATGACCCAATCGGCGGCCGTTGGGCCGAACAGCAGGTTCATGTCTACGAACAGGCTGCCCTGGCCAACGAGCTCACGCATGCCACCCAGAACAATGAGCACCAGGAGGAAGCCGATACCCATCATTGCGCCATCAAGCAGAGCGGGGCCGGGGGCGTTCTTCGAGGCGAAGGCATCGGCGCGGCCGAGGATGGCACAGTTGGTGACAATCAGCGGAATGAAGATGCCCAGTATCTGGTAAAGCTCGTAGGTAAAGGCCTGCATCAAAAGCTCCGCGCAGGTTACGAAGGAGGCAATGATCATTACGAACGCCGGCAGACGGACCGACTCGCCAACAAAGTTGCGTATCAGCGAAACGGCGAGGTTGGACCCCATCAGTACCATCAGAGTGGCCAGTCCCAGCCCGATGGCATTGACCACCGTGCTGGTGACGGCAAGCAGGGGGCACAGGCCGAGTACCTGTACCAGCGCCGGATTATTGGACCAGAGCCCGTCTCGGATGATGTCGCTGGCTGATTTGGTTGCCATGATCAGGAGTGCTCCCTGGTGGATGACTTTCCGGCGATCGCTTCCGGCTCCAGTGGCCGTTCCCTGGGGGAGGGCGGCTCATTGAGGCGCTCCCGAATCACCTGCCGATGATCGCGGAAGTAAATCAGCGCCTTCTGCACCGCTTTTACCACCGCCCGTGGTGAAATCGTAGCACCGGTAAACTGATCGAACTCACCGCCGTTTTTCCGGACATTCCATTCCCGGTGAGGTGGGCTCCCCAGGGAGCGGCCGGTAAAGGTTCGGATCCAATCGGATTTCTTGAGTTCAATCTTGTCTCCCAGCCCCGGCGTTTCCTTGTGGCTGGTTACGCGAACGCCCAGTATCGTGCCATTCATATCAATACCCACCAGCAGGTTGATATTGCCGGAATAGCCGTCGGGCGCCACCACGGGCATGATCAGCCCCACCGGTTGCTCGTTTTGTCGAGCCACCCAGACGGTCACCGGGCCGCTCTGGGCCAACCGTTCGCTGGCAGGAAGCTGTACGGTGTCCTTGAGAAGATCGTTGTTATGGCGGCTTTCCGGAATGATTTCGAACAGCGCCTGGGCCTCGGCCCGGGCGGCCTGTTCGCGAATGCGCTCCTCGGTTGCGACCTGGGTAACCGCAATGGTGCCACCGGTGATGATGGCGAACAGGCCCAGGCCGATGGCGCTGCGGCGGATGGATTTGGCAACTGCAGCCATGGTTATCCCTGACTCCCTGGCACGCCCCGGCGGGCCTTGTGATGGCCGTAAGTGCGCGGTGGGGTGTAATGATCAATGAACGGTACTGCGAAATTCATCAGCAGCACACTGAAGGCGACGGCATCCGGGTAATTCCCCCAGGTGCGAATCAGATAGATCAGAACGCCAATGCCGGCGCCGTAGATCAGCTTGCCCTGGTGGCTGGTAGCTGCCGAGACTGGATCAGTGGCTATGAAGAAGGCACCCAGCATGGTGCCGCCTGCAAGCATGTGCAGGGAGAGCGGTGCGTACAGATCAGCGTTGCTGCCGAACGCGAGGCTCATTACCGCCAGGCCGGCCAGGAAACCGACCGGAATGTGCCAGCTGATGATGCGAAGTCCAATCAGCAGCAGGCCACCGGCCAGGAAGCCCGCGTTGACCCACTCCCAGCCCCGGGCAATACCTTCACCAAAGGTTGGGTGGGCAAGAACCTCCGCGGCGGTATGGGTCTCAATCTTGTGTTTGTACTCGTCTAAGGGCGTAGCCATGGTCCAGCCGTCGACCGCCGTTTGCTGTCCGGAGGCTATGGTGGCAAGGGTGTCGCCAAAGCCCGGCGCGCCACCCCATAGCGTTGCCGGTTCAGCCCAGTTGGTGGTCATGGCCACTGGAAAGGACACCAGCACCAGGGCATAGCCCACCATGGCCGGATTGAAGGGGTTTGAGCCAAGGCCACCGTAGAGTTGCTTGGCAACCACGATGGCGGAAATGACCGCCACCGCCGACACCCACCAGGGTGTGAACTGGGGCAGAGACAGGCCCAGGAGCAGACCGGTTACAGCCGCAGTGTTGTCCCGGATGAAAAAGGCCACCGGCTTTTTGCGCAGTGCGAGAAGGGCAGCTTCAGAGCCAATGGCAACGGCAATGCAGAACACCACGTTGATCAGGTTACCCCATCCGAAAAACAGGGTTTGTGCCAGCAGGCCCGGCAAGGCGGCGATCATCACCCACATCATTACCCGGGAGGTTGGCCGGGCCCTGTGGGCGTGGGGGGAGGATTGCTGAACAAACGCCATGGGTGTCGTGCCTGATTCCGCTTATTGGGTGGTCTGGGACTGGGCCTGCTGGCCGGTTTGGGACTGTTGTGCCTCCGCAAGGGCCGCTTCGGCCCTCTGGACCCGGTCGTGATTCTTGGCCACGGCCCGTTCCAGTTTGTCGACATTGTCCGCCTGCTGGGCTTTCGCTTCGTCAAGCATGCCCTGCATGGTTTCCAGCTTGGCGCGGGCCTGGGTCAGTTGCTTTTCCAGCGCTTCAATATCCGGCCCATCTTCCGCCGGCGCTTCGGCGGGTTCCTTCGGCCTGGCTGCCTCGGACTTTGCTTTCTTGCGCGCCAGTGCCTGCTCAACCAACGCCGCCTTGGCCGCACGCTCGTCATCGGCCTCACCACTTTCCGCAGCTTTTTCCGCCTCTGCCGCTTTCTTCGCCTGGGCCTCGGCGGCAGCCTGGGCCCGCTCCTTGCGGCGCAGTTCCTTTTCCTGCTGCTCCCGTTCCAGACGTGCCTGTCGGGCCTCGAACCGCTCCCGGGCCCGGTCCGCCTTGATCTGCTCAGCCCGTTGTATGCGGATTTCACCCTTCGCGAACCGGTAGTACTGCACCAGCGGGATCGAGCTCGGGCACACGTAGGAGCAGGCGCCACACTCTATGCAGTCAAACAGATTCAGGTGCTCGGCCTTTTCGAACTCTGTGGCTTTGGCATGCCAGAACAACTGCTGAGGTAACAACTCCATGGGGCAGGCCTCGGCGCACTGGCCGCAGCGTATGCAGGGTTGTTCCGGCGGTGGGGCCGGCAGCTCCTCGGCGGTGGCGGCAATCACACAGTTGGTGGTCTTGACGACCGGCACTGCTTCGGTGGTCAGGGTGTAGCCCATCATCGGGCCGCCCAGCACCAGGCGACTGACTGCGCTTTGTTCCACCTCCGCCTGTTCGAGCAGGTACTCGATGGGTGTGCCGATCAGGGCCTCGAAATTGCCCGGCTGGCGCACGGCGTCGCCGGTGATGGTGACCACCCGGGAAATCAGCGGGGAGCCTTCCAGCACCGCGTCTGCCACGGCGACGGCGGTACCGATGTTCTGGCACATAACGCCGATATCGGCAGGAATGCCGCCGCTGGGAACCTCCATTCCGGTGAGGATCTGGATCAGCTGTTTTTCGCCGCCCGAGGGATACTTGGTCGGGATCACGGCAATTTCGGTCTGCGTGCCCTCAATGGCTTTGCGCAGGGCTGCGATGGCTTCGGGCTTGTTGTCCTCGACGCCGATCACGCAGCGTTCCGGGCGGAGAATCCAGGCCATGATCTTGAGGCCGGCGACCACCCGGTCCGCCTTCTCGCGCATGGTCATGTCATCGGCCGTGATGTAGGGCTCGCATTCGGCGCCGTTGAGGATCAGCGTGCTGACCTTGCGGTCCCTGGGCGGACGAAGCTTGATATTAGTGGGGAAGCCTGCGCCGCCCATACCCGCGATGCCGGCGTCGCGAATGACCTGGAGCACCTGATCCCGATCCAGCGAGCGGTAATCCGGGATCGGTTGCCTCGATTGCCATTGGTCTTCGCCATCGGGTTTCAGGACAAGGCAGCGATCGGTCATGCCCGAGGGGTGCGGTACCGGGAGGTCGGCAATGCTTTCGATAACGCCCGAGGTCGGCGCATGCACGGGAACGCCGGTTCCCGACGGCACGTCAGCGATCTTCTGGCCCTTGAGAACCCGGTCGCCCACGGCCACCAGGGCTTCGGTCGGCTCGCCGATGTGCTGTTGCAGTGGCAGAACCAGGCGCTCAGGAATACCTGCCGCCCGAATCGGGCGCGCCGTGGAAATTTCCTTGTGTTCGGCCGGGTGGATACCGCCGGAAAAGTCCCAAAGCTGTGTCATCAGGCACTGGCTCCCTGACGGTCGGTGGCGATCACGCCGGGTCGGGGTGGCGTCCAGGTCCAGCTCCGGATGTCGGGCTCTACTGTCACCATGTCAATGCAGTCCACCGGGCAGGGGTCGACGCACAGATCGCAACCGGTACACTCGCTCTCGATCACCGTGTGCATGTGCTTGGCAGCCCCCAGAATCGCATCCACCGGGCATGCCTGGATGCACTTGGTGCAGCCAATACATTCGTCTTCCCGGATCACAGCCACCCGTTTGACCTGTTCTACTCCGTGTTCCGCGTCGAGAGGTTCCGGCTCAACGTCCAGCAGATCTGCCAGCGCCTTGATGGTGCCTTCACCTCCGGGCGGGCACTTGTTGATCGGGCCGCCCTCTGCGATGGACTCTGCGTAGGGGCGGCAGCCGGGGTAGCCGCACTGACCGCACTGGGTCTGGGGCAGCAGGGCGTCAATTTCATCCACCAGCGGGTTGCCTTCCACCCGGAATCGTTCGGCGGCGAAGCCGAGCAGGCCTCCGAAGACCACGGCCAGGGCCAGAAGAACGACAACGGCGATCAGTACACTGGTCCACATATGGCTGCTACTCCCGATTCCCCAATTCTTTCTGCACGCCCGTCACACGCTGACCAGACCGGTGAAGCCCAGAAAGGCCAGCGCCATCAGGCCTGCGGTCACAAGACCGATGGAAGCGCCCCGAAACGCCACCGGCACATCCGCCACCGCAATCCGCTCACGCATGGCCGCAAACAGAACCAGGACCATGGAGAAGCCGGCGGCCGCACCGAATCCGTACAACACCGATTCCACGAAATTGTTCTGCTTGTTGATGTTCAGAAGCGCAACGCCAAGCACGGCGCAGTTCGTAGTGATCAGCGGCAGGAAGATACCCAGCACGCGATAGAGCAGGGGACTGGTCTTGCGAACCACCATTTCGGTGAACTGAACCACCACGGCAATCACCAGGATGAAGGTGATGGTGCGCAGGAAGGCCAGGTCCAGCGGCTCCAGCAAGTAGGTGTAGGCCAGGTAGCTGCACACAGAGGCCAGGGTCAGTACAAAGGTGGTGGCCAGGGACATGCCCATCGCTGTCTCCAGCTTGCCGGACACGCCCATGAACGGGCACAGGCCCAGAAACTGAACCAGCACGAAGTTGTTCACCAGAATGGTGCTGACCAGAATCAGCAGAAATTCGGTCATTTAATCTGCTCCATTGGCAACTGACAGCGCTCTGACCGCCGGTCGTTACATTATCCGCATGCCCGGCGTAGCGCCGGAATCCGGAGACAGGATGAATATGTCCTTGCCCCCTGGGCCTGCAGCCAGAACCATGCCTTCCGACATGCCGAACTTCATCTTCCGGGGCTTGAGGTTGGCCACCATCACCGTGAGCCGACCTTCAAGATCCTCCGGTGTATAGGCCGACTTGATACCAGCAAACACGTTGCGCTCGCCATGCCCCACGTCAAGAGTCAGGCGAAGCAGCTTGTCGGCGCCTTCCACGTGTTCGGCTTTGACAATCTTCACCACTCGGAGATCCACTTTTGCGAAGTCGCCAAATTCTATTTCATCGGCAATCGGCTCGAGATTGGCAGACGGTGCCGGTTTGCCGGTCGCTGCAGGCAACTCCTCTTTGGAGGCGTCGAGCATTTTCTCGATCTGCGCCATGTCCACCCGGTTCATCAGCGGTTTGAACTTGTTGATGCCGTGGTTCTCCAGCCGCTCGCTGCGCTTGTTCCAGTCCAGGGGGGCGTTCAGGAACGCTTCCGACGCCTTGGCGGTTTCCGGCAGTACCGGCGCCAGGTAGGTCATCAGCAGATGGAACATGTTGATGGCGTTGGTGCAGATGGCCTGCAGGTTCTCGTCCTGGCCTTCCTGCTTGGCGATCACCCACGGCTGCTCATCATTGACGTACTGGTTGGCAATGTCCGCCAGTTCCATGATCCGGCGCATGGCGCGGCCAAACTCACGGGCCTCGTAGAATTCCTCGATCTCCTTGCCAGCCTCGATGAATTCCTTCAGCTTGGCGTGCTCGGTGACCTGACCCAACTGGCCGTCAAACCGCTTGGTGATAAAACCGGCGCTGCGGCTGGCAATGTTGACCACCTTGCCCACCAGATCCGAGTTCACCCGGGCGGCAAAGTCCTCTAGGTTCAGGTCCATGTCGTCCACGCTTCCGGTCAGCTTGGCGGCAAAGTAGTAGCGCAGGTATTCCGGGTTCAGATGGTCCAGGTAGGTGCGGGCCATGATGAAGGTACCGCGGGACTTGGACATCTTCTTGCCGTTAACGGTCACAAAGCCGTGGGCCCAGACGGCTGTTGGTGTGCGAAAGCCGGCATCGTGCAGCATGGATGGCCAGAAGAGCGCGTGGAAGTTGATGATGTCCTTGCCGATGAAGTGATAGACCTCGGCGGTGGAATCAGCTTTCCAGAAGTGCTCGAAATCGATGCCTTCGCGGTTACACAGGTTCTTGAAGCTGGCCAGGTAACCGATGGGGGCATCCAGCCACACGTAGAAGTACTTGCCGGGTGCGTCGGGAATCTCGAACCCGAAGTAGGGCGCATCGCGGCTGATGTCCCACTCCTGCAGGCCGGCGTCCAGCCACTCGGCCAGCTTGTTGGCAACCTGAGGCTGCAGGGTGCCGCTGCGGGTCCATTTAGCCAGGAAATCGTGGAAATCCGGCAGCTTGAAGAAGTAGTGCTCGGATTCCTTCTCGATGGGTGTGGCGCCGGATACCGCCGAGCGCGGGTTGATCAGCTCTGCCGGCGTGTAGGTGGCGCCGCAGGCCTCGCAGTTGTCGCCGTACTGGTCCTCGGTCTTGCACTTGGGGCAGGTGCCCTTGATGAACCGGTCCGCCAGGAACATTTTCTTCTCAGGATCATAGAACTGGGTGATCTTGCGCGTGGCAATGTGCCCGTTTTCCTGCAACTGGCGATAGATGTACTCGGAGAACTGACGGTTTTCCTCCGAGTGCGTGCTGTAGTAGTTGTCGAAACGGATGTGGAAGCCGGCGAAGTCTTCCTGATGCTCGCCACGGATGCGATCAATCAGTTGCTCGGAAGTAATGCCCTCGCGCTCGGCACGAAGCATGATGGCGGTGCCGTGGGCATCATCGGCGCAAACGTAGTAGCAGTTCTGGCCCCGCATCTTCTGATAGCGCACCCAGATATCGGTCTGAATGTACTCCAGCAGGTGCCCCAGGTGGATCGGGCCGTTGGCGTACGGCAGGGCACTGGTAACCAGAATGTCGCGCTGTTGCTTGCTCGCTTGCGTCATGGTGATGTCCGAACCTTATGTTGAGTCGGGTTGGAAAGACAGTTTCGGGGTTCTGGCCGCTTCCGGATTGATTGCGCCAGGTAAAGACCCCATATGGTCAGAAACGGGCACAGATGATACCTTCCGAGCAGATATTTTTCATCCGAATCACCTGTTTCCGTGCTTTAAATCGAGCATGAGCTTATTCCGGAGAACCCGATGACACAGATTTCTGAGCAGGCCCTGCAGACCGCGGTTCGCCAATACCGTGACCCGTACCTGAACAAGGACCTCTACGAGTTGGGTGCCGTCAAATCCCTGAACGCCGACGATAGCGGCAACGTGACCCTGATGGTCGAACTGCCGTACCCCTCGAAAGGCATCGCTGGCGCCCTCAAGCAACTGGTCGGGAACGCCCTGGAAGACGTCGACGGTGTGGCAAGCGTGGACATCCATGTGGGCCAGAAAATCCACGCCTACAAAGTCCAGAAAGATCTGCCCTCGGTGCCGGGTGTCAAAAACATCATCGCCGTGGCCTCCGGCAAGGGCGGCGTTGGCAAATCCACCACCGCCGTCAACCTCGCCCTGGCCCTTCAGGCCGAAGGCGCGAAGGTTGGCATCCTCGACGCCGACATCTACGGCCCCAGCATCGGCATGATGCTCGGCGTGCCCGAAGGCAAACGCCCCGATACCCGCGAGAACAAATACTTCGTTCCCATGGACGCCCACGGCCTGCAAGCCAACTCCATGGCCTTCGTGGTTACCGAGAAAACCCCCATGGTCTGGCGCGGCCCCATGGTCAGCGGCGCCGTGATGCAACTGCTCCAGCAGACCCTCTGGAACGAGCTCGACTACCTCATCGTCGACATGCCCCCGGGCACCGGCGACATCCAGCTCACCCTGGCCCAGAAAGTGCCGGTCACCGGCGCTGTGATCGTCACCACACCGCAGGACATCGCCCTGCTGGATGGCAAGAAAGGCATCGAAATGTTCCGCAAAGTCGACATCCCCGTGCTGGGCGTGGTCGAAAACATGAGCGTGCACATCTGCAGCAACTGCGGCCACGAAGAACCCCTCTTCGGCCACGGCGGCGGCGAACGCATCGCCGAGGAATACGACACCACACTCCTCGGCCAGCTGCCTCTGCACATGACCATCCGCGAACAGACCGATGGCGGCACACCCTCGGTAATCGCCGAACCGGACTCCGAAGTGGCCCGCCGTTACCGCGATATCGCCCGAAGGGTAGGCGCCGAACTCTCCACCCGGGAGCGGAACCTGACCGGCTCTATTTCAAGTGTCTCCGTAACCGAGCATTAATTGCGTTTCGAAGGTTGCGGCGTTCCACTCCGAGGTATGCTCGCGGTCATAGGGACTCCCTTCCAAAAATGTCGAAGGCCATGGATGGCCTTCGCCAAGCGCACATGGATGTGCTCGTAGCGGTTTTTGGAAGGGAGTCCCTATGGGCGCAGCCCGCCACTCTTGAGGTCCAAGTTGCAAGCCGCAGCCCCCGAGCTCAGTGAGCGAAGTAAGCCGCCGAAGCTTCGACAGACCCCATGGGAACAGGTAAACTACGCCTCAATTTTTCCCAGTGGATACGAGACTTCGCCAATGAGCATCAAATCCGACAAGTGGATTCGCCGGATGTCCGAGCAACACGGCATGATCGAACCGTTCGAAAGCGGACAGGTTCGTGAAACCGAAAAAGGCCGCGTGATCTCCTACGGCACCTCCAGCTACGGCTACGACGTACGTTGCAGCAACGAATTCAAGATCTTCACCAACGTCCACTCCGCCACCGTGGACCCGAAGAACTTCGACGAAAACAGCTTCGTCAACTACACCGGCGACGTCTGCATCATCCCGCCAAACTCCTTTGCACTGGCCCGCACCGTTGAATACTTTCGCATTCCGCGCAGCGTACTGACCATCTGCCTGGGCAAGTCCACCTACGCCCGCTGCGGCATCATCGTCAATGTCACCCCGTTGGAGCCGGAATGGGAAGGCCAGGTCACCCTGGAATTTTCCAACACCACCAACCTGCCGGCGAAAATCTACGCCAACGAAGGCGTGGCGCAGATGCTCTTCTTCGAGTCGGATGAAATCTGCGAAACCAGCTACAAGGATCGCGGCGGCAAATACCTCGGCCAGACCGGCGTGACCCTGCCCAGGACATGAACGCCAACCAGTTTCTCAAAGCCGTCTCACAACTGCAGGGCTGGCGCGAATGCGCCTTCCTGCTGGCCCTGGCCGAGCGTTCCTTTCCCAATTACGCCCTGTTCGCCGATGCCGTTGGCCTGAAAACGGGCGCCAAAATGCGCCAGTTGCTGGATCTTGGCTGGGACATGCTGCAAAAGGACGTCTCTGAAGCCTCCATACCCCAGCTGTTGGCCAAGCTTGAAACCCTGTCTCCGGATGTCGATGCCTACGACGCCTATGGCGTGTACCCGGCCTTCGATTTCTGCCAGTTGCTGGAGCAGGCACTGCTCAACCGGCTGAACCCGGCCAAGCATCGCGCCACCGACGCCTCCCAGATGGCCACCGGCACCGTGATGAACTTTATCGAGCTCTCCGAAGGCGACGAACTGGACGAGGACGAGCTGGTTCGTTTGCTGGACCACCACCCGCTGATGAAAGAAGACAAAACCTTCCAGCGGGATCTGGTGCTGGCTCTGAAGCGTCAGCGCACGCCCACGGACCAGTTTGTCGAAAGGCTTCGGCAAGAGTCAGCCAACGATGGCGTCAGCAACCTCGGTATCTCACTCAACGATTGAACGCCGTAGTCGTGGGCAGGCTACACTTCCGGTATTACCTGTAACTCTCAGCTCAGTGCCAATGGACTCTACCCCATGAAACTCTCTGCTTTTGGTCGCAAGTTCACCGCCGATGCCGGTATTACCTCTCTGATGGACGATCTGGGCAACGCCATGGCCTCCGGCGACGACATGATCATGATGGGTGGCGGCAACCCCGGGCACATACCCGAAGTGCAGCAGCGAGTGCAGGAAATCCTCGCGGACATGAGCCGGAATGAGGGGGATGTGCGCCGACTGGTTGGTATCTACGACCCCCCACAGGGCGAAAAGCAGTTTATTGCCTCACTCGCGGAACTGCTCAACCGGGAGTATGGCTGGGGCCTGAAGCCCGAGAACATCGCCCTCACCAACGGCAGCCAGGCGGCCTTCTTCATGCTGTTCAACATGTTTGGCGGCGATTACGGGGAAGGGCACCGCAAACACATTCTGCTGCCGCTGGCCCCGGAGTACATCGGCTACGCCGATGCAGGCATCGAGCCCGGGCTGTTCGACGCGGTCCAGCCGGACATCTCCTTCACCGATGCCCACGAGTTCAAGTACCGGGTGGACTTTGATGCCGTGGAAGTCACCGGGGAAACCGGCGCCATCTGCGTTTCAAGGCCCACCAACCCCACCGGCAACGTAGTGACCGATGACGAGCTCGCGCGGCTGGAGCAGCTCGCCCGCGAGCATGACATCCCGCTGATCGTGGACGGCGCTTACGGCACGCCGTTCCCCAGCCTGCTGTTCGTGGACGCCACGCCCACCTGGAATGACCAGATCATTCTCTGCCTGAGCCTGTCAAAGCTGGGATTGCCCGCAGCCAGAACCGGCATCGTGATCGCGGCCGAGCCGATCATCAAGGCGCTGTCCGGCATCAATGCCATCATGAACCTGGCCACCGGCAGTTTCGGCGCCATGCTGGCGGAGCCCCTGGTCCGCTCTGGCGAGATCCTGTCCCTGAGCCACGACGTGGTGTGCCCGTTCTACAAGGCCAAAATGGAGCGGGCGGTCGCCGCGTTTCGGGAGGCCATGGGCGAAGACAGCTGTCGCTGGTATGTCCATAAACCCGAGGGCGCCATGTTCCTCTGGCTTTGGTTTCCGGACCTTCCCATCACCAGCCTGGAGCTGTATCAGCGACTGAAAGGGCGAGGGGTGCTGGTGGTTTCCGGGCATTATTTCTTCCCGGGGTTGCCCGAGGATGACTGGAAGCATCGCCACGAGTGCCTGCGGGTAACCTATTCCCAGGATGATGACCGGGTGGCCGAGGGGCTTCGCATTATTGCCGATGAGGTCAAGGCTGTCTGGCGGGAGGCCGGTCGCGCGCTCTAGCGCTCGAACTCCGCGTCTTTCAGTCGTAGCTCGTAGGTGCTGCCATCGGGTTCCACCTGGCGCAGACGAACCATCAGGTAGTTTTGCTCCTTCGAGAACCAGATCAGGGTTTGTCGATCAGAATTCTCGCGAACCTTTTCCGCCTTGAGCGTGGCCTGCATTTGCCCGCCGGCCCTGACCGATTCGCCATTAATAACCGCAAAGCGTTCCTCGTCGATGCGTCCCTTGTCGAGTACCTGGTAGCTCATCTCACGCAGTCCGTTACGGATGTCCTGGTGAAGTTGCAACTGGTAGCCCAGGGGGTCGAGCACGCCCTCATCGATGGCAACCTCAAAGGCTTTGCCCTTGTAGCGTCCGGTGGCCAGCCCCTTTTCCCAGTCAAAGTCGATGGATTGTTTCCGATCGCTGACCAGAAAACCGGACAGGCTATAGCGGTAGCGCATGGGGATGACACGGCCGTTTTGCCACCGGAAGATCAGCGACTCGTCAATGTCGGCAATGAACGAATCCACATCGGTGCGGTACAGCCAGATGTCGTTGCCCTGGGCGGTCAGTGTACGTTTGGCGGTGCCATTGAGGGTGATCCCCTTTTCCATGGCAGCGGTGTAGCTGGCCTCGAAAGGAACCAGTTCGGATGTGGTTTCTGCCGCGCTCGCGGCTGGGCTGGCAAAAGCGCCAATGAGCACCAGCAGCATGGCACAGAGTCGGTTGGAGGGCAGTGTCATGAAAAAGGCCTCAAACAGGAACTGTTACCGTCATCATTGGCGACAGTGTAGACGCTTGGGCCGTACTCGAGCATGACAATTCGTTCAGGCAATCCTCAGCTGGCGCTCAGGCGCATCGGCTGCTTCAGGGGCTGACCATCGAACAGTACGCCCTCGCTGCCTAGCTGGATGCGGCCCTCGCAGAACCAACGCACAACAATGGGGTAGAGGATGTGCTCCTCGGCCTGAACCTTTTCCGCCAGGGACTCCGGTGTCTCGTCCTGACTTACCGAGACCTCCGCCTGGGCAATGACCGGGCCGCCATCCAGTTCCTCGGTGACAAAATGGATGGAGACTCCATGCACCCGGTCACCAGCTTCGAGCGCCCGCCGATGGGTGTTCAAGCCTGTATATTTGGGCAGCAGGGACGGATGGATGTTCAGCATCCTGCCCCGGAAGGCTCGCACAAAATCGGTGGTCAGGATGCGCATGAAGCCGGCGAGAACGATCAGGTCCGGGTTGTGACGGAGGATTTCCGCCATCAAAGAGGCGTCGAACTCTTCCCGGGAGCCAAAGTCCTTGTGATTCACCACGAAGGACTCGATATTCGCCTGTGCCGCGCGCTCAAGGGCAAACGCGCCCGGCTGATTGCAGCCCACGGCAACAATCTGGCCGGGAAAGTCCCGCTCACGGCTGGCCTCGATCAGTGCCTGGAGATTGGTTCCGCTGCCGGAAGCCAGAACCAGAATGCGTGGCAAGGGGGTCGGGTCCGCCTTCATGCCGACAACAGCCCCGGGGCATAGCGCACGCAGGGCTCCGCGTCTTGCGTGGAGGCGCTCTCGATAACGCCGACCTGCCAGGCGTGCTCGCCCAGTGCCCGGAGGGTGTCGAGGGCCAGATCTTTCTGGTTGGCCGGTACACACACGATCATGCCAATGCCACAGTTGAAGGTACGGTACATTTCCTCACTGGCAACGCCACCCTGATCTTTCAGCCACTGGAACACCGGCGGCAGTTTCCAGCTGCTGGTGTCGATGGCGGCCACCGTGCCATTCGGCAGGACGCGGGGAATGTTTTCAGGCAATCCACCGCCGGTTATGTGAGAGAGGGCGCGTACGTCCACTTCCCGGATCAGCTGGAGCAGGTTTTTCACGTAGATGCGCGTTGGTGCCATCAGCGCGTCCGCAAGTGTCTCATGGCCCATGGGCTGGTTCAGGTCTGCCTTGCTGACCTCCAGAATCTTGCGAATCAGTGAGTAGCCGTTGGAGTGGGGGCCGGAAGAGCCGAGGGCCAGCAGGACATCACCAGACTGAACGCGGCTGCCATCGATGATTTCGCTACGCTCGGCAACGCCAACACAGAAACCGGCCAGATCATAATCGTCGCCTTCATACATGCCGGGCATCTCGGCGGTCTCGCCGCCCACCAGGGCGCAACCTGCCAGTTCGCATCCCGCGCCAATGCCGGCAACCACCTGGGCGGCAACGTCGACATTGAGTTTGCCGGTGGCGTAATAGTCGAGGAAGAACAGGGGCTCTGCACCCCCAACCACGAGATCATTAACGCACATGGCGACCAGGTCGATGCCAATGCTGTCGTGCTTTTCCAGCTGCATGGCCAGGCGCAGTTTGGTGCCCACCCCATCGGTGCCGGACACAAGTACCGGTTCATTGTAGCCAGCGGGAATCGAGACCATCGCGCCAAAACCGCCGAGGCCGCCCAGCACCTCCGGGCGGCGGGTGCGCGCTGCGGTATCCTTGATGCGACGTACGAGTTCGTTGCCTGCGTCAATGTCAACGCCAGCGTCGCGGTAGGTAAGGGAGGGCTTCTGTTCGCTCATGGGGTTCTTAACCGTTGGCCAGTGGGTCAGGCGGCGGATTTTAACAGGTGCGCTGTAGTGCTCCAAATGTATATTGCTTTTCGGAAACCCGGGGCTGCTACTCAGCCTGTAGGGCATGGTGTATCCTATGCGCCATTCATGCGAATTGCAGGGTGTTTCATGTCGTTATCAGGACACAAGTTGCCACAGGCGCCAGGATTGGCTGCTCGGTTCTTTGCATTCATCGGGCTGTTGCTGCTCATCTGGTCCGGGCCGGCCACCGCGGTGACGGTGTCTGGACTCTACTCTGCCCGGGTTCCGGTGGAGGGTGCGTCCGAGGCGCAGCTGACCAAGGGTTATGCGGATGGTCTGAGGCAGGTGCTGGTGCGGGTTTCCGGCAGCCAGGATGTTCTGGCCACGGCGGGCGTGGATAGCCTGCTTGCAGATGCCGAATCGCTTCTGTTGTCGTATCAGGTTGCCCGTGACGAATCAGGCCAGAGCATTCTGAGTATGTCATTTGGTGCAGTTGGCGTTAACCGTGCGCTGGCGTCCATTGATGCGCCCGTGTGGGGCGCCAACCGGCCGCTGACGCTGGCGTGGATCGCGGTGGAAGATCGCGGCGCCCGGACCCTTGTTACGGGAGCCTCCGAAAGCACCGCGAGTGCCACGGCCGATGGCGGTTGGAGCACAGCTTTCGATGCAGCCGCCCGAAAGCGTGGTTTGCCCCTGACGACACCGCCAGAGAGCTTCAACACCAGCCGGGAACTGCTTTCAGACATCTGGGGGCAGTTTGTCGGCCGGGTGAAATCAGCCTCCTCAGACCTCGAACACGACGTCCTGGCCCTGGTGCGCGTCAGCCGCGCGGGCGGTCAGTGGCGTGCTGGGTGGGTTTTTGATGGCATGTCGATGGACGCCGGTGAGGAATCGGTCACTGCGCCTACGCAGCAGGCGCTCGCCGAGGCGGTGATCAACCGCTGGGCAGAGCGGTATGCGGGCCGTTACGCCGTCGCCGCCTCGGAAGTGGGCGATTCTCCGCAGGTGGATATTGTGCTTCGGGGTGTCAGCTCCCTTGAGGACTATGCCCGCGTGAACAAGATCCTTCAGGACCTCACGCCCGTGGTTGGCGTGGGCGCGCACCGTGTCCGCGATGATCAACTGACGCTGCGGGTTGCCTTCTCCGGCGAGCTGGATCAGCTTCAGGAATACATCGCGCTGGACCCCCGCTTCGTGCCCATCGAATCTGGCATTCCCGCAGAGCCGGAAGTTGCGGATTCTGCCTCGACCAAGCTTCCGGGCAGCCAGGAGAGCGGGGTCAGTGCCAGCGAGCCGCCCGCAAAACCCGAGGGCGAGGAATCCCGGACTGCGGCCGATGAATCGGCCATGTTCACCTACCAGCCCGTCCCCGTCGACGAAGAAGAGGCCCAGCAGGCGTTCGAATCCCTGTACGAGGTCCTGTATTATCGGTGGCAACCGGCCTCTGTCATCGGGAGCGGTGGCAGCGAATAAGCAGGGGTAATCGGAGGGAATCGTTTGA
Source organism: Marinobacter gudaonensis (assembly GCF_900115175.1). NCBI lineage: Bacteria > Pseudomonadati > Pseudomonadota > Gammaproteobacteria > Pseudomonadales > Marinobacteraceae > Marinobacter > Marinobacter gudaonensis. The sequence continues at coordinate 58,354 of NZ_FOYV01000005.1, forward strand.
ATTTACACCGTTGGCGCTGGATTCCCAATGCCCTGACGTTCCTGCGAATTCTGCTGATTGCTCCCTTCGCTGGCGCCCTGCTTGTTGGCGACTACCGGCGTGCGCTGGTGATTTTCTTCCTGGCTGCGGCCACCGACGCCATTGATGGATTTCTGGCGCGGCATTTCAACTGGCGCTCCAGACTGGGGGCCATCGCCGACCCTCTGGCGGATAAAGCCCTGCTGATTACCGCCTATCTGATGCTGACTCTGACCTCAGTGCTTCCCGTCTGGCTGTTTGCCGTGGTTCTGGGCAGAGACCTGCTGATTGTGGGCGGAGCTCTGGCCTATCATTATTTTGTGGGTCGTTACGATATGGAGCCGAGCATTCCGGGCAAGATCAACACCTTTGTTCAGATTCTCGTGGCGCTGGCCATCATTGTGCTGCTCGCCGATCTGCCTATGCAGCCCTGGGTGGTGGACGCTGGCATTGTGGTGGTTGCGGTGTCGGCCATTGCCAGCGGCGGGCACTATCTGGTGGTCTGGAGTGTGCGGGCCTGGAGGGCAACCCGGTCATGACGGCATCGCAGCTGGTTCTTGGCGTCAAGCTGCGGGACGACGCCCGGTTTGACAATTTTCACGGAGAGCGTAATCGTGAAGCTGCCGACAGGCTGGAGGCACTTTGCCAGCAGGCGGGCGGGGTGCCGGTGGTGGTGCTCTGTGGTGATGCCGACACCGGCAAAAGCCACCTGCTTCAGGCTGCCTGTCACAGTGCCGATCAGCAGGGAAGGTCGGCCGTTTGCATCAGTGTCGCCGAGTTGCAGCCATTTGGTCCCGCAGCGCTGTCCGGGCTGGAGAGTCAGGATCTGGTGTGCCTGGACGACCTGGACCTGGTGGCCGGCAAGCGGGATTGGGAAGAGGCTATTTTCCATCTTTACAACCGGATAGACGACCGCAACGCGATGATGATCGTGAGTGCGTCGGATTTGCCGGGCCAATTGCCGTTCCAGCTTCCAGACCTGGTGTCCCGGCTGAGGCATGGGCTCACAATTCAGCTGGGCATATACAGAGACGAGGATCGACTCCGCATACTGATGGCGCGGGCCGAAAAACGCGGACTGGTGATGTCACGCGAAGTGGCCGCCTACATCATGCGCCGGGCGCCCCGTGGGTTGGGCGACTTGCTTGGAATTCTGGATATGCTGGATGAGAATTCACTGCAGGCACAGCGCAGGTTGACCATTCCGTTCGTTAAATCGGTGATGAGATGGTAGCCGGAGGCAACGGGGCTGATCCGGAAAAGAACGATAACGGCTTAATCGAGGGAGAGACAGAATGAGACGGGTAGTTTTCAATCAGAAAGGTGGCGTGGGTAAATCCAGTATCACCTGCAACCTGGCCGCGATCAGTGCGGCACGCGGCAAGCGCACGCTGGTAGTGGACCTGGATCCCCAGGGCAACTCGACCCATTACTTGCTGGGCAAGCCCGCCAGTGAATTGAAAGACACGGTGGCAGACATGCTCGAGCAGACCGTGGCGTTCACCGTCTTCAACCGGCGGCCAGACGAGTTCGTCCATGCCTCGCCATTCAATAATCTGTTTGTGATGCCGTCCAGCCCGGAACTCGATTTTCTCGAGCGCAAGCTCGAGGCCAAGCACAAGATCTACAAGCTGCGCGAAGCCCTGAAAAAGCTCGGCGAGACCTTTGACGCCATCTACATCGACACGGCGCCAGCACTGAACTTTTATACACGGTCGGCCCTGATTGCGGCGCAGCGTTGCCTGATTCCATTTGACTGCGACGATTTCTCACGCCAGGCGCTCTATAACATCCTCAACGAAATCCGGGATTTGCAGGAAGATCACAACGAGGACCTGGTGGTGGAGGGCATTGTTGCCAACCAGTTCCAGCCCCGTGCCAGCCTGCCTCGCCAACTGGTGAGAGAGCTCACCGAGGAAGGCTTGCCGGTGTTGCCGGTACGGTTGTCGAGCTCCGTGAAAATGAAGGAATCCCATCAGAGCCGCCAGCCGCTTATTCACATGGCGCCGAAGCACCCTTTGACGCGCCAGTACGAGGACCTGTTCCGGGTTTTGCACGGCGAAACCGTGGAGTTGGAACCTCTGACCGACTAAGGCAAGAACGTTATGAGCACACCAGACGATCAGCTTGGCCAGGTTGCGGACAGCCTGTTACGCATCGAGATGGAGCTCCGGCGCCTGGGGCTCTGGGAGGCGGAGTCGCCACCAGACGAAGCCTTCCAGAGCACACAGCCATTCTGTATCGACACGCTGGAATTTCCCCAGTGGCTACAGTTTGTTTTCGTCGCAAGGATGAAGGTGATTATCGAAAGCGACCATTCACTGCCGGCCACCTCGGGTATTGCGCCCATGGCCGAAGAGCATTTCCGGGGGCGGCCGGAATCTGGAAATGCGTTGGTTCGGGAGCTGGAGGAAATAGACCGGTTGTTGTCCAGCGAGTAATCAGTCGAGCCGCATGGACAGGTCCACGGCCTTGACATCCTTGGTCAGCGCGCCGATGGAGATGTAGTCCACACCGGTTTCCGCGATGGGCACCAGTGTCGAGGCATTGATGCCTCCGGATGCTTCGAGTTTCGCCCGGTCGCCGGTCCGGGCGACGGCGGTGCGCATATCCTCAAGCGTGAATTCATCCAGCATAATAATGTCTGCACCGGCGCTCAGGGCCTGTTCCAGTTCGTCCAGATTCTCGGTTTCCACTTCGACGGGTTTTCCCGGTGCGATCTGACGGGCTGCCCGGACTGCATCTGCGATCGAGCCGCACGCCGCAATGTGGTTTTCCTTGATCAGGAAGGCGTCCCAGAGCCCGATCCGATGGTTGTAGCAACCACCACAGGTCACGGCGTATTTCTGGGCAAGACGCAGGCCCGGTAAGGTCTTTCGGGTGTCCAGCAGACGTACGTTCGTGTGGGCGACCCTGGCGGCATAGGCGGCGCAGGCAGTGGCCACACCCGACAAAGTCTGCAGCCAATTGAGAGCGGCACGCTCGGCACCCAGCAGGCTGCGAGCCGCCCCGTCCATGGTGAACAGTAACTGATCGGGTGCCACGGTATCGCCATCGGCGACCTGCCAGTCCAGCGTTACGGTTGGATCCACCTGGCGAAACACCTCCTCTACCCACGCGCGGCCTGCAATTGTCGCCGACTCCCGCGTAATCACGCGGGCGGTCGCCCGCTTATGTTCCGGGATCAGCATGGCCGTGATGTCGCCGTCCCCCATGTCTTCCCGCAGACTCTGGGCGACGTTTTCGATTCTGGCCTGCCGGAGACGTTCTGGTGTGATCATAGGGCGCTTCATGTCCGTAACTGGTGGGAGAGGGTTCTGAGGCCACAATTCTAAAGCCCGTTCGGCAAATCGCCAAACCCCAACCGGCCCCTGCTAAACTGCGATAGCAGACCCTGAAAACGTGACGAAGTTCAGGTCTACACAAAAGGTGACAAATTCTGACACAAGGTGACGCAGCGAGCTCGTATCATGCTTTGATAAGAGAGTCTCTCAATTGAAAGTGACAGCAGGCGGAGCAGCGACATGGCGCACGATAACAAGGTTGTCCGATTTTCCGGCCAGAAGTCGCCCGGACGGTTCGACCTGCCGTCCGCGCTGATTCATTTACGTGACGCATCGGGTCAGTCTCTGAAGTCTGTGCTCGGGGCGTTTTTTGACCGCGCGGACGATGCGCTGTTCGAGCTGGCCGATCGCGCCGGTTCCAATCTGGACCAGACTGCCTACTTTGATGCCATGCGTGAGCTGCGCCTGCGGCGCAAAGCGATGGTGGTATCCATACTCCAGTACGTCAGTCAGGCGTTCAATGAAATCGGACGATTCCAGCCTCAGCAGGCCACCCATGCCCTCGACGACATTGACCAGGACTCTCTCAGCCTGGTGGACCATTCCGAGTTGGAACAACAGGTTGCCGTCGATAACCTGATCAACAAACTGCGCAACCGCTATACGGAACAGATTCGTCTGCTGACCATTCGGGTGGGGCATCTGGTGCCGGGTATTGAACTCAGGGATGCGCAGATGCCGCTGAGCCCGGAAATTATTTGCGGTGGTCTCGCCGAAGCCTGTGCCGATCTGGATATCGACATTCGGGCGAAACTTGTGGTTCTCAAGCTGTTCGACCGCCTGCTGGCGGATACGCTGGGTGATTTCTACCAGGAGGCGAACCGGACTCTGATCAAAGAGGGAGTTTTGCCGGACATGAAGCGTCCTCCTGCTGGTAAAGGGGCTGTTCAGTCCCCACAACACTCTGGTAAAGGACAATCAACAGCATCCGGAAAGGGCGGCGCGACGGCCAAAGACGAAAGCGAAGGGGCTACGGGAGGTTCCCAGGCCACTTTTTCGGAGCTCAGCGCACTGCTGCACAAGGGGGATGGCGGATATACCTCCGGCACACGTGAGGGCGGTGAAGGTTACATCGATACCGATCGGCTGGTGGCCAGGTTAACCGAGGCCCAGGCGAGCAGTCGGCAGTGGGACGAGGGCGTTGTGATCCCGCTCAATGAACAGCTGGGTCCGTTGCTGCGAGGAGGCGATGGTAAAAGCCTGAACCCCGGGCAGGTCGATCGCGATGTTATTAACCTGGTGTCCATGCTGTTCGATTTTATCCTTGAGGATCGCCAGCTTCACCCGGTCATGAAGGCCTTGATCGGACGTCTGCAGATTCCCGTGCTCAAGGTGGCCCTGAGCGATCAGAACTTCTTCAATCGGGGTGGTCATCCGGTGCGCAAGTTGCTGAATGAGCTCGCGCTTTCGGCCATTGGCTGGACCGAGAAGAAGACCGGTCAGCGCGATCCGCTGCGGGAAAAAATCGAGTACGTGGTAGATCGGGTGCTCAACGAGTTCACCGACAATGTGGCGTTGTTTGATGAGTTGCTGAAAGACTTTAGCCACTTCATGGATCTGGACCGCCGGCGCCGGGAGCTCGTGGAGCAGCGCCTGCGCGACGCGGAGGAGGGGCGCGCCCGCCAGGAGCGCGCTTCCCATATTGCTCGGGAGTTGGTGGGTGAACTGACCGACCAGCGGGAGCTGCCTGAGCCAGTGGCCGGACTGTTGAACGAGGCCTGGAGCCGCTACCTGCAATGGTTGGCACTCCGCGAGGGTGAGGACAGCGAGCGCTGGCAACAGGCGCGAAAACTAACCGAGCGACTGGTGTGGAGCGTTGACCCGAGGCCGGTGACCGAGACCACAAGAAGCGATCTGCTCCGTGCCATCCCGGGTATCGTGGATGAGCTGCGCAGGGCGTTGCAGGATATCTCCTGGGATCCGTTTGCGACCGATGCGGTCATCCGTGACCTTGAGCTGGTGCATGTAGATGTCTTCCAGAGGCTGGTAACCGCACCGTCCCGCGAGGAACCCGAGCAGGCCGGGCCTGATGGGGTAGCCGATGGCGCTGCTCAGGCTGTTCCCGCGGATACAGAGCCGCAAGTAACAATCGATGCATCGGTGGCTCCGGCCGACGCGCCTGCCGAGAATGGGACGCCGATGACGCCAGAGCCACCGGTAGAGACGGAGGCAGTGGCGACCGCCAGCGAATCGGGGGCAGTGTCTGTTCAGTGGCTGGAGCGGGCTGATAGTCTGCGGGTAGGCTCCTGGATCGAGCTCAGCCGTGATGACGCCAAGGTACGTTGCAAACTGGCGGCTTTCATCAAGGCAACGGGCAAGTACATTTTTGTCAATCGCAGTGGCGCGAAAGTGGCGGAGTACCAACGGGAAGAGCTGGCGGCGGAAATGGAGTCCGGTAATGTTGCCATGCTTGATGATGGTCTGATCTTCGATCGGGCACTGGAATCCATCATCGACAACCTGCGCAGCAGCCGTAAAGACTGATCCGTAGCAACCGCAAGCGCTTTGTGATTCAATCTGCAGGTGTAATCCTCTGAAACCGTTGGAATTACCTTGTCAGATCCAGATGCCTTGCCTGAAAACCCGACGCCTTCCACAGAGGAGGCGACACGGCTCCGGGAAACCGGGCATATCCGGGGCGCCCGTTGGTGTCCATCGCCGAATTTCGGGCCTCGCCCGGAAGGTACCGGCATTTCCCTTCTGGTGATTCACAACATCAGTCTGCCGCCCGGCCAGTTCGGCGGACCTGAAATCGAAGACTTCTTCTGCAATCGTCTTGACGCTTCGGCCCACCCGTTCTTCCAGACTATTGCCGGTGTCGAAGTATCCTCCCACCTGCTGATCCGTCGCGACGGGTCGGTCATCCAGTTTGTCAATCTGCATGACAGGGCCTGGCATGCGGGCCGGTCCAGCTTCGAGGGGCGGGAGGAGTGCAACGACTACTCCATCGGAATCGAGCTGGAGGGTACTGATCACATACCCTACACCGAGGCCCAGTATCGCCAGCTGGCCACCGTGGCCCGCGAGATCATGGCGGCCTGGCCTGAGATTACGCAAGCACGCATCACCGGCCACAGTGACATTGCGCCGGGCAGAAAGACCGATCCGGGCCCTGCCTTTGACTGGTCACTTTTTCGAGCCATGGTGCATTCCGGGCGTGCTTCCGGGGAGGCGGCGGAATGGAGCTGATTGTGTTTCTCCTGGCTTACTCGGTGCGCAGGCGCCTCGACTCCCTTGACAGGCTTCATGGTGATGAGCTCTGGCGGCGCTGGTTCCACAACGGCCGCAAAGCCCGTGCAGGGCATGAAGCGGATGTATACGCCGGCCTCGCCCTGGTTCTGCTGCCAGCGCTGATTCTGGGGCTTGCCGAGTATGTGCTGGTGGTGTCTGACTGGCGAATGGCGGCTTATCCGGCAGATTTCCTGATCCTTGTGCTGCTGATGGGCACACCCGGCTGGCGCCAGTTGTTGCGGGCCTATGCAGAGGCCTGGCAGCGGGGCGACATGCAGGCCGCGTGGCACCATATCAAAGACCGGCTGCCGGCGGCTGAGCGAGGCGCCGCCCTCTCGCCCGAAGCGATGCACCTGTCCCTGTCGAGGGCGCTGCTGGTGTCGGTGTTCCAAAGGTTTTTCCTGGTGGCGTTCTGGTACATGGTCGGAGGCGTGGCGCTGGCGGTGCTGGCACGGGGGCTGGTGGCACTGGCAGACCAATGGCCTCAGGCCGCAGCGCGGCCACGGTTTGCACGGATGGCGGAGTGGGCAGGCTGGATTCCTGCGCGGCTGCTGTCGGTGACCTTCGGTATTGCCGGCGACCTCGCCGGCTGGTTGCGGGAAATGGGTAAATCCTTGTCTGGCGTCAGGAGAAAAGCGGGCGACGTGCTCATGATTTCCGCCAGCGGGTCGTTAACCGGGTATGCGCTGGAACCGGACCGTTTCTCCCGGTTGCATCCGGAGGACTGGACGAGCTTCGGTGGTCGGAGCCTGGCAGCGCTGCGGGATCTCCTGAACCGGAGCATGCTGGTGTGGATCTGCACGCTCGCATTGTTGGTGATTTCGGGGGTCGTGTAAGCAAAATTTTTGAAAATATTACAGATTATCACCAAATAAAGCTTAAGTTTTTACGACTTTAGGCGACAATAGAATAAAAGAAGAACGAGAACAGAAAAACCAGAATAAACGTTCCGTTGTTACCTGCCAGTACGAGGGTCGTTGTGAAGCAACTTATCAATCCCGCCATTGCCCTGATGAACCGTCTCCCGATGGTTTACAAGTTCAGCCTCATCAGCATTCTGTTCCTGCTACCGATTGGCGCGCTGTCGTGGCTGGTTATCTCGGAGCTCAATCAGTCGGTTCAGACCATGAACCGCGGCGTTGAAGGCCTCGAGCAGTTGCAACAGGTGGACCGCCTGGTGGACGCAGCGATGGATTACCGCGATTACCGCTCACCCGCCATCATAAAGGATGAAGGTGCGATCCGGGCGGTGTCTGAAGAAGCCGCAGACGCGGTGGCGGCGGCCTTCGAGGCGCTGACGGCGGAGCCGCGTTCGTTCGATACCTCCGGCGCCTGGCTGGACCAGGTTGAGGCGCTGCGCAAGGACTGGGAGGCCCTGCGCGCCGATGATAATTATCAGGGCAGCTTCGATCCGCAGTTCAAGTACTACCAGGAGTTCGTCCAGAAGGCCCAGGCGCTGCTATCGGCCACGATCGAGATTTCCGGCCTGAGCCAGGGGGCCTCCCGTGAGAATCAGTTGATCCTGGGCCTGGTGCGGGATTCGCTCCCTGCTGCCCGAACTGTTATCGGTCGGGCAAAATCCTATGGCATCTATGCGCTCGTGGAAGGACAGGTTGGCTACGCTCTCAGTGAGACCCTCAACGAGATCTATGACCAGTTGACCAACCGGAGTTCACTGCTGACCCCGGCGCTGTCAGTGGCCTCGGACGCGTCTCCCGCACTTGTTGCCAAAGCAGGCGATGCCCTGAACAAGGTGGATGAGAGCCTTATGGTGGTTCGAGACGAGCTGGATCAGAATGTGATCACGCCCATGCGCCTGGAAATGCCGTGGACCGAGTACGACAGCCTGATGTCGGCGCAGCTGGGCTACTACGATGAGCTCAAACAAGCGGCTTTCGAAGTGGTTGAGACCAACCTTCGGGGCCGGCTCGACAGCGAGATCAACCAGCGCACGCTAATCCTGGTTGCGCTGGTGGCGGTGTTGCTGGTGGTGGTGTACCTGTACATCGGGTTCTTCATGTCGGTGCGCACCGCGATCAACCGGTTCAGCCAGGCGGCCCGCAGCGTGGCCGCCGGTGACATGACCACGCACATTCACCTGCGCAATCGTGACGAGCTGGGTGAGCTGACCACCGAGTTCAATAATATGACGGACCGCATTGCCGAGCTGATTCGGTCGGTCAGTCGCACCACGGCGGACGTGGACCAGCAGGCTACACGGGTGAACGATACTGCCGCAGCCAACAGCGAGGCGGTTGCCCGGCAGATGGAAGAAAGCGGCCAGATCAACGAAGCCATGAACCAGATGGTGGATGCGGTGAATGAGGTAACTGAAAGCGCCCACCGGGTGGCCGACAGTGCCGGTAACGCCGAGCGCGACACCGAAACCGGTCGCGGAGTGGTCGCTGACACCGTGAAAACCATCAATCACCTGGCCACGGAAATTTCCGGTGCGGTGGAGGTTATCAACCGGGTAAGCAAGGACAGTGACAACATCAGTCAGGTGCTGGTCGAAATCAAGGCGATTGCCGAACAGACCAACCTGTTGGCGCTGAATGCGGCTATTGAGGCGGCCCGCGCGGGCGAACAAGGCCGGGGCTTCGCGGTGGTGGCCGATGAGGTACGTTCCCTGTCCCAGAGGACCCACAAGTCCACCGAAGAAATTGAGGGAATGATTTCCAGGCTGCAGAGCGGCGTCAAGGATGCCGTCTCGGCCATGACCAACAGCCGGGATGTTACGGAAACGACGGTTCAGAAGTCCGGGGAAGTTACCGAAGCCCTGGATCGCATTGCCAATGGCATTGCGGTGATTGTGGACATGAGCCACCAGATCGCCCAGGCGGCGGAGGAGCAGTCGGCGGTCGCCAGGAACGTTAACGCCAACGTGGAGCAGATCGGCGAACTCGGCAAGAGCACCGCCGCCAATGCCGAGGAGACGCTCGCCTCCTCAAGGGAGATGTCGGAGCTGACGGCCTCGCTTCAGCGGCTGGTGGAAGCCTTCAAGGTCTGAGCCAAGAGCGCGCGGTTACAGACGCCCGAAATCCGGCCCCTAGAGGCCGGATTTTTTTTGTTCCCAGAGAATCTCTTCGCCGCCATTCCGGCGGGCCAGAACCCGGGCGATGACGAACAGAAGGTCTGACAGCCGATTGAGGTAGTGCCGCGAGGCCGTGTTGATGGAGTCTTCGTGGCCGAGGGCAACCACAACACGCTCGGCCCTCCGGCACACGGCCCGGGCCAGATGGCACTGGGCGGCGGCGGGACTGCCGCCGGGCAGCACAAAGTTCTTCAGGGGCGGCAGGTCTTCATTGTGCCGATCCAGGGTGCTCTCCAGCCATTCGATATGGTCGTCGCCGATCACCCGGCTGCCGGGAATGGCGAATTCGCCGCCCAGGTCGAACAGGTGGTGCTGGATCCGGCGCAGGCTATCCACGAACTCATCGTCGCTGTCGAGGGTTTCGATCAGCAGGCCGATGTGGCAGTTGAGTTCGTCAGCGGTGCCCATGGCTTCTACCCGTTGGGCGTTCTTGGCAATGCGGTTGCCGTCCGCCAGGCCAGTGGATCCGTCGTCTCCGGTGCGGGTGTATATCTTGGAAAGGCGATTGCCCATGTATCTGCTCCTGATCAATGTGGCGACAGTTGTTGTACCTGTTCGGTCAGCATCTGGTTCACCGGTGTCGCGATTCCCAGTTCCTTGCCCCGCCGGACCAGGTAGCCGTTGATGAAGTCAATCTCTGTGGTACGGCCCCGAAGCACATCGGCCCGCATCGACGAGGTGTTGTGAGCCGTTTTTCGGGCGACATCCTCGATGCGTTGGCGGAGGGTTTCCGGTGCGGTGGCTTTCTGGCCTGCGGCTGCCATTACCGCAGACAGCTCCTCACACAGGCCATCGATGGTCTCGCGATACAGGTGAGTCGTCAGTATCTCGCCATTGGGGCAATCCAGAATCGCCGTGTAGGGATTGATGCCCGCGTTCACCACCAGCTTTTGCCAGAGCCGGGACAGAATGTCGGGCTCCTGATGAAGCGTGAGGCCACTTTCAGCAAGTTGGGACGCTGCCCGCTCAACCACCTGGTCTGCCGCCTTTGTCATGGGCCCGATCCAGGTTTCGCCAGCGCCGGCGTGCACCAGCAGGTCTGTGTCGGGGCGATTGGCACCTTCGGTGGTGGTGGCAGCAAGTATGGGGCGTTCCGGCCACCGTTGGGCCACGGCCTGCTGGCTGCCGAGGCCGTTCTGGAACAACAGGATGGGGGTGGTTTCCGGAATCCGGTCGATCACGCAGGTGAGAGCGTCCAGGGTGTCGCCGGCCTTGGTGGTAACCAGAACCAGATCGGGTAGGTCGCCGGCGCCGAGCCAGGGGACCTGAATGCCGGTTTCCGGCCCGGTTACGGGCCGGAAACGGTAGCGGGTATCGGCGCCGGGCGGCTGCCCGGGACGGGCAAGGAATACCGCCTGGCCTGCGGGCAATCTTGCCGCCCAGAGCCGGCCCAGAGCGCCGGCGCCGAGGATCCCGATCATGGCGGTTACATGGCCTCGATGTCGGCCCTTTGCTGGCTCAGGCGGGCCTGGCTGCTCTGGGCGTCCCGGAGTTTTTCCTGCTCCTTTTCAACCACGTCGGCCGGGGCGTTGGCGGTGAACTTCTCGTTACCCAGCTTGCCTTCCAGGCGGCCGATTTCCTTCTGCAGGCGCTCCAGTTCCTTGTCCAGGCGCTTGAGCTCGGCGTCCTTGTCGATCAGGCCGGCCATGGGCACCAGCACTTCCATCTCGCCCACCAGCTGGGTGGCCGACATGGGGGCCTTGCCGCCATCGAACCACTCCAGGCTCTCGAGCTTGGCCAGGGAGATCAGGAACTGGCGGTTGTCGTTCATCCGCCGCTGGTCCTCCGCGTCTTTGCCCCGCAGCAGCACCGGAATCTTTTTCGCCGGAGAGATATTCATCTCGCCCCGGATGTTACGAACCGCCACGATCACGCCCTTGAGCCACTCGATGTCGGCGGTAACGCTGGCGTCCTGTTTGCTTTCATCCGGCTGCGGGAACGGCTGCAGCATGATGCTGTCGCCGGCCTTGCCAGCCAGGGGCGCGATCCGTTGCCAGATTTCTTCGGTGATGAAGGGCATGATCGGGTGTGCCAGTCGCAACACCGCTTCGAGTACCCGAACCAGAGTGCGACGGGTGCCACGCTTGGCTTCGGCGCTGGCGCTGTCGTCGTTCAGCGCCGGCTTGGACAGCTCCAGGTACCAGTCGCAGTACTCGTTCCAGATGAACTCGTACAGGGCGTAGGCGGCCAGATCGAAACGATACTGGTCCAGATGGCGAATGACCTGCTGCTCGCAGTTCTGCAGCTCACTGATAATCCAGCGGTCGGCCAGGGAAAGCTCCACCGGCTCGTCATTAACGCCGCAGTCCTCGCCTTCGGTGTTCATGAGCACATAACGGGCGGCGTTCCACAGCTTGTTGCAGAAATTGCGATAGCCCTCAAGGCGCTTCATGTCCCAGTTGATGTCACGGCCGGTAGTGGCCATGGCCGCCAGGGTGAACCGGAGGGCGTCGGTGCCGTGGGCTGCAATGCCCTCGGGGAACTCTTTCTTGGTGCGCTTGCCGATCTTCTCTGCCAGCTTGGGCTGCATCAGGTTGCCGGTGCGCTTCTCCAGCAGGTCGTCCAAACTGATGCCGTCAATCATGTCCAGCGGATCAATAACGTTGCCCTTGGACTTGGACATCTTGTCGCCGTGCTCGTCCCGGATCAGGCCGGTGACGTACACGGTGTGGAAGGGCACCTGGGGTGTGCCGTCTTCGTTTTTCATGAAGTGCATGGTCATCATGATCATCCGGGCAACCCAGAAGAAGATGATGTCGAAGCCGGTGACCAGCACATCGGTCGGGTGGAAGGTTTTCAGGCGCTCGGTAATCTCCGGCCATCCCAAGGTTCCGAAGGTCCAGAGGGCTGAGCTGAACCAGGTATCCAGAACGTCTTCGTCCTGCTCCAGGGCAACGTCCGCGGCCAGATTATGCTTCTGGCGCACTTCTTCCTCGCTGCGACCCACGTAGATGTTGCCGTCGGCGTCGTACCAGGCCGGAATCCGGTGGCCCCACCACAGTTGACGGGAGATACACCAGTCCTGGATGTCCCGCATCCAGGCAAAGTACATGTTCTCGTACTGCTTGGGCACGAACTGGATACGGCCATCTTCGACGGCCTCGATGGCGGGCTTGGCTAGGGTCTTGGCGTCGGCGAACCACTGGTCGGTCAGCATGGGCTCGATGATCAGGCCAGAGCGATCACCCCGGGGAACGCTGAGCACATGGTCTTCGATGTTCTCCACCAGGCCCTCGGCTTCCATGTCGGCCACGATCTGCTTGCGGGCGGCCTCGCGGGTCAGGCCGGCGTAGGCGTCGGGCAGGGTGCCATCAAGCTCGGTGTTTTCGGTGCCGTCGGCGTTGAACACTTCGGCCACGGCGCGGATGTTGGCATCCTGGGTCATGACGTTAATCATGGGCAGGTTGTTGCGCTTGCCCACGGCGTAGTCGTTGAAGTCATGGGCCGGCGTGATCTTCACACAGCCGGAACCTTTCTCGGGATCGGCATGGTGGTCGGCCACGATGGGAATGCGGCGGTTCACCAGCGGCAGCATTACGTGCTTGCCGATCAGGTGCTGGTAGCGTTCGTCGTCCGGGTGAACGGCCACGGCGGTGTCGCCCAGCATGGTTTCCGGGCGGGTGGTTGCCACCACCAGGTAATCCTTGCCGTCTTTGGTCTGCACGCCGTCAGCCAGCGGGTAGCGCAGATGCCAGAAAAAGCCTTTCTCTTCCTTGTTTTCCACTTCCAGGTCGGAAATGGCGGTGTGCAGTTTCGGGTCCCAGTTCACCAGGCGCTTGCCGCGATAGACCAGGCCCTCGTCGTACAGGCGGATGAACACTTCCTGAACGGCCTTGTAGAAGCCGTCGTCCATGGTGAAGCGTTCGTTGTCCCAGTCCACGGAGTTGCCGAGGCGGCGGATCTGGCGGGTGATGGTGCCGCCGGAGTGTTCTTTCCAGTCCCAGATGCGCTTGATGAACTCTTCCCGCCCCAGGTCGTGGCGGGTCTTGTCTTCTTCAGCGGCCAGTTTGCGCTCGACCACCATCTGGGTGGCGATGCCGGCGTGGTCGGTACCAACGGTCCACAACGCGTTGCGGCCCTGCATGCGCTTGAAGCGGGTGAGGGTATCCATGATGGTGTGCTGGAACGCGTGGCCCATGTGCAGGCTGCCGGTGACGTTGGGCGGCGGGATGGCGATGCTGTAGGACTCACCTTCGCCGCTGGGACGGAAGTAACCTTTGGACTCCCAGTTTTCGTACCACTGGCGCTCGATGTTTTCTGGCTGGTAGGTTTTTTCCATGGGGTTCTGCAGTGACCGTTGGTTGATTCACAAGGGAAAATTGAGACGCTCGATTATACATGGTCGCCGGTGATGCGGCGAACCCCTGTGATTTCCCAGCCTGCAACCTGGGAGGCTTGCAGAGTTAGGACAGGCTTTCCAAAAACCGCTACGAGCACATCCATGTGCGCTTCTCTCAGGCCGTCCCTGGCCTTCGAGATTTTTGGAAAGCCTGTCCCAACTCTGCAGATCGGATTAGGTGCTATTCGCCCCGGAGTTTTCTCTGGTCATGCACCCGCGGTTCAATCCCCAATGCCCGTAACTGCTTGAAATGCGAACGGGCCTGGTTCAGGGCATGGGGATCGTTATGGGCAACCAGGGCCAGCCGCTTGAACCGATCCGCATCCGCGGGCAGCGTTGCCGAAAGAATGATCACGGTATCCCAGTCTTCAGCCACCGGCGGGCACAGCAGGATGCCGACGGGATCGGTGCAGGTGGTGGCGGAATCGGGAACAACGCTATGAGGGATGAACGCGTCCGGGCTGAAGTTCCAGAGCAGGTCGTCCAGCTCGTCTGCGTGTTGCATGGTATCGCACACGATGCACACGCGGTCCCCCTGCTGCCAGGCTTTGTCCACGAGCTTGGCGGCGTGGAGGTTGCGGGCTGCGGGCGTGTTCTGGGCGAGGATGTGGAACCAGTAGCGTTGGTTCCGGTCCTCCTGCCCGGAAGAACCGGCAGCAGGGCTGCCGGGTTCCGGAGAGGGCGGCGGGTTGTTATCCGGCATGGGACATCAGGTAGTCGACCAGCAGGGGCACCGGGCGGCCGGAGGAGCCTTTGGCCTTGCCGGAGTGCCAGGCGGTGCCGGCGATGTCCAGATGCGCCCAGCGGTAGTCCTTGGCAAATCGCGACAGGAAGCAGGCCGCGGTGATGGTGCCTGCGGGCCGGCCGCCGATATTGGCCATATCGGCAAAGTTGCTGTCGAGTTGGCTCTGGTATTCGTCCCACAGCGGCAGACGCCAGGCGCGGTCACCGGCGCGCTCGCCAGCAGCCAGCAGTTCGTTGGCCAGCTCGTCGTTGTTGGCGAGCAGGCCGGTGGCATGGTTGCCCAAGGCAATGATGCAGGCACCGGTGAGCGTGGCCAGATCAATGACAGCCGCCGGGTCGAATTTCTTCACGTAGGTAAGGGCGTCGCACAGTACCAGTCGGCCCTCGGCGTCGGTGTTGAGAATCTCGACCGTCATGCCGGAGAGGGTGGTGACAATGTCCCCCGGGCGGGAGGCGCCGCCATCCGGCATATTTTCGGCGGCCGCGATCACCGCCACCACGTTGATCTTCGGTTTGGTTTCAGCCAGCACTTTCATGGCCCCGAAGACGCTGGCGGAGCCGCCCATGTCGTATTTCATTTCGTCCATGGCTTCGCCGGGCTTCAGGCTGATGCCGCCGGTGTCGAAGGTGATGCCTTTGCCAACCAGTACGTGGGGTTTGTCCTTGGGCTTGCCGCCACGGTACTCCATCACGATCAGCCGGGGCGGCTGGGTGCTGCCCTTGCCGACGGCCAGGATGGTGTTCATGCCCAGCTTTTCCATCTGCTTTTCATCAAGCACTTCGGTCTTGATGGAGTCGTAGTCTTTGGCCATTTTCCGGGCCTGCTCGGCCAGCCATTCCGGGTGGCAGACGTTGGGCGGGGTGTTGCCCAGATCGCGGGTGAAATTCATGCCCCGGCCGGTGGCCAGGCCGAGGTTGAAGGCATCCTTCAGCGCCTTGCCGGCGCCGGAGGCCGCAACAACCACTTTGTTCAGCTTGCGTGCCGCCGGCTTTTCACTTTTGAACTCGCTGAACGAGTACAACTGGTCTTCCAGTACCCGGCCGATGAGGTTCAGGCGGGCCGCCTCTGAGCTCACGGCGTCCTCGCCAGTAACCGAAGTGTCGGTCAGGGCAATCAACGCGCTCTTGGAGGGGCCATCCTTGAGAGCGCCCATCATGGCGATCAGCGCCTTTCGATAGTTAGCCGGAGTACGGTCGTTGTCCTTCCCGGTGCCCAGCACCAACAGGCGGCTCCAGGGCTGATCCTTCAGGGGAATCGTCACCGTACTGGTGTTTTTGCCGGACAGGTCGCCGGCTTTCTCAAACGCTTTGATCAGCCCACCCAGGGCTTCGTCGGCCTGCACAGTCGATTCTGGCCAGGAGCCTTTCTCGGGCAAGCCGACCACAAGGCAGTCGGCTTTGGTGCTGACAATGGCTTTACTGCTCAGGCTGAAATTCATGGCAACTCCTGTTGGTTGTTCTGTCGACGCTCCGCCGCTGGCGGAATCGTTAGGGAATCTGATCTAGTCTAGCATTGGGGCTGGCGGGAACATTATCAAGCGATCGGGGCGGTGCCAACGCCCGGTCCGGGTGGTCTGACGTGCCCAACGCTCTGTCATTCGGCTACAAGGTTACATAGAATACGCGCTGTTCCCGGTAGCCATCACATTGCAACGCCCACGGCCAGAGAGTCCGACTTGAGCATTATATTCCGCTATCTGATACGCCAGATCATGGTCAGTATGATTGCTGTTTCCGGCATTCTGCTGCTGGTGTTCATGAGTGGCCGTTTCCTGAAGTATCTGGACAGCGCGGCGCAGGGAAGTATTTCCGCCGGTGTTCTGTTCGAAATCATGGCTTACCGGTTTCCGGGGTTTCTGGAGCTGATTCTGCCCCTTGGGCTGTTTATTGGCATCCTGCTCGCCTACGGACGTATGTATCTTGAAAGCGAGATGACCGTGCTTTTTGCCTGTGGCGTCAGTGATCGGGCACTTCTTGGCAAAACGCTACTGGGTAGCCTGCCCGTGATGATCGTTGTCGGTGCCATGAGTCTGTACATCTCCCCCTGGGGCATGAGCCAGGTAGAAAAGATATTCAACGAGCAGCGCAAGGCAACGGAATTCGAGATGCTGGCGCCGGGCCGGTTCCAGGACTTTTCCTCCGGTGGCCGTGTTACCTACACGGAGGGGCTCAGCGAGGACAAACGCCAGTTACAGGGCGTGTTCATTGCCGAGTATGCCGAGGACGGCAAGGGGCTGACGATCATTACCGCCGAGTCCGGCTCCCAGCTGGTGGATCCGGAAACCGGTAGTCGGTTCCTGATTCTGGAAGACGGCGGCCGGTTTGAAGGCGCAGCGGGTGAGCTGGATTACACCACCATCGATTTTGAAGCCTACGGGCTGAAAATCGAAAGCGGCCAGGCCGGCACCCGGGAATTGGAGGAGGGCACCAGCACCTGGAGCCTGATGCAGTCGGATCGTCCGGAAGATCGGGCACTGCTGCACTGGCGACTGTCGCTGCCTCTCATTGTGCCGGTGGTCACCTTGCTGGCCGTGCGACTCAGCCGGGTGAACCCCAGGCAGGGGCGGTTCTTCCACCTGCTGCCGGCGATGCTCGTCTACATCACCTATCTGGGTCTGCTGATTGTCGCCCGTGACTGGCTGGCGGAGGGCAAGGTGCCAGAGTGGATCGGCATGCTCTGGGTGCACGCGCTGTTCCTGGCATTCGGGCTCTGGCTGCAGTTTGGTCCGGCCTGGCTGTATCGCCGCCGGCTGACCAGGGAGGGGGCTGCCCATGCGCCGGATTGACGGTTATGTCATGCGCACGGTTGGCGGCGCGATGTTCCTGGTGATGGTGGTGGTGCTGTCACTGGACCTGATCTTCGCGTTCATCGCCGAGCTTGAGGATACCCGGAACGATTACCAGACCCTTCAGGCACTCTGGTATGTCGTGATGACACTGCCCCGACGAATCTACGACTACCTGCCCCTCGGGGCGTTCATGGGCTGCCTGGTGGGGCTGGGCTCCATGGCCAGTTCCTCGGAACTGACGGTGATCCGAGCGGCCGGTGTGTCCCTGAGGCGCATTGTCTGGTCTGCCATGAAGCCGGCTCTGCTGGTGGTGATTCTCGGTGTACTGATCGGGGAATACGTGGCACCACCGGCCGAGCGTGTCGCCCAGAGCGACAAGGCAGTGGCGCTGGGTGCCGGGAGTAACGTGGCATCGGCTTCCGGGGTCTGGCACAAGGAAGGCAATGTCTACATTCACCTGAACGCAGTTCAGCCTAACGGCGTGCTCCATGGCATCTCCCGCTTCCGGTTCGATGATCAGAGGCAGATGGTGTCGGCCAGCTTTGCCCGACGGGCGATCTACCAGGGCGACCACTGGCTTCTGGAGAACGTTCGCACCACCCGGCTGGAAGAGTCCCGAACGATTCGGGAAACCTCACCCAGCGAGCGCTGGGAAACCGGGCTCTCGCCGAGTGTGTTGAGCGTTCTGATCGTGAAGCCGGAAAATCTCTCCATGACGGGCCTCTATACCTATGCGTCCTATCTCGATGAACAGCGTCTTAACGCCGCGCCTTACTGGCTGGCGTTCTGGAAAAAGGCGTTGATGCCACTGGGAACGGCGGTGATGGTGCTGGTGGCCATCTCGTTCATTTTCGGCCCGCTGCGCTCGGTAACCATGGGCTTCCGGGTGTTCACAGGGCTGCTGGTAGGACTGCTGTTCAAATACATGCAGGATCTGCTTGGCCCCATGTCGCTGGTCTACGGCTTCAACCCGATGCTGGCGGTGCTGGTTCCGATTGCGATAAGCGCGGTGGCCGGCGCCTTGCTGATGCGACGGGCAGGCTGACCGCGTTAGAGGGCTTTTTCAACCGGTTTTGGGCGTCTTGTCCGCGCCGTGCTTCTTGTTGGCGGTTTCCCTGGGCACGGCAACCACCACACTCCCGGATAACCGATCGGTGACTGACAGACCGTTGATGGGGTAGAACAGGGCGATGATGGCGGGGATTGAAACCAGCAGAGTAACGGCGCCCACGTAATAACTTGCCAGCAGCGTCAGGAACAACACGGCGGCTGCCGTGATGTAGCGCTTCAGAGCCTGTGTCCAGCTCACGGACGTTCCGTCCAGATTCTCGATTCTTACCCGCCACACCTGCATGCCCAGGGTTTGGCCAATGCGGGTCCAGAAATAGGCGAAGAACAGGTAGAGCACCAGGAACAGCGTGAAGGTAAGGCCGGGATCGCCGGAGATCTGGCCCGCTTCGGCCATCTGTTCGTAGCGTTCCCAGCCGGTTATCCAGCCCGCTACCATGGTGTAGCCCCAGGTGGCGACCAGAAGGACGGCAATGCTGATCAGGCCGTCGTAAATAATGGCCAGAGCCCGCTTCAGAGCAGTGGCCGGTGGAAGCAGTTCCTCGGCGTCATGGAAGCGTCGGGGCATGGATTCTCCTGTGATGTTTCACGTTTTTCCTGTTCTCGGCGTGTGCTAGAGTAGCGGATTTGCACAGGCATGTAAGTATTCGTGTTCAATCGCGGACCCGGCGGCTCCCCCGGCGGGTTTCTGGAAAGGTATCAAAGGGCTATGAAAACCGCAGAATTGCGTCAGGCGTTCCTGGATTATTTCAAACAGCAAGGTCATACCATCGTTCCCAGCAGTTCTCTGGTACCTGCGGATGACCCGACGTTGCTGTTCACGAACGCCGGGATGAACCAGTTCAAGGACGTGTTCCTTGGTCGCGAAGAACGCGATTACAACCGGGCGACCACCTCACAGAAGTGTGTCCGCGCCGGCGGTAAGCACAACGACCTTGAGAATGTGGGTTACACCGCCCGCCACCACACTTTCTTCGAAATGCTTGGCAACTTCAGCTTCGGCGATTACTTCAAGCGCGAAGCCATCAACTATGCCTGGACCTTCCTCACTGGCAATGACTGGCTGGCTTTGCCCCAGGAAAAGCTCTGGGTAACGGTGTACGCCGAAGACGACGAAGCCTACGACATCTGGAACAAGGAAATCGGCGTGCCTTCCGACCGCATTGTGCGCATCGGTGACAACAAGGGTGCCCGCTACGCCTCGGACAACTTCTGGCAGATGGGCGATACCGGGCCCTGCGGTCCCTGCACCGAGATCTTCTACGACCACGGCCCGGACGTGGCCGGCGGCCCGCCCGGCTCGCCGGAAGAAGACGGTGACCGCTACATCGAGATCTGGAACGTTGTATTCATGCAGTACAACCGTACGGCGGACGGCGAGATGATGAAGCTGCCCAAGCCCTCCGTGGATACCGGCATGGGTCTTGAGCGTATTACCGCGGTGTTGCAGGGCGTGCACAGCAACTACGAAATCGATCTGTTCCAGGACCTGCTGGCGGCGGCATCATCGGTTCTGGGTGGTGCGGCAACCACCGAGGCCTCACTGCGAGTGGTGGCTGATCATATCCGCTCCTGTGCCTTCCTGATCGCCGACGGCGTGATGCCCTCTAATGAAGGCCGCGGTTTCGTGCTGCGCCGGATCATTCGCCGGGCGGCCCGTCATGGCAACAAACTGGGCGCAACTGGTCCGTTCTTCTACAAGCTGACCGGTGCGCTGGTGGAACTGATGGGTGAGGCCTACCCGCAGCTGGTCAGCAGCCGCACCCAGATCGAGAAGGTGCTGTTGCAGGAAGAGGAGCAGTTTGCCAAGACTCTCGACAAGGGGCTGCGCCTGCTCGAACAGGACATCGCCGAGCTCAAGGGCACCGAGATTCCGGGCGAGACCATCTTTACCCTGTACGACACCTATGGGTTCCCGGTAGACCTGACCAACGACATTGCCCGCGAGCGCGGCCTGACGCTGGATTACGAAGGCTACGAAAAAGCCATGGAAGCCCAGCGTGAGCGCGCCCGCGCGGCCAGCAAGTTCGGAATCGACTACAACGCCGAAGGCCTGCGGATCGAGGGTAAGACCGAGTTCACCGGCTATGAACACGTTGACGGCCACGAGAAGATTCGCGCCGTTATCGTCAACGGCGAAGAGAAAACCGCCGAGGCCGGCGACGAAGCGGTGGTGGTGCTCGAGCGTACCCCGTTCTACGCCGAATCCGGTGGCCAGGTGGGCGATACCGGCCTGCTGACCTGGAGCGGTGGCCGTTTCCAGGTAACCGACACTCGTAAGGAAGGTGACAACCACCTGCACCTGGGTACGCTGATCGAAGGTGAGCTGTTCCCGGGGCTGGAAGTGGATGCGCGCATCGACCACCGTCGTCGGGAGCGCACCAAGCGCAATCACTCTGCAACACACTTGCTGCACGCGGCACTGCGCAAGGTGCTCGGTGAACATGTGACCCAGAAAGGCTCTCTGGTAGACCCGGACAAGCTGCGCTTTGACTTCTCTCACTTCGAAGCGGTGACGCCGGAACAGTTGCGCGAAATCGAACGCCAGGTGAACGAGCAGATCCTCGAGAACACGCCGGTACAGACGGAAATTACTGACATGGAGCAGGCTCAGAAGAAGGGCGCCATGGCATTGTTCGGCGAGAAATACGGCGATGTGGTTCGTGTGCTCAGCATGGGCACCGACAACTACTCGGTGGAGCTGTGTGGCGGCACCCACGTTGGCCGCACCGGCGATATCGGGCTGTTCCGCATTACCTCGGAAAGTGGTATCTCCTCGGGTGTGCGCCGTATTGAAGCGGTCACCGGTCTGGGCGCTCTCGAGTGGATTGAGGGCACCGAGCGTACCCTGCGCGAGACGGCGCGTCTGGTGAAAGCCACCCGTGAATCCGTGGTTGAGAAAGTGCAGCAAACCCTGGATCGCAATCGCCAGCTTGAAAAAGACATCGACGCGCTGAAGGCCAAGCTGGCAAGCTCAGCCGGCAGCGACCTGGCGGCATCGGCAGTCGAAGTAGGCGGCCTGAAGGTGGTGGCCTCTGAACTGGAGGGCGCTGATCGCAAGTCCCTGATGGAAACCGCCGACCAGTTGAAGAACAAGTTGGGCGAGGGCGTGGTTGTTCTGGCCAGTGTTGAAGACGGCAAAGTGACCCTCGTTGCCGGCGTTACCAAATCTGCCACCGGAAAGATCAAGGCCGGTGACCTGATGAAGCATCTGGCGGCCCAGGTGGACGGCAAGGGTGGCGGTCGCCCGGACATGGCCCAGGGCGGCGGCAGCGATCCCTCCAAGCTGGCCGAGGCGCTGGCCGGTGTTCCGGCCTGGGTCGAGAAAAATATCGCGTAGGCAACTGTTTTCGCGGGCGGACCGGAGTTTATAATTCCGCCCGTTTGTTTCGAGTGGCGGGGCAGGGCCCCGCTGTGAGTTCCCTCTTCCGGATATTGGACGAAAATGGCTCTGTTGGTTCAGAAATTTGGTGGTACCTCGGTGGGATCCACCGAGCGTATCGAGGCGGTGGCCGAGAAGGTGTGCCGTTTCCGCAGGGAAGGCCACGATGTGGTGGTGGTTGTCTCCGCCATGAGCGGCGAGACCAACCGGTTGATTGCGCTGGCAAATCAGATCATGGAGGAGCCCACTCCCCGTGAAATGGACGTGCTGGTCTCAACCGGCGAGCAGGTCACCATTGCTTTGCTCTCCATGGCGTTGCAGAAACGGGGTTGTGAAGCCCGTTCCTACACCGGGGCGCAGGTGCGGATTGTGACCGACAGCAGCCATACCAAAGCGCGGATCAAGCAGATTGATGAACAGCGCATGCGTGAGGATCTGGACGCTGGCCGCGTGGTCGTCGTCGCCGGTTTCCAGGGCATTGATGACAACGGCAACATCACCACGCTCGGACGGGGCGGTTCGGATACCACGGCGGTAGCGCTGGCGGCGGCACTGAAAGCCGACGAATGCCAGATCTACACTGATGTGGACGGTGTCTATACCACCGATCCCCGGGTGGTGGACAGCGCACGGCGGCTGGATCGCATCACTTTTGAAGAAATGCTTGAGATGGCGAGTCTGGGGTCCAAAGTACTCCAGATTCGTTCCGTCGAATTTGCAGGCAAGTACAACGTTCCACTGAGGGTTCTTTCCAGCTTCCAGGAAGGCGAAGGCACCCTGATCACTCTTGAGGATGAAAACGCCATGGAACAACCGGTTGTTTCCGGCATTGCTTTTAACCGCGATGAAGCCAAACTGACCATATCGGGCGTGCCCGACACGCCGGGCAGCGCGCTGCGCATTCTCAAGCCGGTGAGTGATGCCAACATCGAGGTGGACATGATTGTCCAGAACGTGGGCGAGGACAACAAAACCGCATTCACGTTTACCGTTCACCGTAACGATTTCAAGCGGGCCAAAGCGGTGCTTGAGGGCGTGGCAAACGAACTGAGCGCGGGTGAAGTGACTGGTGATAGCAGGATCGCCAAGGTCAGTATTGTTGGTGTAGGCATGCGCTCCCATGCGGGTGTTGCCACCAAGATGTTCGGTGCCCTTTCCAATGAGGGTATCAACATTCAGATGATCTCCACCTCGGAAATCAAGATTTCTGTGGTGATTGATGAGAAATATCTTGAGCTTGCGGTTCGCGCACTGCACAGTGCTTTTGAGCTTGACAAGCCCGGGGTGGAAGAAGCCTGAAAACGCAAACGTCAGGTCGGTTTGCGGGGCTCAAGAAGAAAGAGAACCATTGGCTGAGCTTATGGAGATTAGTGTCCGTATAAGGGAATGTGCTTCTTTTGCACAGCTTGAGTTCTCACTATAAAAGCAAAAAAAGTAGAAATAATGATTTTTTCGGAACAGGTAGCTCTGGATAGGGAGTAAGGGATATGTTGATTTTGACTCGCCGCGTTGGCGAAACTCTGATGGTCGGCGACGACATCACCGTCACCGTTCTTGGAGTAAAGGGCAATCAGGTACGCATTGGCGTTAATGCCCCGAAGGAAGTTGCGGTACACCGTGAAGAAATCTATCAGCGAATTCAGTCGGAAAAAGGCTCTGAAGAGCCGGAACCCGGTAACAGCTGAAAGACCGAAAGCCGTTCATGGGAAACCTGAACGGCTTTTTTGATGGGCGGGGTAAGCGAGGCCGAAAAATCTCGTGTCAACCCTATGAAAACAGAAAAATTATGGTAGTATACGCCCCGTTCTCAAGGAGAGGTGGGTGAGTGGCTGAAACCAGTTCCCTGCTAAGGAACCATACGCATTGCGCGTATCGAGGGTTCGAATCCCTCCCTCTCCGCCATTTCCCTCCCGGGAAAAGAGACAGGCTGAATTAGCGTTCGGCCACTGCAATCGATCAATGTGCGGCTGTAGCTCAGCTGGATAGAGTACCTGGCTACGAACCAGGCGGTCGGAGGTTCGAATCCTCCCAGCCGCGCCATCGATCGACACTGCAACCAGTTTCAAGCGGCTGTAGCTCAGCTGGATAGAGTACCTGGCTACGAACCAGGCGGTCGGAGGTTCGAATCCTCCCAGCCGCGCCATATCAAATAAAAAACCCCGCCTTGTGCGGGGTTTTTTATTTGCAGATCTCGGAGTCTGCAAGGATTTGAACCGATAAGAGGTTCGACCGAAGCACACGAAGTGTGCTGAGGAGCGCCGGAGCCACGCGACGGCGACCCCGAAGGGGTGAGGGCCGAAGGCCCGAATAATCCTCCCAGCCGCGCCATATCAAATAAAAAACCCCGCCTTGTGCGGGGTTTTTTATTTGCAGATCTCGGAGTCTGCAAGGATTTGAACCGATAAGAGGTTCAATTGCTCCCGGTCAATTTAGAATTGATCAATATTTGCACAAACCTTGCCTTCACTCCTACGCTTATAAATGCAGGGACATTTATTATCGGAAAGAAGGAGTCGTGCTATGAACAAAACCATCAATGGCTCTTACGATAACCACGACCAGGCGAAAAACACCTGGGATGACCTGATTGCCACCGGCATTCCACGAGACAATATCTATCTGGATGAAGAGGCCAAACTGGTCAAGGTCATTGTTCCGGAGGAGACAGAGCGCGAGGTGCGCGAGATTTTTGATCGCCACAGGTTGCACTGAGCGCCCGGGCGCTCCGATTTAAACCGGGGCGCCCCGTTCATCATTCCATTACCACATCAGGTCATCAGGAATTTCATAGCCGGCGTAAGGGTCATCCTCGCCGGCGTCATCGGCCTCGCGATCGTGCAGGACAACCACAGCGCTTTCATCCCGTTCCATGATTTTCCGCGCCACTGCTTCGGCCACAATCTCGTATTGATCGTTCACGAAGACAATAGCCAGGCGACCGCGTGAGAGCTGGTCAACCATGGTGTCGTCCACGAAGATTTTCTTGATCTTCTTGTCGTGAACGAACTGGTAGGAAGTTTCACCGCGACTTCGATCCAGCCGGTTGGTTTCCACCAGTTGCCGGATCTGGGCCTGAATGGCTTTTTTCTCGGCTGCCTTCTGCCGCTCGAGGTTTAGCTGGCGATCGCGCTCGGCCTTCTCCTCGCGGGCCTTGCGCGCCCTAATCTCGGCCTCGCTTTCCTGGACGGCGCCCTTGGGTTGCTGCTTGCGCTGTTTGCGTTTTTCGCTCCGAATGGCCTTGGCTTTTTTCTCGTCGGCGAGGCCGGCTTTAAGTAGTTGATCCTGCAGGGATGGCATCAGTTGCTCCGTTCTTTCGTGTCGGATTCTGGTATTCTTGCGGCCAGACGCGCACCATTATACGCCCTCACACTCGCCTTCATAGCCAGCTTAGTGCTGATTCCGGAATTTGCTTCTATGTCTTCTTTCAATGACTTTGGCCTTTCGCCCGCCATGCTCACCAACCTCGCTCATCTGGGTTTTGAAACGCCTACAGAAATCCAGGCAAAAGCAATCCGGCCGGGCCTCTCGGGCCGGGATGTGATTGCCATGGCAAAAACCGGCAGTGGCAAAACCGCGGCGTTTGGCATCAGCCTCGTTGAGCGGCTGAACCCGAAGCTGTTTGCGGTGCAGGCCCTGGTGTTATGCCCAACACGCGAACTGGCGGATCAGGTGGCCAAGGCGGTCAGAGAGTTGGCCCGGGCCCGGGAGAACATCAAGGTGCTGACCCTCTGCGGTGGCGTTCCAATCGGCCCTCAGATTGGTTCCCTGAGCCACGGCGCCCACGTGGTGGTTGGAACCCCGGGCCGGATTCAGGACCATTTGCGCAAGCAGACCCTATCCCTTGGGCGGCTGAAAACGGTGGTGCTTGATGAAGCCGACCGGATGCTCGACATGGGGTTTCAGGAGGCGATGGAAGACATATTGTCGCAGACGCCGCCGGCGCGTCAGACACTGATGTTCTCGGCGACCTGGCCTGACGCCATTCGTGACCTGAGCCGCCAGTACCAGAAGGATCCTCTGGATATACGGGCGCAGGAAGGCGGCGGTGACAACCCGGATATCGAAGAACTCTTCTACGAGGTGTCGCCATCCTCGCGAACGGACGCGGTGGTGGCGCTGTTGTCCGAGCGTCAGCCGGAGTCCTGTATTGTGTTTTGCACCACCAAACAACACTGCGACGAGCTCGCGACCGAACTGGGAGATCGGGGATTTTCTGCGCTGGCCCTGCACGGAGATCTGGAGCAGAAAGACCGTGACAGTGTTCTGGTGCGCTTCGGCAATCAGAGCTGCTCCATTCTCGTGGCCACCGATGTTGCCGCCCGCGGGCTGGATATCAAGTCGTTGCCGCTGGTGGTCAATGCCGAGCCAGCCCGCGATCCCGAGGTACACACCCACCGCATTGGTCGCACAGGCAGGGCCGGAGAGCAGGGGCATGCCATTACCTTCTGTACGCCCGCCCAGGGGCATAAAATCAGTCGTATTGAGGCCGAGCGCGGTCGCAGCGTGGTTTGGGGTGATACCGAAGCGCTTTTGGCAAATCCGATTCGCCCGGTTGCGCCGGCCATGAGCACACTCTGCATCGCGGCGGGTCGGAAGGACAAATTGCGTCCCGGGGATGTGCTTGGAGCTCTGACCGGCGAGGCCGGTATTGCGGGCTCTGCGGTCGGCAAGATTGATCTGTTTGATCACCAGTGCTTTGTGGCAGTAGAAAAATCCCTGGCTGCAAAGGCGCTTTCAAGGCTCGAGAGCGGTCGGGTGAAGGGGAGAAAAATGCGCGTTCGATATGCCTGAATAAGCCCTGATACGGCTGCATTGCCGGGGTGTCATTTCAGGCCGTGACGCTCGGAAACTCCGTATAGCATTTTGCATTCAGGTTGCCCCTGAGCAGCTAAAACGGTAAATTACGCAGGATTTTGCCGACGGAATTCGTTCGGCCAGAGCATTAGACCTTAGTCTAACTGGTCAGGCCGCGCAAGTTCCGGAGAAACCTAAATCAATACAGGTAGCTGTTCGATATGAATGACCTGATGTCACAAGCCGTCGATCTGATGATTGCGGGTATGGGCTTCGTGTTTGTGTTCCTGATTATTCTGGTGTTCGCAACCGGCCTGATGTCCAAACTCATCCTGCGGTTTGCTCCAGAGGAGCCGGCAACCCCGGCCAAAACGCCACGTGCCAAGCCGAAGGCGCCCGCGTCGGTTGACCCTGACACCGCCGAGGCCATCAAGAAGGCGATTGCACAATTCCGGTCCCGCCACAAGAAGTGAACCGGTAAAAGACTAGAACCTTTAAACAGAAGGCTGACACGATGACTGACACAAAGAAACCGCTGGGGATTACGGACGTTATCCTGCGTGACGCCCACCAGTCCCTGCTTGCCACCCGTATGCGGCTTGATGACATGCTGCCCATTGCCGAGAAACTCGACAAGGTCGGTTTCTGGTCTCTGGAATCCTGGGGTGGAGCTACCTTTGACTCCTGCATCCGTTACCTCGGCGAAGATCCCTGGGAGCGCATTCGCGAACTGAAGAAGGCCATGCCCAACACCCAGCAGCAGATGCTCCTGCGTGGCCAGAACCTCCTGGGTTACCGGCACTACGCCGATGATGTAGTAGACCGTTTCTGTGAGCGTGCCGCCGAGAATGGCGTAGACGTGTTCCGTATTTTTGACGCCATGAACGATCCGCGTAACCTGGATCGTGCCATAAAGGCCGTGCGCAAAACCGGCAAGCATGCCCAGGGCACCATCGCCTACACCACCAGCCCGGTGCACACCATCGACATGTGGGTGGACATGGCCAAGGAAGTCGCCTCCATGGGCGCCGATTCCATTGCCATCAAGGACATGGCGGGCATCCTCAAGCCTTACGTTGCTTACGAGCTGGTCAGCCGTCTGAAGAAAGAGCTGGATATCCCGATCCACATGCAGTGCCATGCCACCACCGGCATGTCTACCGCCACGGCCATCAAGGCGGCGGAAGCCGGCATCGATAACGTCGATACTGCTATCTCCTCCATGAGCATGACCTACGGCCATTCGCCCACCGAGGCGGTGGTTGCGATCCTGGAAGGCACTGACCGTGACACCGGCCTGGATCTGAACCTGCTGGAAGAAATCGCCAGCTACTTCCGCAAGGTACGCCGGAAGTACGCGCGCTTCGAAGGCAGCCTGCGTGGCACCGATTCCCGCATCCTGATTGCCCAGGTGCCGGGTGGGATGCTGACCAACATGGAAAACCAGCTGAAGGAACAGAACGCCATCGACAAGTTCGACGACGTACTGGCTGAGATTCCCAAGGTTCGCGAAGACCTGGGCTTCATTCCGCTGGTAACGCCCACCTCCCAGATCGTTGGTACCCAGGCGGTACTGAACGTGCTGACGGGCGAGCGTTACAAGTCCATTTCCAAGGAAACCTCCGCCATCCTGAAGGGCGAGTACGGCGCCGCGCCGGCCCCGTTCAACAAGGAGCTGCAGGAGCGCGTTCTGGATGGCAAAGAGCCTGTGACCTGCCGCCCGGCGGACCTGCTTGAGCCGGAAATGGACAAGCTGACCGACGAGCTGAAGAAGCTGGCGGACGAGAAGGGCATCAAACTGGCCGACAACCTTGAGGACGACGTGCTGACCTACGCACTGTTCCCGCAGATTGGCCTGAAGTTCCTTGAGAATCGGAACAATCCGGACGCGTTCGAACCGGTTCCGAGCGAAGAGGACGCTGCCCCGGCCAAGAAGGCTTCCGGCCCTGAAACCTACACCGTGGAAGTCAACGGCAAGAAGTACGTGGTGGCCGTTTCCGAGGGTGGTGAGATTAGCCAGATCCAGGGTGAAGGCGGTGCCGCCTCCGCACCGGCGGCCTCTTCCGCTCCGGCCCCGGCCGCCGGCGAAGGCGAGCCCGTGGTTGCCCCGCTGGGTGGCAACATCTTCAAGGTTCTGGTTTCCCCGGGTGACACCGTTGAAGAGGGCGATGTGCTGATTATCCTCGAGGCCATGAAAATGGAAACCGAGGTGCGCGCACCGAAGGCCGGTACCATCGGCGAAGTCTTCATCAAGGTCGGTGATGCCGTCTCCCCTGATGATGAAATGCTGACAATCGCATAAAGGGCCAGCATTCCATGGAAAAACTAATGACGCTCTGGACAGGCAGTGGCCTGTTCAACATAGAGATCGGCCAGGTAATCATGATTGCCATCGGCCTTCTCCTTCTGTTCCTTGCGATCCGCAAGGGGTTTGAGCCGTTGCTGCTGGTACCCATCGGGTTTGGCGGTATCCTGGCGAATATTCCGGAGGCAGGGCTTGCCCTGACTGCGGCTGAGAATGCCATTCACTTTGCCCTGAAGAACGGCACGGCCGAGATTCTGGCCGCGCTGGCGGCTCCCCTGGACGTGGCCTATCAGGCCGGCCAGGCGATCACGCCGGAATTGAAGGAAGCCTTCAAGGTAGCGGTGAAAGAGGCCAGCTATTCCGAAATGGCGATGGCCAACTCCATTGCCCAGGACTTCGGTTACGGCAACGGCATGCTCTACAACTTCTACTCGGTGGTTATTGGCAGCACCATCGGGCCTCTGGTGATCTTCATGGGCGTGGGCGCAATGACTGACTTCGGTCCGTTGCTGGCCAACCCCAAGACCATGCTCCTGGGTGCAGCCGCTCAGTTCGGTATCTTTGGAACCGTGCTGGGTGCGGCCCTGCTGGACTGGACCGGCGTGCTGGAGTTCAACATCCTGGAAGCGGCAGCGATCGGTATCATCGGTGGTGCCGACGGCCCCACGTCCATCTACGTGGCCAGTGTTCTGGCTCCGCATCTGCTGGGTGCGATTGCGGTTTCCGCCTATGCCTACATGGCAATGGTGCCGATGATCCAGCCGCCGATCATGAAGGCGCTGACTTCTCCGGAAGAGCGCAAGATCAAGATGACCCAGCTGCGCCCGGTCAGCAAGCGCGAGAAGATTGCCTTCCCGCTGGTCGTACTGATTGCCGTGGTTCTGTTCCTGCCGGATGCGGCGCCGCTGCTGGGTATGTTCTGCTTCGGTAACCTGCTGCGTGAATGTGGCGTGGTGGAGCGTCTGAGCGATACCGCCCAGAATGCGCTGATCAACATCACCACCATTTTCCTGGGCTTGTCCGTTGGCTCCAAGCTGATGGCCGACAAGTTCCTGGATGCCCAGACCCTGGGTATTCTGGGCCTGGGTATCGTGGCCTTCGGTATCGGTACCGCCTGTGGTGTTCTGATGGCGAAGTTGATGAATAAGCTGAGCAAGGAGCAGATCAACCCATTGATCGGTTCTGCCGGTGTCTCCGCGGTGCCAATGGCGGCCCGGGTCTCCAACAAGGTAGGCCTGGAAGCCAACCCGCAGAACTTCCTGCTGATGCACGCCATGGGTCCGAACGTGGCCGGTGTTATCGGCTCTGCGGTGGCTGCGGGTGTGATGATCAAGCTGTTGAGCTGATCATTTACCGCTGCTTTGAGGAAACCCCGCCTTTGTGCGGGGTTTTTTTATGTTCAGTGAAAATTCCGGGAATGAACCGGCAATGAGTGGATCAGGTGACTGAGGTCCGAAAGCCGGCCCGCCATCACGTGCACAATATCCCCCTGCCGCTCCAGAACGCCCTTCACATGCAGCAAACGGGCGGTCAGCAAAGGCTTGCGCTGCCGCCGTGCGGTTTCCAGCCACACCACCACATTCACGTTGCCGGTTTCGTCTTCCAGGGTAACGAAGGTAACCCCCGAGGCGGAGCCGGGGCGTTGGCGGCCGGTTACCAGGCCGGCCACCTGCACGGGAACGCCGGCGCGGGTGGTTTTGAGCTGTTCGGCGCTGAGGCAGAATTTCAGGTGGCCCTGTTGCCGGAGCAGGGCGAGGGGGTGGCGCTGGAGGGTGAGGCCCTGGCTGGAGTAGTCGGCCAGTACGTTCTGGCCTTCGGATGGTTCCGGCAGCTGGGGGCAATCCTCAGCCTGGTAATCCACCGCGGTGTCTTCGGCAAACAGTTCGGTGGGCTGTTCGTGGTCGAGCAGTTGCCAGTAGGCCTGGTGGCGGTTGGCGGTGAAGCCCGGCATGGCGTTGGCGCCGGCGAGCAGTTCCATATCGCGCTGGTTCAACGCGGCCAGACGGCGCAGTTCGCCGGCGGAGCGGTAGCCGCCCGCCGGCCGGTTCTGGTGAATGCGTTCCGCGCCGCTGGCGGACAGGCCCTGGATGATTCTCAGGCCCAGGCGCAGGTGGCGTGTCTCGCCTTCCAGGGTATGGTCCCATTGGCTGGCGTTCACGTCTGGCGGCAGTACGGCCACGTTATGGCGACGGGCATCCTGTACCAGCTGGGAGGGCGAATAGAACCCCATGGGCTGGCTGTTGAGCAGGGCGCAGTAGAAGGCGGCCGGGTAGTGCCGTTTGATCCAGGCCGACACATACACCAGCAGGGCAAAGCTGGCGGCGTGGGATTCCGGGAAGCCGTAGCCGCCAAAACCGCAGATCTGCTGGTACAGGCGTTCGGCGAAGTCGGCATCGTGGCCACGCTCGAGCATGCCAGTGACCAGCTTCTCCCGGAACGGCGTCAGGTCGCCGTGGGATTTCCAGGCGGCCATGGCCCGGCGCAGCTGGTCGGCCTCGCCGGCAGAGAAGCCCGCGGCCACCATGGCCAGTTTGATCACCTGTTCCTGAAAAATGGGCACGCCCAGGGTGCGTTCCAGCACCTTGCGCACGGCATCGTTGGGGTAGTCCACCGGCTCCAGGCCGTGTTTGCGGCGCAGGTACGGATGCACCATGTCGCCCTGGATGGGGCCGGGGCGCACAATGGCCACTTCGATCACCAGGTCGTAGTAGGTTTCCGGCTTCAGGCGCGGCAGCATGTTGATCTGGGCCCGGGACTCCACCTGGAACACACCGATGCTGTCGCCTTTCTGGAGCATGGCGTAGGTAGCCCGATCCTCCTGGGGCACATCCTGCATCCGGAAGGTCTGGCCCTTTTCCTCGCTGATCAGCGCCAGTGCCTTGCGAATGGCGGAGAGCATACCTAGCGCCAGCACATCCACCTTCATCAGGCCCAGGCTCTCGAGATCGTCCTTGTCCCACTGGATAACGGTGCGATCGGCCATGGCGGCGTTCTCCACCGGTACCAGTTCGGCCAGCGGCCCGGCGCTGATCACAAAGCCGCCCACGTGCTGGGACAGGTGCCGGGGAAAGCCCAGCAGGGTATTGACCAGGGTAAAGAACTGATCGGCCACCCGGGGGTTGCGGGTTATGTTCTTGTCGAGAATCTGCTGGCGCCAGTTGGTGGCCTTGTCTCGCCAGTCGATGCCTTCCAGTAGCTGTTCCACCAGGGCCGGATCAAAGCCCAGGGCCTTGCCGACATCACGAATGGCGCTTTTTGGCCGGTAACGGATCACCGTGGCGGCCAGGGCGGCGCGCTCGCGGGTATAGCGCCGGTAGATGTACTGGATAACTTCCTCACGGCGCTCATGCTCGAAATCCACATCAATATCCGGTGGCTCGTTCCGGTCTTTGGAGATAAAGCGTTCGAACAGCAACTCCACATTGGCCGGGTTCACCTCGGTGATGCCCAGGCAATAGCAGACCGCGGAGTTGGCGGCCGAGCCCCGACCCTGGCAGAGAATGCCCTGGCTGCGTGCAAAGGCCACGATGTCGTGGATGGTGAGGAAATAGTGCTCGTACTGCATTTCCGAGATCAGGCCCAGTTCCTTGCGGATCAGGCTCTGCACCTGCAGTGGCGTGGCGTCCGGATAGCGCCGGCGTTCGCCCTCGCGGGTGAGGCGTTGCAGATAGCCGGCCGGAGTTTCGCCTTCGGGCACCAGGTCGGGCGGGTATTCGTAGCGCAGGCTGCCGGGCTCGAAGGTGCACTGCCGGGCAATCGCCAGGGTTTCGTTCAGCCATGCTTGCGGGAACAGCCGTTGCAACACCGGCAGCGGCCGCAGGTACCGCTCACCGTTCTGGAACAGGCAATGGCCGGCGTTTTCCAGGTTGGTGTGATTGCGCAGGGCGGTGAGCACATCCTGCAGAGGCTGGCGTTCGCGGCTGTGCATGTGCACCTCGCCCACGGCGGCTACCGGGAGGCGCAGCTGGTCTGCCAGCCAGTGTATTCGGGCCAGGCGCTGTTCCTCGCCGGATTCCAGGGTGCGGGCGGCGCCGATCCAGAGCCTTGGGTCAAACAGGCGGCCCAGCCACTCGCCGCAGGCCAGGGCCTGATCGGAGCCAGCCTCGGTGGGTGAGGGCGGCAGCCACAGGCACAGGCAGTCATCCAGAGCATGGGTTTCAATATCCCGGTAAAACAGACGGTACTGGCCTTTCTCCGCCCGGCGTCGGCCTGTGGTGATCAACTGGCAGAGCTGGCCGTAGCCCTGGCGGGTGCGGGCCAGAAGGATAAAACGCGGCTCACAGGCGCCCGGTGGCGCATTGGCAAGCTCGAACCAGCTGCCAGTAATGAGCTTGACCGGGCTCTCTGCCAGCGCCGCCCAGGCCCGGGGAATGCCCGCTACCGAGCAGGCATCGGTAATGGCCAGGGCGGTATAGCCCAGCGCGTGGGCCCGCTCAGCCAGTTCGTGAGGGTGAGAGGCGCCGGTCAGGAAGGTGAAGTTGCTGAAGCAGAACAGTTCTGCGTACGGCTGTTCGGGCATCAGCCAAACCATCCATGCACAAACCAGCCTTCCCGGGCGTCCCGGAAAACCCAGGCCAACTGGCCGCTGTTCAGTTGGGCAATGTAGTAGTCCCGATGTACCCTCTGGCCATCCCACCAGCCGCCGCTGATGCGTTCCGGCCCGGAGAACCAGGCAACGGGTGCCTCGGTGAGCGGTTGCGGGCCTTTCAAAAGCCACAACGGGCGTCTGGGCAGTTCTGCTGCCGGCACTGACGAGGTTCGGGGTTTGCGCAGAACCTCTGAAGCCGACCAGGCCCGTTCGGGACGATGATCGGCCTGGGGCGAGAGCTGCCTGAGCGCCTGATCGCCAAGCCGGGCCTGCAACCGGCTGATCAGGGTATGCCAGGCCTCGTTCAGATCCCGGGTTTCGCCCAGCAGATCCTGCCCGGACGGCGCCTCCCGGGGCAGGAAGCGTTTGACCGACAGCACCAGGGCAATCACTGGTGCCCGCAGCTCGTGCTGCTCAAGCCGCAGGCGAATCAGATTGAGGAACTGCTCGGCCCGGTGTTCCGGCCCGGAGGTGCGAATCTGCAGCCGGGTGGGTTCCGAGTGCCGGTGCCTCAGAACCAGCCGCAAGCTGTCGGTATCCTGCTGACGCCAGCACAGATCCTCTTCCAGCTCATTCAGGATGCGCTGCAACGGGAACAGCAGTCCCTGGGTATGCTCGATTTCCTGCACAAAGTCTGCCTGCTGCCTGAACGAATGGGGCGGTTGCCAAGGGGAGCGAGGGTCTGGCCGGGTACCCTGGATTTTCTGGATATAGGCCAGCAGTTCCGGAGATAGGCGCCGCGCCAGCTCCTTGGCCGGTAACCCGAACACTTCCCCCAGGGTGTTCAGACCCAGGCGCTGCAGCCGTGTGCAGGCCTTCTCATCCAATTCCGCAGCCAGAAGCGGCATCTGGCCCAGGGTTCTGAGAATGTGGCCTTTGTCGTCGGTGCACTCGCCTTTACCGGCGCGGGCAATCAGGCGGGCGGCCAGGGGTGTATGGGCAATACCAATCCAGGCATTGAGCTGGCGCTCATTGAGCCCCTGTTCCACCGTTTGCCAGACGGCCGGCAGCCCGCCGTACAGCTTTTGCAGGCTGCCCACTTCGGCCAGCAGGCCATCGGGTGGTACCAGCACAATGTGGGCTGCGTACCGGTACAGCCAGCGGGCCTGATCTTCCAGGATAGACGCCTCACGGGCATTGTCGGAACGCACCATGCCGAGATCCGGCGCCAGGCTGATAGCGGTTTTCAGGCGCATACCCTTGCGGATACCCAGGCTTCTTGCCTCGGGGCAGGCCTGAACCACCTTCTGGCCAGAACCTTCCACAATCACCAGCGCGCCCTGGTTTTCCCGGGTGCGACGAATGTGGTCCAGCACCAGGTGCGGGAAGTGCAGATACAGCCAGAGCATGGTGCGTTATTGCCCGGCTGAACCCGACCAGGGGCCGCGAACAACCCGGGTGGCGTCCCGGAAGGCAAGATCTGCCCGGTGCGCCATGGCCAGTGAGCAACGCTGCCCGGGCCAACTGCCCCGGCGCTTGAGTACATTCACCTTGAGTGCCTGCTGCTCATCGGGCTCCAGTTCCAGGCGCAGGGCGGCCGGAGAATTCTGCCCGGCGTACTGCCGCTCCCGGAACAGCACGCACACGTTGCTGCCGGCTTCAGCCGCCAGTTGCAGGCGCCGTACCTCCCGGGCGGCCAGCTTGCCCGGCCAGGCCATCACCAGGCCGGTAACCGGTGAGCGCAGGCAGTTCTCCAGTGTCCACAGAAAATCCCCATCGTCTTCTGTGTGAATCAGCACCACCTGATCCAGATTTATGCCTTCCCGAGCCAGGGCGGGGGCATAGGGCGTGTGGGGAGGATTCAGCCAGAACACGGTTTGGCCCTCGCCGCATACCCTCTGCATCAACGGCAGCAACAGGTGCAGCTCACCAATACCCGGCGCGTCCAGAAGGCATTCGCTCAGGGCGCCCCGTGGCCAGCCCAGTCCACCAAGCTGGTTATCCAGAACCTGGTACCCTGTGGGCGCCGCAGGCTGTGTGGTCTGGGTGTGACGGTGCCCCTGCCAGACACGGGCATCCTGCATCAGCGTGTTCAGAAGCTCGCTCATGGTGTGATCTCTCGAAATACTGTTTAAATATACAGTATTCTGAAAGTGGCCGGATTTCAAGAGAAGGGTTGATAAACCCGGAGGCACGACCCACGCTTGTACTACAGCCATCGACCATGGAGGTTGGCATGAGTGCCCTGAAAGAACACAGTTGTGAAGCCTGCAGCCCGAATGCGCCCAAGGCCACCGAGGAAGAAAAGCAGCAACTGCACAAAGACGTGCCAGACTGGGAAATCCTCGAAATTGAGGGAGAAGAGCAGCTTCACAAGGTTTACAAGCTTAAAAACTTTCTCAAGGCTCTGGAGTTCACCAACAAGATCGGTGAGCTGGCCGAAGCCGAAGACCATCACCCCGTAATTGTGCTTGAGTATGGGAAAGTCGCCGTGAGCTGGTGGAGCCACGAAATTGGCGGGCTGCACAAGAATGACTTCATCCTGGCGGCCAGAACCGATGCCACCTTCAACGACATGCAATAATTCCAACCACGGCGGAACCCGTTTTCCGCCGTGTTCTTTCCATCGGAGATCATCCACTGAATGGTTGAAAACCGTACCGACAACCCGCTCACCCTGAAACTGGGCCATGAAGAACTGATCATTCGCCGCCGTTACGAGATGATCAGCATCATCAACGACTTCTTCATCGCCATCTGGTTCCTGCTGGGCAGTGTTCTCTTCCTGTTCCCAGAATACGAAAAGGCGGCCATCTGGCTGTTCATCATCGGCAGCTTCCAGTTCCTGATCCGCCCGACCATCCGCTTGATCAGCCACATTCACGTAAAGCGAATGCCTGCCAGTAACTGGGAGAGTTAGAAGGACTCGTCGACAGGGCTTCGAACACCAAAGCCGCCTTTGCCGCTCCGAACAATCAATTGTTGCATATCAAAATCAACATCTTTCACCCGTAGGCGCAGTGCTTCATTAATACGCAGGCCGGATCCGTACAGGAGCATGGCAACCAACCGGTAATCTCCGCTCAGGTTGCGAATAACAGAGCTGGCTTCTTCCGCACTAAACACAGTTGGAAGCTTTGCCGGCTTTCTGGACTGTTCGAACTTCAGGTCGTCCAGGGGTTGGCTGAGGAATTCGCGGTATAAAAATACCAATGCGTTTAAAGCAACTCTTTGGGTTGAGACACTTGCGTTCGCCTGCAAAACCAGGTGAGACAGAAATGCCTCCACTTCTGCCGAACCCATGGCTTCAGGGTGTTGGAGGCCATGGAAGCGGATGAAACGTTTGATCCAGAACAGGTAGGTTTTCTCTGTTTTATATGCCATGCCCCGCAGGCGAATAAAACTCCGAACTTTGTCTAAAAAACGGGTTGGTTGCGCAGGTATCGGGGTAGGGATATCCATATCCATCCTCATCCACTGTTTTTTTATACAGTATATCGGTTTGCGTTGAAGTCAAGAGGCTGGTGTTGGCGGAGTTATACGAACGCGTTCGCAAAACTCCTGAAATTGCTTGAGAAATTTTGCTAACTATCTGATAGGGTTGAAAAGTTGCAGAAAGAAGGATGGAGTTATACGCCCATGGCGAAGTAGGAGTAGCTCGGAAAAGGGCGTATAACTCCGGCGGTAGCTGTGGTGGTTGGTGCTCAAAGGGCTGTTTTTGTTAGAGAAAGTCTTTTTCTTTGGGCGCTTTTTAATGGAGTTTTACGAACGAGGGATATACGAACGCGTTCGTATAATTAGCTGTTATGCGAAAAAAACGATTATGAAAGCTGCTGTTTTTCTGGTGTTCATTCTGATGGCTGGGTGCGGGGGAGGCTCTCTGGACAGCAGAGCTGAAAAAAAAGCTTTTATTGAAGAGGTCGGGTATTCAAGCGACTTAGAAAGGGCCGAGGAAATTGAACCGTTTCTGCAGGACTCTGATCATGAGGTAGTCGCTTGGGCCTGTTTCAATTTGGGATATCTCGGTGCTAGACAATACATTGATGAGCTGGCGCAGCGATTAAAGAGCGATGAGAAGCAGATTGTGAACATGTGTGCTTCTGGTTTGGCTCTGATGGTAGGGGAAGACGATACCCAGCTTTTGCCAATATTGCATCGCACTCTTGATCATGATTTTCTCCTGGCTCGCATGAGTGCAGTTGAGGCCTTGGGCAATATCGGGTCCTCGCGCTCACTTGATAGATTAGTGCTGGCTTTTGATGCTGAGAGCAGCGCCGAAAAAGCTACAGTTGTTGAAGCGCTTGGCAAAATTGGTAAGCCCGAGGCGCTTCCCCTTCTTGAGGCATACCTTTCAAAGGTCAAGGCAATGGATCACGCTGTTCCAAATCGCGGTGGTACCAGAGGATCTGATCTCCACCCTGATGCTCTGCAAGCGATTACCGAGAAGGCGATAGTTGAAATTGGGCGAAGATCGCATAACCAGTGAATCAAGCCGACCAATTTTCCGCTGCCGCTCCAAATTGGCGGCTTATTCAAGGCGTTATATCGTCTTTGGTAACCTTTCGAGGAGAGAAGTAAATGCCTGCTAGAGGCCCCGAAGAGGCTATAAGTTTTTCTAAAGGCGAGAATTATTGCTCTTGGAACTTCGCGGGGCAGAGGGTTCTAAAAGAATTTTCTTTCCCGATTGGTGGCGTCGAACTGAAAGAGGGTGATGGTGTCGCTGTCGTTCCAAATTCAGGCATGCATACTCAAGGATATATTTTTAATCTAGATGGTTCAGTCCGTCACGAATTTATGCCGCCGGACGAATTTCCTAACACTGGGTTTTATGCCATTCGCTACGATGGCGGCGAGGCTTTGAAGGTCATAGTCGGAGTGGAAAGGCATGGATGTTACGTCGATCTTGCCTGTGTGTTAAATCCCGTCACTGGTAAATATGAAGACTTTTTTGAAATCAGATAGCTGCAAACCGGAAGCCTCAACAAGGACTTGGCTCAAGATTGAGCGCTGTGAGCCATAACCAACTGATATAACAATTTGTTGTAGTTCGTTCCGGCCTTCGGCCTCCACCGGACGCCCCTGTCGGGGCGCCGCTAAACAAAAGCGTTAAATTCAG
Source organism: Marinobacter gudaonensis (assembly GCF_900115175.1). Taxonomy (NCBI): domain Bacteria; kingdom Pseudomonadati; phylum Pseudomonadota; class Gammaproteobacteria; order Pseudomonadales; family Marinobacteraceae; genus Marinobacter; species Marinobacter gudaonensis. The sequence continues at coordinate 97,106 of NZ_FOYV01000005.1, forward strand.
GGAGGAATATGAAACATTTTCTTTTGGCTTCTACAGTTGTTTTGTCTGCTTGCTCTGAGCCACCACCAGGCTGTGATAGTGACTTTGCCCAAATGGTTGGCGAGGCAGTTTCATCAGGGGAAATTTCCAGCGTGCTCGACATGTATTACATGGAGGGAGTCGACGAGTTCACCCGTGATTCAATTAAACGAAGCTTTGAGCGGAACTTCGAAAAAACCGTTGTTGGCACTGAGATTGTCGACTTCCCGGAAGACGGTTTGACCGAGTATGAGATGAACGGCGTACGCTACAAAATAAACCTAAAGCCCGAGAAAGAGCTCATTATTCATTTTGCAGAAGAGACGGACGGTGAGGGTGGTATACATCAGAGTTCGATGAGCCTGCCACTTGGAGAGTACGAGGGCCATTGTTACATAGCGACGGCAGCGAAAGTCTCGGATTGAATTTAACCAAGTGGTCAACGGGACGCCTACTACGCTGCGCTCCGTAGCCGCCCATTACCACCGGCGTTAT
>NZ_FOYV01000006.1 GCF_900115175.1 Marinobacter gudaonensis
CGCCCCGATCGCCATGGAAGATGGTCTGCGCTTCGCGATTCGTGAAGGCGGCCGTACCGTAGGTGCCGGCGTGGTCTCCAAGATCATCGAGTAATACGCTCGATAGTAAGTGCGCTGAGTTGTTTCGGTGCAGGCCAGTAGCTCAATTGGCAGAGCAGCGGTCTCCAAAACCGCAGGTTGGGGGTTCGATTCCCTCCTGGCCTGCCATTTTTTAACATCCGGATACATAAGCTGATTCCTATGGAGTCAAAAGCCGTTCAGTCAACCAGCCGTTTCGATTTCCTGAAGTGGCTGGTTGTTTTCGTTCTGATTGCCGCCGGCGTGGTGGGTAATCAGTATTTCAGTGCCGAGTCTCTGCTGTATCGGGTTCTGGCTCTAGTGGCTCTTGCGATCGTTGCCGCCCTGGTGGCGTTGCAGACCGATCGGGGTCGCCGATTCGCGACCTTGCTGAAAGAAGCAAGAGTAGAGATCCGGAAAGTGGTATGGCCCACCAGGCCTGAGCTTGTGCAGACCACCGTTATTGTTGTGGTGTTCGTGCTGGTCGTGGCTCTGATTCTGTGGGGCATGGATTCTCTGATCAGCTGGCTGGTCGCCGGGTTCATCGGTTAACAGGAGTGGGCAATGGCTAAGCGCTGGTACGTCGTTCATGCGTATTCTGGCTTCGAAAAGCACGTAATGCGCACTCTGAAAGAGCGGGTCGCGCTCAACGGCATGGAAGACAAGTTTGGCGAAATCCTGGTTCCGACCGAGGAAGTCGTCGAGATGCGCGAAGGCAAGAAGCGCAAGAGCGAGCGCAAGTTCTATCCGGGGTACGTATTGGTCCAGATGGAAATGGACGATGCGACATGGCACCTTGTGAAAAATACGCCGCGCGTTCTTGGCTTTATTGGTGGTACCAAGGACAAGCCTGCACCGATCACTGAGAAAGAGGCGGAAGCCATTCTCCGTCGGGTAGAAAGTGGTGCTGACAAGCCCAAGCCGAAGACGCTGTTTGAGCCGGGCGAGATTGTACGCGTTGTTGAAGGTCCGTTTGCAGACTTCAATGGCGTTGTGGAAGAAGTCGACTACGACAAGAGTCGTGTGAAGGTTGCCGTTCTGATCTTCGGTCGGTCTACTCCGGTAGAGCTGGAGTTCGGTCAGGTCGAGAAGGACTGACAGGCAACAGGAAATCTGAAAGCTCGCGCGCCCAGGCGACGCGGGCTTTTTGTGTCTGCTAATGGCAGTTGTGTAAAACCGGGGAGCCGAAAGGCGTTAGAACCCACAGGAGATGAAACATGGCAAAGAAAATTGAAGCGTATATCAAGCTTCAGGTTGCTGCCGGTAAGGCCAACCCGAGTCCCCCCGTTGGTCCGGCGCTGGGTCAGCGCGGTGTCAACATCATGGAATTCTGCAAGGCGTTCAACGCCCAGACTCAGGACATGGAGCCTGGTCTGCCGATTCCGACCGTGATCACCGTTTACAGTGACCGCAGCTTCACCTTTATTACCAAGACTCCGCCTGCGCCGGTTCTGCTGAAAAAAGCAGCTGGCATCAAGAGCGGTTCCGGTCGTCCGAATACCGAAAAGGTCGGTACCGTGACTCGCGCCCAGCTTGAAGAAATCGCCAAGACCAAGGAGCCGGATCTGACAGCTGCCGATATGGACGCAGCGGTTCGTACTATTGCCGGAACAGCCCGCAGCATGGGCCTGAACGTGGAGGGCCTGTAACATGGCAAAGCTGAGCAAGCGTCAGAAGCTTATTCGTGAAAAGGTTGATTCCACCCGTTCCTACTCCGTAGACGAAGCGGTTGCGCTGCTGGTTGAGCTGGGCCAGAGCGTGAAGTTCAAGGAATCTGTAGACGTTGCGGTCAACCTGGGTGTTGACGCGCGTAAATCCGACCAGGTTGTACGTAGCAGCACTGTGCTGCCGCACGGTACCGGCAAGACGGTTCGTGTTGCTGTGTTCACCCAGGGTGCCAACGCCGAGAAAGCCACCGCTGCCGGTGCAGACGTGGTTGGCATGGACGACCTGGCGGCCGAAGTGAAGAAAGGCAATATGGACTTCGATGTGGTTATTGCCACTCCGGATGCCATGCGTGTTGTTGGTCAGCTGGGCCAGATTCTTGGTCCCCGTGGCCTGATGCCGAACCCGAAGGTGGGTACTGTGACTCCGGACGTTGAGACTGCGGTCAAGAACGCCAAGGCGGGTCAGGTTCGTTACCGCACCGACAAAAACGGCATCATCCATGCCCCGCTGGGCAACGTTGAGTTTTCTGCTCAGAACATCAAGGAAAACCTTGAAGCTCTGATTGCAGACCTGAAAAAGGCCAAGCCGTCGTCGGCGAAAGGTGTGTATCTGAAAAAGATCACCATTTCTTCGACCATGGGTCCTGGCCTGACTATCGATCAGAGCGGTCTGGCTATCTGATCCTCTGAGCGGTAGTTGCTTTGTAGTCTGGGCGGAAGCCAAGGCTGTCAAAGACCGCAGGCCCCCGAGGTGCTCTTCGGAGCACCACAAGGGTTAAAGCAACGCCTGCGCAGACGGTGTGACGACGTTCTCTCTGAACCCAAACACCGTTAGGCGTCCCGCAAGGGACATAGATGGGTTTGCTGGCTGATGCCGGCGAAATCGAGGAGAAAACCAGTGGCAATTAGACTCGAAGACAAGAAAGCGATCGTCGCTGAAGTCAACGAGACTGCTGGTACTGCTCTGTCTGTGGTTTTGGCTGACTACCGTGGTGTCACTTCCGGTGACATGACGGCGCTGCGTGCCAAGGCTCGTGCCGAAAACGTGCGTCTGAAGGTTGTGCGTAACAACCTGGCAAAGATCGCTATTCGCGGTACCGAGTTCGAGTGCATTGATCCGGCGCTGGTTGGTCCGACCATTCTGGCTTTCTCAATGGAAGATCCGGGTGCCGCTGCGCGCCTGCTGAAGGATTTTGCCAAAGAGAAAGAGGCGTTTGAAATCAAGGGTCTGGCTGTTGGCGGTGAGCTGATGGGTGCAGACCAGATTGATCGCCTGGCCACGCTGCCGACGCTGCACGAAGCGTTGACCAAGCTGGCCATCGTTACACAGGCACCAGTTACCAAGCTTGCACGTACCCTGAACGATATTCCGGGCAGGATCACACGTGTTGTAGCTGCAGTCCGGGACCAGAAGCAAGAAGCTGCTTGATTCTGTTGAACACCATTTTTTACTTTTTTGGGAGAAAGTCATGGCTCTGTCTAAAGACGATATTTTGAATGCAATTGCTGAAATGAGCGTAATGGAAGTTGTTGAGCTCGTAGAAGCAATGGAAGAGAAGTTTAACGTATCAGCCGCTGCTGCTGTTGCCGCTGCTCCTGCAGCTGCCGGTGGTGAAGCTGCTGCTGCCGAAGAGAAGACCGAATTTGACGTTGTTCTGACCGGCGCCGGTGAGAAGAAAGTAAACGTCATCAAGGCTGTTCGTGAACTGACCGGCCTGGGTCTGAAAGAAGCTAAAGAAATGGTCGACAGCGCTCCTTCTGTTGTTAAGGAAGGCGCGAGCAAAGACGACGCTGAAGAAGCCAAGAAGAAGCTTGAGGAAGCAGGCGCTTCTGTTGAGCTCAAGTAAGAGTCGGCTGTTGATCGAAACCGTGCGTTAAGCATGGACAGGCTGGTGGCTTTGGGCCACCGGCCTTTTTCTGTTGTATATGCTATAGAGTCTGGTGTGCAATTGCAGGTTGATGTCAGGTAAATAACCTACAGCCAGAGTCTTGTTCAAGACGGCGCGATAAGCCGAGCAATTCGGCCCCGAAGCAGAACAATGGTTGCTTCTTGATACCAGGTATCAGGTCTAAAGCTGGGGAATGCAGATGACTTACTCCTACACTGAGAAAAAGCGGATTCGCAAAGATTTTAGTAAATTGCCTTCCGTGATGGACGTCCCCTATTTGCTGTCTATTCAGCTGGATTCGTTCCGGGACTTCCTCCAAATGGAAGCCGCTCCTGAAGACCGCCGGGAAACCGGTCTTCACGCAGCATTCAAATCCGTATTCCCGATTGTCAGTTACTCTGGCAATGCCGCGCTCGAGTACGTGAGTTACCGTATCGGCGAGCCGGTGTTTGACGTCAAGGAATGCCAGCTTCGGGGCGTAACCTATGCAGCGCCGCTGCGGGTGAAAGTCCGCCTTATCATTTACGATAAGGAGTCGTCCAACAAGGCGATCAAGGACATCAAAGAGCAGGAAGTCTACATGGGCGAAATGCCCCTGATGACCGAGAACGGTACCTTCGTTATCAACGGTACCGAGCGCGTGATTGTTTCCCAGCTCCATCGGTCTCCGGGCGTATTCTTCGATCACGACAAGGGCAAGACCCATTCCTCCGGCAAGCTGCTGTATTCAGCCCGGGTGATTCCTTACCGTGGCTCCTGGCTCGACTTCGAGTTCGATCCGAAGGACTCCGTGTTCGTGCGGATCGATCGTCGTCGTAAACTGCCGGCGTCTATTCTGCTGCGGGCCCTGGGCTACACCTCCGAGCAGATGCTCGACATGTTCTTCGAGACCAGCAAGTTCAGCCTGGGCGCCGAAGTGTGCAAGCTGGAGCTGGTGCCGAGCCGTCTGCGTGGTGACATCGCAACCTTCGACATCAAGGACAATGACGGCAACGTGATTGTTGAGGAAGGTCGCCGGATTACTGCCCGTCACATCAAGCAGCTGGAAAAAGCCGGTATCAACGAGCTGGAAGTGCCGACCGAGTACCTCTACGGTCGTGTGCTGGCCAAGGACATGATCGACCAGGCCTCCGGTGAGATGCTGGTTGAGTGCAACTCCGAGCTGACCGAAGATCTGGTCAACAAGATCCTGGACGCGGGCGTGAAGGAAATTGAAACCCTTTACACCAACGACCTGGACTGTGGTCCGTTCATGTCAGACACCCTGCGCATCGATCCGACCCGCACGCCGCTGGAGGCGCTGGTTGAGATTTACCGCATGATGCGCCCGGGGGAGCCGCCCACCAAGGAGTCGGCCGAAAACCTGTTCAACAACTTGTTCTTCTCCGAAGAGCGCTACGACCTGTCCGCCGTTGGCCGGATGAAGCTCAACCGTCGTCTGCGTCGTGAGGAGAGCACCGGTGAGGGCACGCTGACCCACGAAGACATCATTGATGTCCTCAAGACCCTGATCGATATCCGTAACGGCCAGGGCAATGTGGACGACATCGATAACCTGGGTAACCGTCGTGTTCGCTGCGTGGGCGAGATGGCCGAGAATCAGTTCCGTGTCGGTCTGGTACGTGTTGAGCGTGCCGTTCGTGAGCGTCTGAGCCTGGCCGAAAGCGAAGGCCTGATGCCACAGGACCTGATCAACGCCAAGCCGGTTGCTGCGGCAGTCAAGGAATTCTTTGGTTCCAGCCAGCTGTCCCAGTTCATGGACCAGAACAACCCGCTGTCCGAGGTTACGCACAAGCGTCGTATCTCCGCGTTGGGCCCGGGCGGTCTGACCCGTGAGCGCGCCGGCTTCGAAGTTCGTGACGTACACCCGACCCATTACGGCCGTGTGTGCCCGATCGAGACGCCGGAAGGTCCGAACATCGGTCTGATCAACTCCCTGGCGACTTATGCCCGTTCCAACTCCTACGGCTTCCTCGAGAGCCCGTACCGGAAGGTCGAGAACGGTGTGGTCACCGACGAGGTGGTTTACCTGTCCGCGATCGAGGAGAGCAACTACGTCATCGCCCAGGCCAGTGCGGCCATGGACGAGAAGACCAAGCGCCTCACCGACGAGCTGGTTACCGTACGTCACCAGAACGAATTCACTGTGACGCCGCCGGAAAGCGTCAACTTCATGGACGTGTCTCCGCGTCAGGTTGTGTCAGTGGCTGCGTCCCTGATTCCGTTCCTGGAGCACGACGACGCCAACCGGGCCCTCATGGGTGCCAACATGCAGCGTCAGGCGGTTCCGACCCTGCGCTCTCAGGTGCCGCTGGTAGGCACAGGGGTTGAGCGTACCGTGGCTCAGGACTCCGGGGTGTGTGTTACCGCCCGTCGCGGCGGTGTGATTGAAAGCGTCGATGCTGCCCGTATCGTGGTTCGCGTCAACGACGAGGAAACCGAGGCGGGTGATGCAGGTGTGGATATCTACAACCTGACCAAGTACACCCGCTCCAACCAGAACACCTGTATCAACCAGCGTTCCATCGTGCGCCAGGGCGATGTGATTGCCCGTGGTGACGTGCTGGCCGACGGCCCGTCCGTGGATCTGGGTGAACTGGCACTGGGCCAGAATATGCGCATCGCGTTCATGCCCTGGAACGGTTACAACTTCGAGGACTCCATCCTCATTTCCGAGAAAGTGGTGCAGGAAGACCGCCTGACCACCATCCACATCCAGGAACTGACCTGTGTGGCTCGGGATACCAAGCTGGGTAGCGAAGAAATCACCGCGGATATTCCGAACGTTGGTGAAAGTGCGCTGTCGAAGCTGGACGAGTCCGGCATTGTGTACATCGGTGCGGAAGTCGGCCCGGGCGACATTCTGGTAGGCAAAGTGACGCCGAAGGGTGAAACCCAGCTGACGCCGGAAGAGAAGCTCCTGCGTGCCATCTTCGGTGAGAAGGCGTCGGATGTGAAAGACACCTCCTCTCGTGTGCCCACCGGCACCCGTGGCACCGTCATCGACGTGCAGGTCTTCACCCGTGACGGTATCGAGAAAGACCAGCGTGCCCAGTCCATCGAGAAGGAACAGCTGGACCAGTACCGCAAGGACCTGAAGGACGAGTACCGGATTGTGGAAGGTGCCACCTTCGAGCGTCTGATGAGCGCGTTGAAGGGCCAGGAAGTGATCAGCGGTCCGGGCCTCAAGAAAGGCGCGAAGCTGGAAGAAAGCTACCTGGCCGATCTGCCACGCTCCGACTGGTTCAAGCTCCGCATGAAGGATGAGGGCCTGAACGAGCTGCTGGAGAAGTCCGAGCAGGGCCTGGAAGATCGCAAGAAGGAGCACGAGGCTCGCTTTGACGACAAGAAGGGCAAGCTGCAGCAGGGCGACGACCTGGCGCCGGGCGTGCTGAAGATCGTCAAGGTGTACCTGGCGATCAAGCGCCGCATCCAGCCGGGTGACAAGATGGCGGGTCGTCACGGTAACAAGGGTGTTATCTCTGCGGTCATGCCGATTGAGGACATGCCTTACGACGAACACGGCAACACCGTCGACATCGTTCTGAACCCGCTGGGCGTTCCCTCGCGGATGAACGTGGGTCAGGTGCTTGAGACGCACCTGGGTGCCGCCGCCAAGGGTCTCGGTGAGCGTATCAGCCAGATGCTGGACGAGCAGCGCAAGGTGGCCGAGTTACGCAAGCTGCTGGATGAGATCTACAATCACTCAGACGAAGTGTCGAAGGTGGACCTGGATTCCCTGTCCGACAAGGAAATCCTGGAGATGTGCCACAACCTGCGGGGCGGTGTCCCGATGGCAACGCCGGTGTTCGACGGTGCCAAGGAAGCCGAGGTCAAGCACATGCTTGAACTGGCGGGGCTGAGCACCACCGGTCAGACCATGCTGTATGACGGTCGTACCGGCGACGCTTTCGATCGTCCGGTGACGGTGGGCTACATGTACATCCTGAAGCTCAACCACCTGATCGACGACAAGATGCACGCTCGTTCCACCGGCTCCTACAGCCTGGTTACCCAGCAGCCGCTGGGTGGTAAGGCGCAGTTCGGTGGCCAGCGCTTCGGTGAGATGGAAGTGTGGGCCCTGGAGGCCTACGGTGCAGCTTATACGCTGCAGGAAATGCTCACCGTCAAGTCTGATGACGTGAACGGTCGGACCAAGATGTACAAGAACATTGTTGATGGCGATCATCGCATGGAGCCGGGCATGCCCGAATCCTTCAACGTTCTTGTCAAGGAGATCCGCTCGTTGGGTATCGACATCGAGCTGGAATCCGAGTGAGCCGAATTGTTTTTGGCAGCGTGAGCGGGCACACAGTGCCCGCCCGAGATTAACGCCATCCGGAGCTTTTACTGATGAAAGATTTGCTGAATCTTCTCAAGAGCCAGAACCAAAGCAAGGAATTCGACGCCATCCGTATCGGCCTGGCGTCGCCGGACATGATCCGTTCCTGGTCCTTTGGCGAAGTGAAGAAGCCTGAGACCATTAACTACCGTACCTTCAAGCCCGAGCGTGACGGTCTTTTCTGCGCCAAGATCTTCGGCCCGATCAAGGACTACGAGTGCCTGTGCGGCAAGTACAAGCGCCTCAAGCATCGCGGCGTTATCTGCGAGAAGTGTGGTGTTGAGGTTGCGTTGGCGAGTGTTCGCCGTGAGCGCATGGGCCATATCGAGCTGGCCAGCCCGGTTGCCCATATCTGGTTCCTGAAGTCACTGCCGTCCCGTATCGGCCTGATGCTGGATATGACCCTGCGCGACATCGAGCGGGTCCTGTACTTCGAGTCCTTTATTGTGATCGATCCGGGGATGACCACCCTGGAAAAGGGCCAGCTGCTGAATGACGAGCAGTACTACGAAGCCCTGGAAGAGTTCGGTGACGAGTTCGACGCCCGCATGGGTGCCGAGGCTGTTAAAGAGCTGCTGGAAGGTATCGATCTGCAGGCGGAAGTCGACGCCCTGCGTGAAGAGATCCCGCAGACCAACTCCGAAACCAAGATCAAGAAGTTCAGCAAGCGCCTGAAGATTCTTGAGGCGTTCCTGTACTCCGGCAACAAGCCAGGCGACATGGTGATGACCGTGCTGCCGGTTCTGCCGCCGGATCTGCGCCCGCTGGTACCGCTGGACGGTGGCCGTTTTGCCACCTCCGACCTGAACGATCTGTACCGTCGGGTCATTAACCGGAACAACCGTCTCAAGCGTCTGCTGGAGCTGAACGCGCCGGACATTATCGTGCGCAACGAGAAGCGGATGCTGCAGGAGGCCGTTGACGCCCTGCTGGATAACGGTCGCCGTGGCCGTGCCATTACCGGCACCAACAAGCGCCCGCTGAAGTCCCTGGCTGACATGATCAAGGGTAAGCAGGGTCGTTTCCGTCAGAACCTGCTGGGCAAGCGGGTGGACTACTCCGGTCGTTCGGTGATCGTGGTAGGTCCGTACCTGCGTCTGCACCAGTGTGGTCTGCCCAAGAAGATGGCCCTGGAGCTGTTCAAGCCGTTCATTTTCTCCAAGCTGGAGCATCGCGGCCTGGCCACGACCATCAAAGCTGCCAAGAAAATGGTCGAGCGTGAGGAAGGCGTGGTCTGGGATATTCTGGACGAAGTCATCCGTGAGCACCCGATCATGCTGAACCGGGCGCCGACTCTGCACCGTCTGGGTATCCAGGCGTTCGAGCCGGTGCTGATCGAAGGCAAGGCCATCCAGCTCCACCCGCTGGTGTGTGCTGCCTACAACGCCGACTTCGACGGTGACCAGATGGCGGTACACGTGCCGCTGACCCTGGAAGCCCAGCTTGAAGCCCGCGCGTTGATGATGTCCACCAACAACGTGCTGTCGCCGGCCAACGGCGAGCCGATCATTGTGCCGTCCCAGGACGTGGTACTTGGTCTGTATTACATGACCCGTGAGCGCAAGAGCGCCCTGGGCGAAGGCATGGTGTTCTCCGATGTGAAGGAGGCCCATCGCGCCTACGGTGCCGGCAAGGTCGACCTGCAGGCGATCGTCAAGGTTCGGGTAAAAGAAGTGGCGATCGGTGAAGACGGCGAGCGTGTGGAGACGCACAAGATTGTCGACACCACCGTCGGTCGTGCACTGCTGTTTGATATCGTGCCGGACGGCCTGTCTTTTGATCTGGTCAATCGCCCGATGGTCAAGAAGGCGATCTCTAACCTGATCAACACCTGTTACCGCGATGCGGGTCTGAAAGACACCGTGATCTTCGCGGATCAGCTGATGTACATGGGCTACCACTACGCCACGGTTTCCGGTATCTCGATCGGCTTCAACGATTTCGAGATCCCGCCGGAGAAGTACGAGCTGGTGGATGCCGCTTCCGAGGAAGTAAAGGACATCGAGACCCAGTACGCGTCCGGTCTTCTGACCCAGGGCGAGAAGTACAACAAGGTCATCGATATCTGGTCCCGCGCCAACGACAAGGTCTCCAAGGCCATGATGGAGCGTCTGTCCAAGGAGCAGGTGATTGGTCCGGACGGCCAGCCGGTCAAGGGCGAGGACGGTGAGGATCTCATGCAGGAGTCGTTCAACTCCGTGTACATGATGGCCGACTCCGGTGCCCGGGGTTCCGCGGCCCAGATCCGTCAGCTCTCCGGTATGCGGGGCCTGATGGCCAAGCCGGACGGCTCCATCATCGAGACGCCGATCACCGCGAACTTCCGTGAAGGTCTGAACGTACTGCAGTACTTCATCTCCACCCACGGTGCCCGTAAGGGTCTGGCGGATACCGCTCTGAAGACCGCGAACTCCGGTTACCTGACCCGTCGTCTGGTGGACGTGTCCCAGGATCTGGTGGTCACCGAGCCAGATTGCGGTACCGATGAAGGCCTGCTGATGACGCCGCACATCGAAGGTGGCGACGTGGTTGTGCCGCTGGGCGATCGCGTGCTTGGTCGTGTGACGGCCCGTGACGTGTTTACACCGACCGACAAGGACAATGCGGTTGTGCCTGCCGGTACGCTGCTCGACGAGAAAACCGTTGAGATGGTGGAGCGTGCGGGTGTGGACGAAATCTGGGTGCGCTCAGCGATTACCTGTGAGACCCGCCACGGCATCTGTTCCAAGTGCTACGGCCGTGACCTGGCCCGTGGCCATGAGGTCAACGTGGGCGAGGCTGTCGGCGTTATCGCGGCTCAGTCCATCGGTGAGCCGGGTACCCAGCTGACCATGCGGACCTTCCACATCGGTGGTGCCGCGAGCCGGGCGTCTGCGGTGGACAATATTCAGGTCAAGCATGGCGGCACCGTACGCCTGCACAACCTGAAGTCCATCGAGAAGACCGATGGCTCTCTGGTGGTGGTATCCCGTTCCTCTGCGCTGGCCATTGCCGATGAGCAGGGTCGTGAGCGCGAGTGGTACAAGCTGCCTTACGGCGCTGTGCTCTCTGTGAAGAACGGCGATCAGGTTGAAGCGGGCGTTGTGGTTGCCAAGTGGGATCCGCACACCCACCCGATCATCGCGGAAGCGAAGGGTACCGCCAAGTTCGTCAACATGGAGGAGGGCATTACTGTCCGCACCCAGGCGGACGAGCTGACCGGTCTGTCCACCATGGAGGTTATTGACTCCAAAGAGCGCCCTGCGGCTGGTAAGGACATCCGTCCGGCCATCCAGCTGGTCGATGACAAGGGCGAAGAAGTCGAGCTGCCTGGCGGCGGTACGGCGATCTTCTTCCTGCCGGCCAACGCCCTGGTCACCATGGCCAACGGCGCTAACGTGGAGCTGGGTGACGTGGTCGCGCGGATTCCGCAGGAAAGCTCCAAGACCCGGGATATCACCGGTGGTCTGCCGCGGGTTGCCGACCTGTTTGAGGCCCGTCGTCCGAAGGAATCGTCCATTCTGGCTGAGATCAGCGGTGTGGTGTCCTTCGGCAAGGAAACCAAGGGCAAGAAGCGCCTGGTAATCACACCGAAGGACGGCGACGCCTACGAAGTGCTGATTCCGAAGCACCGTCAGCTGAACGTCTTCGAGGGTGAAACCGTTGAGAAGGGTGAGGTGATTTCCGACGGCCCGTCCAACCCGCACGACATTCTGCGTCTGCTGGGTGTGGTCGAGCTGGCCAAGTACATCACCAACGAGATCCAGGACGTGTATCGTCTGCAGGGCGTTGTCATCAACGATAAACACATCGAGGTTATCGTTCGCCAGATGCTGCGCAAGGTAGAAATCACCGATCCGGGCGACACCACCCTGCTGTCCGGCGACCAGGTGGAAATCACCCAGGTTCTGGAAGAAAACGAGAAGGCCAACGCAGCCGACAAGGAACCGGCACGGTTCGAGCGTCTGCTGTTGGGTATCACCAAGGCTTCCCTGGCTACCGAGTCGTTCATTTCTGCGGCTTCGTTCCAGGAAACCACCCGGGTACTCACCGAAGGTGCGGTTACCGGCAAGCGTGATTACCTGCGCGGCCTGAAGGAAAACGTTGTTGTGGGTCGACTGATTCCGGCCGGTACCGGTCTGGCTTACCACAACGAGCGTCGTCGCAAGCGCGACCTGGAAGAGCAGGGAGTGACAGCGGCCGACGTGGAAGAAGCTCTGAGTGCCGAGCTCAACCGCGAAAGCTGAGTTGGGCCGGGGCGCCACCTCCGGGTAGTTACCTACCCGGCGGGTGGTCAAAAAGAGACCAGTCATCTTGACTGTCCAGGGACGCAGGCTTACACTTGCGTCCCTTAAATTTTACCCCCTGCACAGGGGGTAAGTTTCATTGATATGGTTTTTTGGAGTTTGCTTACATGGCAACGATTAATCAGTTGGTGCGTAAGCCTCGTAAGCGCAAGGTAGCCAAGAGCGACGTTCCCGCGCTCCAGGCCTGCCCGCAGCGCCGTGGTGTGTGCACTCGTGTGTACACCACAACGCCGAAGAAGCCGAACTCAGCACTGCGTAAAGTGTGCCGTGTTCGTCTGACCAACGGCTACGAGGTTTCCTCATACATTGGTGGTGAAGGTCACAACCTTCAGGAGCACAGCGTAGTGCTTATCCGTGGCGGTCGTGTAAAAGACCTTCCGGGTGTGCGTTACCACACTGTTCGCGGAACGCTGGACACCCAGGGTGTACAGAACCGTAAGCAGGGCCGCTCCAAGTACGGTGCAAAACGACCCAAGTCCTGATGTCCCGAGCGGGTGTCTTTTATCGTTGCTTGTCAGAACGGTAAGAGTAAGGCTGAGTAGCATTCTGCTATCTCAGGGGTTCCTGAAGACCTTTTAGATATATAAGGGCTTATCGATGCCTAGAAGAAGAGTTGCAGCAAAACGGGAAATTATCCCGGATCCGAAATTCGGCAGTGCACGTCTTGCCAAGTTCATCAACCACGTGATGGAAAGCGGCAAGAAATCCGTAGCTGAGCGCATTGTTTACGGCGCTCTGGACATTGTTGCCGAGAAATCCAAGGAAGAGCCGATCGACATGTTCGAGAAGGCCCTGGAAAACATCCAGCCGATGGTCGAGGTTAAATCCCGTCGTGTGGGTGGTGCTACTTACCAGGTGCCTGTCGAGGTACGGCCTTCCCGTCAGAACGCGCTGGCCATGCGCTGGCTCGTCGAATATTCACGGAAGCGCGGTGAGAAGTCCATGGCGCAGCGTCTTGCTGGTGAGATCCTGGACGCCGCTGACAGCAAGGGTGCCGCTGTTAAGAAGCGCGAAGACGTACACCGCATGGCAGAAGCCAACAAGGCGTTCTCTCACTTCCGTTTCTAATCAGCCGAGGTTTATATCGTGGCACGCAAGACTCCTATCAAGCGTTACAGAAACATTGGTATTTGTGCGCACGTTGATGCGGGCAAAACCACAACCACCGAGCGGGTCCTGTTCTATACAGGTATCTCCCACAAGATCGGTGAAGTTCATGATGGCGCCGCCACCATGGACTGGATGGAGCAGGAGCAGGAGCGTGGTATCACCATCACCTCTGCTGCTACCACCACTTTCTGGCAGGGTATGGACAAGCAGTACCCTGAGCACCGGATCAACATCATCGACACCCCGGGACACGTTGACTTTACCATCGAGGTAGAGCGTTCACTGCGTGTTCTGGACGGCGCCGTGGTTGTATTCTGTGGTTCCTCCGGTGTTGAGCCGCAGTCCGAGACTGTCTGGCGTCAGGCTAACAAGTACGAAGTACCCCGCATGGTGTTCGTCAACAAGATGGACCGTGCTGGCGCCAACTTCCTGCGTGTTGTTGAGCAGATCAAGAAGCGTCTGGGTGCCAACTGCGTTCCCATTCAGCTGCCGATCGGTTCCGAGGACGAGTTCGCCGGTATTGTGGACCTTATCCGTAACAAGGCCATCTACTGGAACGAAGCCGATTCCGGTGCCACCTATGAGCAGAAGGAAGTTCCTGCGGAAATGGCGGACGAAGTGGCCATGTACCGGGAGCAGATGGTGGAGGCAGCTGCCGAAGCCAACGAAGAGCTCATGGAGAAGTACCTGGAAGAAGGCGAGCTGTCCAACGACGAGATCAAGAAGGGCCTGCGTCTGCGCACCCTGGCCAACGAGATCGTTGTGGCGACCTGCGGTTCCGCGTTCAAGAACAAGGGCGTGCAGGCGGTGCTGGATGCAGTTGTTGAATTCCTGCCGGCCCCGGACGAGGTTAAGGCCATCCGTGGCGAGGTAGACGACGAAGGTACCGAAGAGACGCGTCCGGTGGACGACGACGCTCCGTTCGCGGCCCTGGCGTTCAAAATCGCCACCGATCCGTTCGTGGGTACCCTGACGTTCTTCCGTGTGTACTCCGGCAAGCTGGAAAGCGGCTCATCGGTTTACAACTCGGTCAAGCAGAAGAAAGAGCGTGTCGGCCGTATGGTTCAGATGCACTCCAAAGACCGTCAGGAAATCAAAGAAGTGCTGGCGGGTGATATCGCTGCGGCCATCGGCCTGAAGAGCGTCACCACCGGTGACACCCTGTGCGACGAGAACCACAAGATCGTTCTTGAACGCATGGAGTTCCCGGAGCCGGTTATCTCTGTGGCGGTTGAGCCGAAGTCCAAGGCCGACCAGGAAAAGATGGGTGTTGCCCTGGGCAAGCTGGCCCAGGAAGATCCGTCTTTCCGCGTTCGTACCGACGAAGAATCCGGCCAGACCATCATCTCCGGTATGGGTGAGCTGCACCTGGACATCATCGTTGACCGTATGCGTCGCGAGTTCAAGGTAGAGGCCAACATCGGTAAGCCCCAGGTGGCCTACCGCGAGTGCATCCGCAAGCCGGTCGATGTGGAAGGCAAGTTTGTTCGTCAGTCCGGTGGTCGCGGTCAGTACGGTCACGTCAAGATCAAGCTCGAGCCGCTGCCGTTGGATGATGAAGATGGCGAGAACTTTATCTTCGTGAACGAGATCGTGGGTGGTGTGGTTCCCAAGGAATACATCCCGGCGGTTCAACAGGGTATTGCCGAGCAGATGCAGAACGGCTGTCTGGCCGGTTATCCGCTGCTGCGAATCAAGGCGACCCTGTATGATGGTTCGTATCACGATGTTGACTCCAACGAGATGGCCTTCAAGGTCGCCGGTTCCATGGCGATGAAGAAGGGCGCTCTGGAAGCGAATCCTGCCCTTCTTGAGCCGCTCATGAGGGTTGAGGTGGTCACTCCTGAGGATTACATGGGTGACGTCGTTGGTGACCTGAACCGTCGCCGCGGCCTCGTGCAGGGTATGGATGAAAGCCCCGCTGGCAAAGTCATCCGTGCAGAAGTTCCGTTGTCGGAGATGTTCGGTTACGCCACCGATCTGCGTTCTGCAACGCAGGGTCGGGCGTCTTATGCGATGGAGTTCTCCCGTTATATGGAAGCTCCCTCGAACATTGCCGAAGCGATCATTAAAAAGGGTTGATCCCCAGGACTTAAGAAACAGGAAGAGGTGTAACCGTGTCTAAATCTAAATTTGAGCGTAATAAGCCGCACTTGAACGTGGGCACCATTGGTCACGTAGACCATGGTAAGACCACTCTGACAGCTGCCCTGACTCGTGTATGTCACGAAGT
>NZ_FOYV01000007.1 GCF_900115175.1 Marinobacter gudaonensis
CAAGACCAGGACGTTGATAGGCCGGGTGTGTAAGCGCTGCGAGGCGTTGAGCTAACCGGTACTAATTGCTCGTGCGGCTTGACTATATAACACCCAAGACAATTGCGGATAACGCAAGAGCTAGCGAAAGCCACGCTCTAACGAAATCAACATCACTTAACTCTATCCCGTCCCCCAGTGATCAACCGTTTTGCCTGACGACCATAGCGGTCTGGAACCACCTGATCCCATCCCGAACTCAGAAGTGAAACAGACCAGCGCCGATGGTAGTGTGGCGTTGCCCATGTGAGAGTAGGTCATCGTCAGGCTCCTAAATAAAACAGCCCCGACAGCATCAGCTGCCGGGGCTTTTTTTATGCGCGGAATTTGAGAAATCTCAAAACCATGACGCCGCGCACAGTGACAGTCTGTAACAAGCAGTAATATTCCGTAAAAGAACTGGCCAACACAAAAAACAACATCAAGCCAGCCTCAGAGACGCTCATCAGTCATCATTAATTCGCCGCGAATAAAAACAATGCGGCGTCAGTGAGACATGGCTATGAGTAAAACCGTTTCTCTACTCGCCTTGCTGTCTGCTTTCAGTACTGCAGTACAGGCCGATCTGCGTCCCATCACCGACGCGCAGATGTCGGAGGTGACCGGCCAGGCATTTGTATCAGTCGACCGCCAGTACCATCCCGACAGCACCAACAACACCGCCTATACCCGCGTAAACCTGGGCATGGATATCGACATTCAAACCAATGTTGATGTTCTGGAACTGGGCCGCTACGAGCGTGAGGGCGAGAAGCCCGGAACCTCCGACGTGTATATCGAGGATTTCGCGCTCGGCTACATTAATAACCAGGCCTATTTCGACGCAAACCCTAAAGCACCGCGCCAACGAAAGCCGGACGGCACCCCTTACGCGGAAGGCGAGATAGTGCCCTTCTCCATCCAGAACCCTTACCTGGAATTCGCCTTCGACCAGACCACCGAAGAAGTCGTGGGATTCCGATTCGGCTTCGGAGAAGCCATGGGTGTTCTCTCCGGCAAGATCGAAACACTGACTGGCAACGTCAACGTCGACATCATTGATCGGGGCGAGGGTTTGAGCCAGGCCAGTTCCAGCGGCAACTTCTTTGACCAGGTCATCGTTCTGCTGACCCCCCTGCTCGAGAGCGGTAGCCCACTTTCTACCAAGGCCGAACTGGTGTATGGCGCCGAAGGTGATCCGAATATTGGCTCGCTGGACCCGGTCCGGGCGGAGTACATCGGCATCCCGGACGGTGAGCGCTTTGTTCTTGAGGGTGCCAGCGGTTTTACCCGCTGGTCGGTAAAGAACCTGATTGGCTGGGGATCGAGTTCCCGGATCGAAGTCCCGGACTGTTCGTTTTTCAGCTGCCAGGGCGGTGACATCTATGTGTACGCGGAAGACTGCCTGGTACTGGGTATCGACTCCTGCTTCGACCTGGATATCTACAACAGTTTCCCGGTTGGAGAAGTCGGTGAGGTTAACGGGGAACGGCGGATAACCGGTCCTGCGGATGGTGCCTTTATCTCATTCCAGACCAAGGACCTGGAGTGGCTCGAGGACGTTCGCAAGTCGAACCTATCGCCGGAGGATTTCATCAAGGCGACTTCCGGCGCGTTTTTCAACATTCCCAACGGCGCTACCGAGGTCAATCTCAATGAGGCTCTGTACGGCACCCAACGGTATCGCACGGAGTACATTGACCGTGGCAAGGGTCTGTTCTGAGGAGTTCGTCATGGCCAAAGCGATGATCTTTTTTCCGAGCTCAGGCATGCCTTCCCTGGCTTGCGTTCTGCTCGTTGTGTTGTTGCCGTTCACCGCACAGGCAGAGCTTCAGGGCCTTGCAGAAGAGGAGATGGCGGAGATCGATGGCGCGGGCATCGGGCTGGTTCTAGAGAATTTCAAATTTTCCCACGGCACGGATGCACCGAACGCCGCCGGCGAACAAGCGAGGATTTTCCGGATCGCCGGGATCAAGAGTACCGATGGACGTGACGTGGATATCACCGTCAATCATCTCTACATCTCTGGAAGCAACAGTGACTACGGCCAGAACCTTGGTCCGGTGAATCTCGGCAGGTTAATCAATCCGTGGCGAATCGATGTGGTGGATGGGGATGGCATCGGTATTCCGGGAAAGGCTGTACTGGAGCTGGCGACCTCCTCCAAGGTGGCTGCCGGCCAGGGTTTTGACTGTCTGGATCCGGCTGCTGGTGCGGGGTCTGGCACCTGCGCCAGTCGGCCTGCGACGGCCGAGTATATTGGCGAACGAGCCGACATTGGCATGCAGATGAATGTCGCCGTGGGCGATGATCGCTCGGCCAACATCAATATTCACGCCAGGAGCGCGGTCATCGATGGCAGTTACCTGCGCTTGTGGGGCGACAATGACCGGCGCCAGATGGTGGGCCAGTTCAAGCTGAATCTCTACTCCCCGGAATTGTCCATCAACGCCTGTGCCCAGGACGGCTCCAGCTGCGGATCGCGGATCCTGATGAGCAACTTTGCCCTGGAGCTTGCCATTGGTAATCAACTGCAGCCGGTGTTCTTTGATGTGGACGGCACCGGAAATTTCGTGCTTGAGGTTGCCGCGATCAACCCGCCCGCACCGGGAACCATCGGCCCGGACGGTCGGCGGGAGAGCAGCGACACCCAAGCATACGATTTCTACGAGTCCTACTACACCAACCCCGAGTTTCGCAGCAACCTGCGCATCGGCAACTTCAGCGTGAGCGACCGGGATTTCGGGTCGGCACGGATTCAAGGAATGCTGATCCAGCATCTGCACATCAAGACCCGGGACCTGGCGCCATGACCTTTCGTCTTTTTTCGCCTCTCGCTTTCGCTCTGCTGGCCGTGAGCGGCGCTCCGGCGTTGGCTGAACTTGCCAGCCTGGGTGACGAAGCCCTGTCGGATATATCCGGGCAGGGCGGCATCTATCTGTCAGGGGACATCAGTATTAATGAGATGGGTGGCCCGGTGGAGAACAGTTATTTCGGCCGTTGCGAGGATGCCGACAAGAAATGCGGCGCCCGGTTTGCTTACCAGTTAAAGGAAGGCGGTGGCTGGATGGTACTGGACGAGATTCGGGGCAACTTTTCGTTTGAGGGCCTGACTCTCAGGGTTCGACATGTGGATTCGGGCTTCGGGGGCGATGGGGAGTTGTTCGACAGCGATGTGCTGGAGCTGGGTCTTCCGAATACGGTCCGCTTCAACGATGTCCGGTTCAAGATCGGAGCGAGCAGCACGCCGCGCCCGACCGATCCAGGGTTTCAGCAGACCGACATCTTTTCGGTGGAAATGCAGGGCGCAGTGGTCATGGAAGGCAATCTGCTGGTGTTTCCAACGGGACAGCCATAGGGGGTAGCTGACAATGCCAGATTCCCGGAAGTTTTTGCAGGCGATCGTTGCACTTGCCGGTGGCGTGGGTTGTCTGTTCATGGCAGGCGGCGCCTCGGCCGAGCTAAAACAGCTGGACGACCGGGCCATGGCCGGCATCAGCGGCCAAAGCGGCTTGACGATCGAACTCGACCTCAAGGCGCAGGCCCGGAGTATTGCCTATGTGGACGACGGCAATGCCCTCTACCTGGAGGACTTTCGCATCGGTTCCGCGGTGGATCCCGACAAGGCTGCGGCTCATCGCATCAAAATAGATATCCAGGACGACGCGTCGCTGAATCTCGATTACCTGGTGGAAGACCGCAGGATCGAGTTCGGTGACATCCGACTGGCTGGAGCGCCTGGACTCAGCATGGGTGGGTTCTTTTTCGATCACTCCCTGGATGGCTATCTCAACATCCGCCAGGGCGGAGCAGTTGGCGGTGCTGGCTATACCTTTGATTCCGCCTACACCATGACCGGCGGCAGGCTCGGCTACCGGACCAATGGCAACGAGTTTTTCCTGGATGACATAACGATGTCGGTAGAGGCGCTGGGGGTAACCCTGGATGTGGTGGACGAGGCGCTGGTGCTTGAGGCGCCCAGGGTGATGGCCGACTGGCAGGTCGGCGCGATTCGCTATAGCAGTAACCCCCGCAATCACGGGGTCAGCATGGATGTTGACAGCGGGCTTTTGCTGCCCAGCTATGGCAGCCTGAGCGGTGCGTACGAGCTTTCGTCGCGCACGGCCATTACCGCCGGTGGCCGTTCTGGTGAGGGGCTTCGGATCGACAACGACACCGAGATTCATTCGGCGTCCTTCATTTATCGGGACGATGGCCATGCGCTGGCCTTCCGGGATATTACCGGCACCTATCGTATTAACGATCTGAGGCTGGATGTGGCCCGGGACTGGAGGAAGCGTCCGGCATTGGCGCTGACCCTGGGCGCTTTCGAAGGCGACCTTTCAATCGGGGCGGTACAGTTGGGAGCCGACGGCCGTAGTTTGGGGCAGGTAAATATCAGTTTTCTCTTGGCCGACCACGTCTACAATGGTCGCACCTACACCAACGCCATCTACCTGCAGGGAGGCGGCCACCCGGACGCCGGCCCGCAGGGTCTCCGGCTGGCGACGGAATGGAGTCTCCAGCTTGCTGACCTGAGCTACACCGAGGACGGTAACCGGATCATCTTCAGTGGACTGCAGTCCTGGGGCAGGGGGGATATCACGGTGAACGTCACCCGTGAGGCCCTGGTCAACAATACCCGATTCTACGATGGCCTTCGTATCGGCTTCGAGGGCGTTCAGGCGGGTTACCGGATTAACGGCCTGCGGGTTGGCAGCGAGGATGCGCCGCTTCAGGGCGGCACTGAATTGCTACTGGCGCTGGGGTTTTATCCGGCCTACGAATTTGAGCTGGACGGGCACCTGACACTGGGGGCAGGAGGCGCCAGCGGCGAGGGGCTTACCGTCAATTCCGATGTCCGTATCCGGGACGGCAAGGCGGCCATTATCGCAGCGCCCTACGACGAGGGGAGTGGCGAAATTTCCCAGAAGGGGTTGTGGCTGAGTGACCTGAGTTACGACGGCCACGTGCGGGATATGACTATTGATGTCACCGAGGAGGGGCTTGAGCTGGTCACCGGCGAGGCGTGGAGCACCATGGACATCGGCAACCTTCGGGTCGGCGACAAGGATTCAGGCAAGAGTTTTGGCCGTGTCGTGCTCCAGAAATACGAAAAAGGCAGCAGCATGACCCTCATCCCTGGCGGCGCCGGCGAAGTTTGCGCCGGGGGTGTCGGAGGCAACGCCGCCGTCTGCGAAGCGTCCGGCGGCGTATGGGAAAACCGCGGCGAGGAAGGGCTGACTGTACGCATGAAACAGATCTACGCCAAGGCCGAGAATAATAACCGGAAGAACGCCCTCACCTGGGAGACCAACCGGCGTGTTGATGGCACAGGTCAGCCGATCAACGGCACGGGGACCCAACTGGTGCTGGATGACATTCATACCAGTGACGGCGGCGATTTTGACGGTGATGGCATCGATGACAATCACTTCGGCGTTCGCACCGATTTATCGATCGACGTGTACCAGACGCGGGTGGTCAAGAAATCCGATGGTTTGGATTCACTGGGTGTCTCTGGCAACCGGGGGGATGAGAAGATCATCGACAGTGCCTCCGCTGCCGGCTACCGGTACGTCACCAATCCAACCGACCAGGACATCAACAACCGTCCCCTGGGATTTGCCGTTGGCGCCAGGACGCAATTCCGGGAATTGTCCATATCCAACATCGACCTGGTGCACCCGACCGGTGGTGCCCAGACTGCTATTTATGGCGTGAAGCTACAGAACGTCGATATCCGGGCAAACCTCACGGCCACTCCGATCCCCTGAAGCTGAGCGGTAATCCCGGTGAATCGCCGGTCGCCTTTGTTTTTTTGGGCGCCCTGGTGTTTAATCCGGCCTTACCCATGTTTTGGCGGGATCGGCGATATGAAATCCAGGGCACTTATTGAGCTACTCAGTGACGGTGAGATCCATTCGGGAGAATCCCTCGCCGCGCAGCTGGGTGTCAGTCGCACCGCGGTCTGGAAGCAGATCCGGCGGGCTATGGACGAGGGGGTCGAGGTGGCGACGGTTCGTGGCCGTGGTTACCAACTGGTATCCCGGGTTGACCTCCTTGAGCGCGACGCCATACTCCAGGGGCTTTCCGCTTCCCGCCAGAAGCAGCTGGCGCTAACGGTACTGGACGAGGTTGATTCCACCAACGCGGAAGTGATTCGCCAGATTGGCGGTGGTGTTACCGGCATGCCGGTGGTTATTGCTGATTGCCAGACCGCGGGGCGCGGCCGTCGTGGCAGGGTCTGGCAGAGTCCGCGCGGCGAGAATCTGTATTTGAGCCTGGGGCTGACCTTCCACGGCGGATTTGGTGTGCTTGATGGGCTGAGCCTGGTGCTCGGTGTGGCGGTGGCCAATGCCCTTGAGGGATTGGGTGTATCCGAAATCGGCCTGAAATGGCCGAACGACATCTTCCTGCCCGATGGCAAGCTTGGCGGTATTCTCGTGGAGCTCCAGGGCGAACTTGAGGAAGGGGTTGTCCAGGTAATCGCGGGCATTGGCCTGAATGTCCACATGTCCAAGGTGGACGGTGTTGATCAGCCCTGGAGCAGTCTGGACCGTGCCTGCCCGGGTGTTGACTGGTCCCGCAACCGCATTGCCACTGCGGTTATTGATGCCATATTGGATGCCCTGCCTATCTTTGCTGACCGGGGCTTTCCCGATTTTCGGGCACCCTGGCAAAAGCGGGACATTTTCAAGGGTCAGCCTCTCCAGGCGCGGGGCGGCGATCTTGAAGGTAACGGCGTCGGAATCGACGAGGCCGGCAACTATCAGATACAGACCGCCAACGGCATTGTGCCGGTGCGGGCCGGAGAAATAAGCCTTCGGGTGGCAAAATGAAGCTGTTCATTGATGCCGGCAACACCCGACTCAAGTGGTGTCTCGAAGACGGGGGCGGGGTCATCCAGTCTGGAACCGGTATCCTCGATGAACAGGTCCATCTTGAGGGCCTTGAATACCGGTCTGAAATCAGTGCCATTGCCGTGTCGACGGTTGCTTCCGAGGCCAGGCGAGAACAACTGGCTGCCAGTCTGGCAGACCTGTGCCCGGCACCAGTCCGGTTTTACTGGGCAGAGGCGACCCGGGGCGGGCTGCGGAATGCCTACCCGGATGTTGCGCGCATGGGCGCCGACCGCTGGCACGCCATGTACGGGGCCTGGCTTTCCCATAAGAGCGGTTTTGCCGTCATTGACGCCGGCAGTGCCGTCACCGTCGACTACGTTGATGCGAGAGGGCAGCACCTGGGCGGCTACATCCTTCCCGGTCTGCGGATGATGGTGCGCAGCCTGCAGAACGACGCAGCCCGTATCTGGTTTGATCCCGAGCAGGTCCTTGAGACTGCTCCCGGCAAGTCCACTGGCGAGTGCGTCAACCACGGACTTGCCTGGCTGTCAGGAGCGATGGTCGAGCGGGTGCAGTCAGACGCCCGCACCCTGGGCCTGAAGGATATACTCGTGACCGGAGGCGATGCGGATCGACTGATCGGCCTGGGCCTCTCGGGCACGCTTCACCCGGATCTGGTGTTTGCCGGCCTGCGTGCCATTGATGCTGAGGACGCGTCGGGATGAGGTGGGTGGCTGCTATTTTGCTGGCTGTAAGCGTTCTGCTTTATACCCTTCCCGACTACCTCGGTCCCTCCGGCGGAGTTGCGAAGGTTGCCAGCGGCACACTACCCCGAGTCGCCAGCCTCAAGGCTGGAACGCCGGAAAAGAATCAGCTGAACGAGGGGGTGCCAGAGGTCGCCGCCGATAGGTCCTGCGTCCGGCTTGGCTGGCTACCCTCTGCCCAGGAGGCCCAGCGGTTGGTGGACAATCAGCCGCTGGCCTCGGAGGCAGGGTTTCGCGTTGAAGAGGTGGAGCGGGAGCTGCCGCCACTGCACTGGGTCATCATCCCTCCCCAACCGCCCGAGGTCGCCCTCCGCCAGTTCCGCGACATACAGCGCCAGGGCATTGATTCCTATCTGGTTACCCAGGGCGAGAACCGTAACGCCATTTCCCTGGGCCTTTTCGAGTCCCGTGAGTCTGCAATTTCCGTGCTGGAAGAAAAAAAGCGTCAGAATCTTAATGCGGTACTGGTCAACTTCCCTCGAAATCAGATAAGCTACGCGCTCTCTTTTGAGGCGGAACCGGAACTCGCCGAGGAACTGGTTCAGGCGGTCAAAGCGGATTATGGAAGCAAATTCGATTTCGTGGAAATCGCGCCCTGTGAAGGTGTTGCAACGCCAGAAAAAAATCCGTAGTATACCGCCCTCGCTGACGAGGCGAATGTGAGCTGGCGTAGCTCAGTTGGTAGAGCAGCTGACTTGTAATCAGCAGGTCGGGGGTTCGATTCCGTCCGCCAGCTCCACTTTAAGTTTTGCCGGGTTTGTGTGAGCAAGCTCGACTCGGAGGGGTTCCCGAGTGGCCAAAGGGATCAGACTGTAAATCTGACGGCATCGCCTTCGCAGGTTCGAATCCTGCCCCCTCCACCACTAATTGCTCGCGGGCATCGTATAGTGGCTATTACCTCAGCCTTCCAAGCTGATGACGCGGGTTCGATTCCCGCTGCCCGCTCCAATTTGGTTTGTAATGCTCATGTAGCTCAGTCGGTAGAGCACACCCTTGGTAAGGGTGAGGTCGGCGGTTCAAATCCGCCCATGAGCTCCACTATTTATCCGGTCAACGTTACGGTCCTGGTTGATTAGGGAGATTGGTCAAATGTCTAAGTCTAAGTTTGAACGTAATAAGCCGCACTTGAACGTGGGCACCATTGGTCACGTAGACCATGGTAAGACCACTCTGACAGCTGCCCTGACTCGTGTATGTCACGAAGTGTTCGGCACTGGTGAGAGCCGTGCGTTTGACCAGATCGATAACGCCCCGGAAGAGCGTGCGCGTGGTATCACCATCGCGACCTCCCACGTTGAGTACGATTCCCCGACTCGTCACTACGCACACGTAGACTGCCCGGGCCACGCTGACTATGTGAAGAACATGATCACTGGTGCGGCGCAGATGGACGGCGCGATCCTGGTTTGCTCCGCTGCTGACGGCCCCATGCCGCAGACCCGTGA
>NZ_FOYV01000008.1 GCF_900115175.1 Marinobacter gudaonensis
TGTTCAAAGTGATAACGATTTCAAGCGTTATCCGGTGTGTCGTTGAAGTGGTTGTTTATAGCTTCAGGCGGCTGTCTCGAATGGGTCTCTGGAATCAGGCTTGCCTGGTGATGGGGATGAGTTCGATCAGTTGTCTTGGGGTTATATAGTCAAGCAACTAAGCGCATACGGTGGATGCCTTGGCAGTCAGAGGCGATGAAAGACGTGGAAGCCTGCGATAAGGTTCGGGGAGCTGGCAAACGAGCTGTGATCCGGACATTTCTGAATGGGGAAACCCACCGACTTTCGGGTCGGTATCTTGCACTGAATACATAGGTGCAAGAGGCGAACCGGGGGAACTGAAACATCTAAGTACCCCGAGGAAAAGAAATCAACCGAGATTCCCTAAGTAGCGGCGAGCGAACGGGGACTAGCCCTTAAGCTGGACAACTGGTAGGAGAAGGCTCTGGAAAGTGCCGCCATAGTGGGTGATAGCCCCGTATCCGAAACCTGAGTCTGGTGAAATCGAGTAGGACGGGACACGTGGTATCCTGTCTGAACATGGGGGGACCATCCTCCAAGGCTAAATACTCCTGACTGACCGATAGTGAACCAGTACCGTGAGGGAAAGGCGAAAAGAACCCCTGTGAGGGGAGTGAAATAGACCCTGAAACCGTATGCGTACAAGCAGTCGGAGCGGACTTGTTCCGTGACGGCGTACCTTTTGTATAATGGGTCAGCGACTTATGTTCAGTGGCGAGGTTAACCGTTTAGGGGAGCCGTAGGGAAACCGAGTCTGAATAGGGCGATTTAGTCGCTGGGCATAGACCCGAAACCGGGCGATCTATCCATGAGCAGGTTGAAGGTGCCGTAACAGGCACTGGAGGACCGAACCCACTGTCGTTGAAAAGCCAGGGGATGACTTGTGGATCGGAGTGAAAGGCTAATCAAGCCCGGAGATAGCTGGTTCTCCCCGAAAGCTATTTAGGTAGCGCCTCGGACGAATACCACAGGGGGTAGAGCACTGTTTCGGCTAGGGGGTCATCCCGACTTACCAACCCGATGCAAACTCCGAATACCTGTGAGTACTATCCGGGAGACACACGGCGGGTGCTAACGTCCGTCGTGAAGAGGGAAACAACCCAGACCGCCAGCTAAGGTCCCCAAGTACCAGTTAAGTGGGAAACGATGTGGGAAGGCTCAGACAGCTAGGAGGTTGGCTTAGAAGCAGCCACCCTTTAAAGAAAGCGTAATAGCTCACTAGTCGAGTCGGCCTGCGCGGAAGATGTAACGGGGCTCAAACTGGTCACCGAAGCTGCGGCTGCATACTTTGTATGCGGGGTAGGGGAGCGTTCTGTAAGCCTGCGAAGGTGTGTTGTAAAGCATGCTGGAGGTATCAGAAGTGCGAATGCTGACATGAGTAACGACAATGCGGGTGAAAAACCCGCACGCCGGAAGACCAAGGGTTCCTGCGCAACGCTAATCGGCGCAGGGTGAGTCGGCCCCTAAGGCGAGACCGAAAGGTGTAGTCGATGGGAAACGGGTTAATATTCCCGTACCTTGGATAGCTGCGATGGAGAGACGGAGAAGGCTAGGTGAGCCGGGCGACGGTTGTCCCGGTTTAAGCATGTAGGGAGTGGACTTAGGCAAATCCGGGTCCACAATCCCGAGACGCGACGACGACTGCCCATTGGGCGGGAAGTCATTGATGCCCTGCTTCCAGGAAAATCTTCTAAGCTTCAGGCTATTCGAGACCGTACCCCAAACCGACACAGGTGGTCAGGTAGAGAATACCAAGGCGCTTGAGAGAACTCGGGTAAAGGAACTAGGCAAAATGGTGCCGTAACTTCGGGAGAAGGCACGCTGGTTGTATGTGATACCCCTGCGGGTGGAGCAGAAGCCAGTCGAAGATACCAGGCCCCTGCGACTGTTTATTAAAAACACAGCACTGTGCAAACACGAAAGTGGACGTATACGGTGTGACGCCTGCCCGGTGCCGGAAGGTTAATTGATGGGGTTAGCGCTTGCGCGAAGCTCTTGATCGAAGCCCCGGTAAACGGCGGCCGTAACTATAACGGTCCTAAGGTAGCGAAATTCCTTGTCGGGTAAGTTCCGACCTGCACGAATGGCGTAACGATGGGGGCGCTGTCTCTACCCGAGACTCAGTGAAATTGAAATCGCCGTGAAGATGCGGTGTATCCGCGGCTAGACGGAAAGACCCCGTGAACCTTTACTATAGCTTCACAGTGAACTTTGAGCATGTTTGTGTAGGATAGCTGGGAGGCTTTGAAGCGGGAACGCCAGTTCTCGTGGAGCCAACCTTGAAATACCAGCCTGACATGTTTGAGGTTCTAACTTCGTCCCCTGATCGGGGATAAGGACACTGTGTGGTGGGTAGTTTGACTGGGGCGGTCTCCTCCCAAAGCGTAACGGAGGAGCACAAAGGTGGGCTAAGCACGGTCGGACATCGTGCGGTTAGTGTAATGGCACAAGCCCGCTTGACTGCGAGACAGACACGTCGAGCAGGTACGAAAGTAGGTCATAGTGATCCGGTGGTTCTGTATGGAAGGGCCATCGCTCAACGGATAAAAGGTACTCCGGGGATAACAGGCTGATACCGCCCAAGAGTTCACATCGACGGCGGTGTTTGGCACCTCGATGTCGGCTCATCACATCCTGGGGCTGAAGCCGGTCCCAAGGGTATGGCTGTTCGCCATTTAAAGTGGTACGCGAGCTGGGTTTAGAACGTCGTGAGACAGTTCGGTCCCTATCTGCCGTGGACGTTGGAGATTTGAGGAAAGCTGCTCCTAGTACGAGAGGACCGGAGTGGACGAACCTCTGGTGTTCGGGTTGTCACGCCAGTGGCATTGCCCGGTAGCTATGTTCGGACAGGATAACCGCTGAAAGCATCTAAGCGGGAAGCCCCTTCCAAGATGAGATCTCCCCGGGCCCTCGAGGCCCCTGAAGAGCCGTTCAAGACCAGGACGTTGATAGGCCGGGTGTGTAAGCGCTGCGAGGCGTTGAGCTAACCGGTACTAATTGCTCGTGCGGCTTGACTATATAACACCCAAGACAATTGCGGATAACGCAAGAGCTAGCGAAAGCCACGCTCTAACGAAATCAACATCACTTAACTCTATCCCGTCCCCCAGTGATCAACCGTTTTGCCTGACGACCATAGCGGTCTGGAACCACCTGATCCCATCCCGAACTCAGAAGTGAAACAGACCAGCGCCGATGGTAGTGTGGCGTTGCCCATGTGAGAGTAGGTCATCGTCAGGCTCCTAAATAAAACAGCCCCGACAGCATCAGCTGCCGGGGCTTTTTT
>NZ_FOYV01000009.1 GCF_900115175.1 Marinobacter gudaonensis
GAAATATCAGGACAGTGACTCGTCGAAATTGAGTTTTGTCTTGAGCAAGAATAGAGAATCTTCGGATTCTTGTATGATTTAAACTGAAGAGTTTGATCATGGCTCAGATTGAACGCTGGCGGCAGGCTTAACACATGCAAGTCGAGCGGTAACAGGGGGAGCTTGCTCCCTGCTGACGAGCGGCGGACGGGTGAGTAATGCATAGGAATCTGCCCAGTAGTGGGGGATAGCCCGGGGAAACCCGGATTAATACCGCATACGCCCTTTGGGGGAAAGCAGGGGATCTTCGGACCTTGCGCTATT
Organism: Marinobacter gudaonensis; assembly: GCF_900115175.1. Lineage (NCBI taxonomy): Bacteria > Pseudomonadati > Pseudomonadota > Gammaproteobacteria > Pseudomonadales > Marinobacteraceae > Marinobacter > Marinobacter gudaonensis. The sequence goes on from NZ_FOYV01000009.1 coordinate 304, forward strand.
GGATGAGCCTATGTCGGATTAGCTAGTTGGTGGGGTAAAGGCCCACCAAGGCGACGATCCGTAGCTGGTCTGAGAGGATGATCAGCCACATCGGGACTGAGACACGGCCCGAACTCCTACGGGAGGCAGCAGTGGGGAATATTGGACAATGGGGGCAACCCTGATCCAGCCATGCCGCGTGTGTGAAGAAGGCTTTCGGGTTGTAAAGCACTTTCAGTGAGGAGGAAAACCTTCTGGTTAATACCCAGGAGGCTTGACGTTACTCACAGAAGAAGCACCGGCTAACTCCGTGCCAGCAGCCGCGGTAATACGGAGGGTGCAAGCGTTAATCGGAATTACTGGGCGTAAAGCGCGCGTAGGTGGTTTGATAAGCGAGATGTGAAAGCCCCGGGCTTAACCTGGGAACGGCATTTCGAACTGTCAGGCTAGAGTGTGGTAGAGGGTAGTGGAATTTCCTGTGTAGCGGTGAAATGCGTAGATATAGGAAGGAACACCAGTGGCGAAGGCGGCTACCTGGACCAACACTGACACTGAGGTGCGAAAGCGTGGGGAGCAAACAGGATTAGATACCCTGGTAGTCCACGCCGTAAACGATGTCAACTAGCCGTTGGGACTCTTGAAGTCTTAGTGGCGCAGCTAACGCACTAAGTTGACCGCCTGGGGAGTACGGCCGCAAGGTTAAAACTCAAATGAATTGACGGGGGCCCGCACAAGCGGTGGAGCATGTGGTTTAATTCGACGCAACGCGAAGAACCTTACCTGGCCTTGACATGTTGGGAACTTTCCAGAGATGGATTGGTGCCTTCGGGAACCCAAACACAGGTGCTGCATGGCCGTCGTCAGCTCGTGTCGTGAGATGTTGGGTTAAGTCCCGTAACGAGCGCAACCCCTATCCCTAGTTGCTAGCAGTTCGGCTGAGAACTCTAGGGAGACTGCCGGTGACAAACCGGAGGAAGGTGGGGATGACGTCAGGTCATCATGGCCCTTACGGCCAGGGCTACACACGTGCTACAATGGCGCGCACAGAGGGCTGCAAACCCGCGAGGGGGAGCCAATCTCACAAAACGCGTCGTAGTCCGGATCGCAGTCTGCAACTCGACTGCGTGAAGTCGGAATCGCTAGTAATCGTGAATCAGAATGTCACGGTGAATACGTTCCCGGGCCTTGTACACACCGCCCGTCACACCATGGGAGTGGATTGCACCAGAAGTGGTTAGTCTAACCTTCGGGAGGACGATCACCACGGTGTGGTTCATGACTGGGGTGAAGTCGTAACAAGGTAGCCGTAGGGGAACCTGCGGCTGGATCACCTCCTTAAACGAAGCCGAATGCTTCGGTCAGAGTCCACACGAATTACTTGGTTGGCTAATAAAGAGAGCAAAAGGGTCGTTGCAGGCCCGTGTTTTTGGGTCTGTAGCTCAGGTGGTTAGAGCGCACCCCTGATAAGGGTGAGGTCGGTGGTTCAAGTCCACCCAGACCCACCAGAATTATCCAGCTCGTCGTTGTCGAAGCACTTGCATAGCAGGCTATGC